>JBPRGD010000052.1:0-30436 GCA_051428125.1 Candidatus Wenzhouxiangella sp. M2_3B_020
GGCCTCGGGCGCGTTCTACGCCGCGCTGATGTTCGCGATCGCCGGCGTGCTCGGCGTGTTCCTGGCCGTCGACCTGTTCCTGTTCTTCCTGTTCTGGGAACTGATGCTGGTGCCGATGTACTTCCTCATCGCCCAGTGGGGGCACGGCGACTCGAAACGCTCGTCACGACAATCGGCGATCAAGTTCTTCATCTACACCCAGGCCTCGGGGCTGCTGATGCTGCTGGCCATCGTCGCGCTGGTCTGGTTGCACTTCGACGCCACCGGCGAGTGGACGTTCGCGTTGGACGCGCTGCGCGGCGCCGCGCCCGGCGGAACGACGGGCATCTGGCTGCTGCTGGGCTTCGTCGTCGCGTTCGCCGTCAAGCTGCCGGCCGTGCCGGTCCACGGCTGGCTGCCCGACGCGCACACCGACGCGCCCACCGGCGGCAGCGTCATCCTCGCCGGCATCCTGCTCAAGACCGGCGCCTACGGGCTGCTGCGTTTCGGGCTGCCGCTGTTCCCCGAGGCGGCGGTCGCGATCGCGCCGTACATGATGTGGCTGGGCGTCGTCGCGGTGCTCTACGGCGCGTGGCTTGCGTTCGCGCAGACCGACTTCAAGCGGCTGGTCGCCTACAGCAGCATCGCCCACATGGGCTTCGTGCTGATCGGCGTGTTCGCACTGAACGTCCAGGCCTGGCAGGGCGCGGTGATGCAGATGGTCGCCCACGGGCTGTCGACCGCGGCGCTGTTCGTCATCGCCGGCCTGCTGCAGCAGCGCATCCATACGCGCGACATGAACGAGACGGGCGGGCTCTGGAAGCACATGCCGGTGCTCGGCGGATTCACGCTGCTGTTCGTCGTCGCCTCCATCGGCATGCCGGGGCTGGCGAACTTCATCGGCGAGTTCCTCGTGCTGGTCGGCGCGTACCGGGTCGATACGGCCGTCGCCGCGGTCGCCGCGCTGGGCCTCGTGCTCGCCGCCGTCTACGGCCTGGCGCTGGTGCAGCGAAGCTTCCACGGCCCGCTGCAGATCCCGGACTCCGCGCGCTCGGCGGCCGACGCGACGCGCGACGAGCGCGCATTGCTGGGCGCGCTGGCGCTGTTCGTCGTCGTCCTCGGCGTGCAGCCGGGCCTGCTGTTCGACGTGCTCGCGCCGTGGCTGAACGGGCTGGCTGAAACATTCGATGCGACGCTGCAGACGACCGGGGGCGGCCCGTGACCGGGCCCGAACTCCACGCGCTGCTGCCGCTGATCGTGCTTGCCGCGACCGGCACCGTCGCGCTGGTCGCCGCGGCGTTCGCGCCGACCAAGCCGATCGTCCCGTTCGCGATCGCCGGGCTGGGCACGCTGGCCGCGCTGGTCGCCGTCGTCGTCGCCTGGAACGACCTGGCCATCGACGTCGACGGCCTGCTGCGCGTCGATGCGTTCGCACGCTTCTTCTGGGCGCTGCTGTCGGCCTCGACGCTGTTCGTGCTCGCATTCATGCATGCCCGGTCCGGCATCGGGCCGGAGCAGCGCACCGGCGAGACGCACGGGCTGTTCGTGCTCGGCCTGCTCGGCGCCTGCGTGCTGGCCGCCAGCGCTCATTTCGCGAGCCTGTTTCTCGGGCTGGAACTGCTATCGGTCGCGCTGTTCATCCTGATCGCCTGGCACTGCCTCGTGCCGCGCTCGATCGAGGCCGGCGTCAAGTACCTCGTGCTCGCCGGGCTGGCCTCGGGCTTCGCGCTGTTCGGCATGGCGCTGGTCTACGCCGAGCTCGGCGCGCTGGACTTCGCCTCGCTCGCCGGCCTGGACGCCACCGGCGCGTGGTGGTGGGCCGGCATCGCGCTACTCATCGCGGGCCTGGCGTTCAAGCTCTCGCTGGTCCCGTTCCACTTCTGGACGCCCGACGTCTACCAGGGCGCGCCGCTACCGGTCACGGCCTTCCTCGCCACGGTCTCGAAGATCGCCGTGCTCGCGCTGGTGCTGCGGTTGAGCGCGACGATCGGGCTCGAACCCGGCACGCCGTGGTGGACCGCGCTCGCGCTCATTGCCGGCGCGTCCATGCTCGCCGGCAACTGGCTCGCGCTCCGGCAGGACGACCTGCAGCGCCTGCTCGCCTGTTCGTCGATCGCCCACATGGGCTACGCGCTCACCGCCGTGCTCGCCGGCGGCGCGTTCGGCGCCGAGGCGGTCGTGTTCTACACGCTGTTCTATGCCGCGACGACGCTGGGGGCCTTCATCGCGATCGGAGCCGAGAAACATCCGGAAGGAGCCACGCTGGCAAGCATCCGCGGGCTGGCGCGGCGCAGTCCGCTGGTCGGCGCGGCGCTGGTGGTCATGATGTTCTCGCTGGCTGGGATTCCGCTGACGGGCGGGTTCATCGGGAAGTTCTATGTGCTGGCGGCGGGGGCCGGTGCGGAGTTGTGGGAGTTGATGGGGTTGGTGGTGGTTGGCAGTGGGGTGGGGGTGTTTTATTATTTGCGGGTGGTGGGTGCCGTATTTGGGGGTGAGGGGCGAGTGGCAGGTGGGAGTTTGAGTCGGCTGGTGGGGTTTTTGTTGGTGGTTTTGGGGCTAGTGGTCCTGTGGATAGGGATTCTTCCGGAGCTGGGAATGGGGGCGGCAGGGGATGGCTCTAGGAAGATGCTCAGCAATCTTGACCGGTTGATCCGCTAATGCCTCCCGCAGAATCAGCATCTGTTAATTACTAGGTCATTGATTCGAATCGGAGCCAAGGCGCCATTCAAGTCGAGGCCTTGCGTGCATTTTTCCACCGGGTCTTTACCGCTGTTTCAGCCGCGCTCACGATCGACCGCGACGAAGGCATTCTCCTAAAACGCGCCGAGCCGATAACCCGATGCGCCTTCGCATAATCACTGACGACGCTGGTCGTCGAACCTTGCAGATTGATCCGGCGCGATAGGGCCGTTAGGGCCGGCTCTGCCTCGTTGCGACCTGCGCCCGTGCTTGGCAGACTGTGGCAGGGTGTGGTGCTGATGTAGCAGTAGAGAACGGTCATGGCAATGACGGAATCCAGAGACTGCGACACTGGCGTGCAGTCCACGCTCGAGACGATTTTCTTCGGGAGACGAGATCAGCTGCGCAAACTGCTCTTAATTTAATTCGGAAAAGAGATTGAGAGCGCGTTCAACGAGAGGTTCAGTGGCAAGTTCCGGATCTACTGCCTGAAGATGAACTTGTTCACCAGCATGGACGACACCCAGCCAACAATCGACGTTCGGAATGATCACTCACTGCATTACTTCCTGAATTATAAACCTTCCGCTGTTTTTGCTAGAAAGGCAGCCTGCTATTTACAATCTCCTCTATTCTTTTATGCTCGAATAAAAGGCCATAGTAAATTGGACCCGGTCTTTTCCAGGGAAAGCCTAGTGTAGTCAATTCACATGAATCACTTACTTGTTTCAAAAATAAGTACAATCCTCTTGCTTTCTTACTTTATTAATCTTTAAGTATATAAGCATTACCCGACCTGATATGAGAGTTCCCTTGCCCATCATCCTAGATCAGTTGTTGGACAATCAAATAAGTTAATTCCAAAAAACGCGACTAAAAAGCTTTCGTATCACGGGTCGATTTCGTCGGAATCTTCCTCGGATGTGTCGCATGATGTAGGGGGGTCCTCTTGGTCACACTCATCCTCAGCACCTGTTCCGCCTCCCGTTCCGTCCGTGCCCCCGGACCCATCGCCGGGGTCACCAAAATTACCGCCCGTGCCGCTATCTTCGGTTTGGCGACAAACGCAATTGCTTCCCCACCCGGGGCCGCAGCAAGCGAAACTCGGTGCTTCACAGCCGCTTACGGAGCAGCTTCCAGTAGTGAGGCCACCAATTCCCCCAAAGCTGATGCTGCAGCCGCTTGCTCCTTCGCCGCCAGCGGCGCAGAACAGCGGACCGGAGGTCGTTCTACTCTCCAACGGCTCTTTCGATGATTCTGCAGACACTCCCTTGTCAGAGAAAATGCCGTTTTTTTCGAACGACTTCAATGCCGACCTATGAGACATGGCCTGCAATATTCCAGGATAATGTACTGAGATTGCCGAACGCCGATATAAAGGACTAAGAGGAATTTCTTGGCTCGCGATAAACTCGTTCACGCAATTAAAGCGATTGGAAGCTATAGAGAATCCATTTTGAGATTGAATGGGCAGAAAGTTATGAAATTTGCGATCGCCAATCGACCATGATAATACTTGAAGTTCGATTTCGCCTGCAGACCAGCGTGAAATTGCATGTCTTCGCTGTTTTTTGTTTATCAGATGTATTCGATATATACGATCTACATAGCTATCAGCGTTGTGATCCAGCGTTATGATGAGATTATTTTGTTGATTCAATTTCGCTTGACTGAACCCCGAAATGGAGTTCAATTTCGATGCATGGTACTCCGAAGGTTCTGAGCACTCGTCTGAGGCTGCTCCCGGGGCTGCCGATAAAAAAGCAAAAAAAGCCGCTAGACAAAAGCATGGTAAAGAGGCACTAAGATATTTTCGCATTTTATGTTTCCTTAAATTGACGATTTACGATATCGGATTGATAAATAATTCACTTGGTTGTGCTGAAAAAGAAGTAACGTTTTAATTCCTGTTGGGGAAAAACGGCTTTAGAAATTTATGCTATTAGCAAACAAAGAAGTGGTTTAAATGCTCAGCTACTTCTTAATTTATTGGCTGGGAGGTGATATAGAAATCGGGGATTTTCTCGCTAAAGCGTAGGAATATTCCTAGAGAGGGTAGGAATTTGTACTAGTTTTTGTAGGGTAAGCGCCGACGAACCTACGCTCTTTTCAACGCTCGCCTGATGACTATGCTGACTCCGATAAGTTTGATGATGGAGAACAGCAGCGGCGAGACGGTATCTGACCTCGGCGCAATGGCGTGATTTGATCGCGCAGCAGGCCAGTAGCAGCGAGTCGGTTGTTGCCTTCTGCCGGCGCCTGGGTCTGACGCCGAAGTCGTTCTACCGCCGTCGTGCAGCCCTGCGTCAGGCTGAGTCCTCGAAGGGACTGGTGGTGGTGAAGCCACCGGTTTCGCACTCAGCATCTGGACCTATGGTCGTCTCCTGGCGCGGTATTGAGCTGACGGTATCCGAGTCAACATCACCGACCTGGATTGCGCAGCTGATGCGGGAGCTGGCTGATGCGCCTGTGGCGTGACCTGCCCACGGTCTACCTGCACCGTGACCCGGTCGACTTTCGCAAGTCGATCGACGGCCTGTCGGCCATCGTCGAGCAGCAGATGGGCCTGGATCCCTTTGCCGACGCCCTGTATGTGTTTTGCAACCGCCACCGTGACCGGCTCAAGGTGCTCTACTGTGACCAGACCGGCTATTGTCTCTGGTACAAGCGTCTGGAACAGGCGAAGTTCCAATGGCCGCGCAAGCATGAACAACTTGGACAGGCACTTCGTGAGGAGCTTCGGTCTGGCTAGATCGCCGCTTCGCATCTCTTAGCGCCTCCGAGTTTGCGCGATTCCGGGCGATTTTCTGCCTTCTCGAGTTCCGCGGGGCAGGCAATCTCGAATTTCAAACACGCCAAACCTGGCATCGCGGCCAATTAGTCGTTCCGAGAGGGTGACGCTGATTATTGGCCAGGTGAAAACAGCGCGGCGGCCGCGTTCTGGCCCTTGAGGAAGGCTTTATCGAAGTAGTCGGCGTATGCCTTGAGCTTTTCCAGCGCGCCGAGGGCGTTGGCGAACCCGATTCTTGGCTTGCGGATGTAGGCCAGGTATTGCTCCGGCCGCATGCTCAGGCGCTCCAGGATCGTCGGGAGGTGTTTCGGGATTGCGCCCTTCTTGCCCTCGACAATGGCTCGGCCGGACCAGTCGACCAGTTCGAGGTAGTCGGCGGTGGAGTAGGGGATCGAGTTTTCTCGGTACCGGTCGCTGTCGTCGCTGAGTCCGAGTACTCGGACCAAGGCAATTTGGACAGGCACCGCTTGAATAGCCGCCATCTTTCTGTGCCGTCCCTCTATATCGATCATTTCATTCCGATCCGTGCGAATTTGGGCCGCCTTTAGCGTTTCTGAGCTCCAAGACCCGGCCAATGCGGTTGCGCGGACACGCCGAACCTGGCATCAAGGCCAGTTTCATTGTCCTCGTTGACGTTAGTGTTTATCGTCCCGGTGAAAACAGCGCAGCGGCCGCGTTCTGGCCCTTGAGAAAGGTCTTCTCGAAGTAGTTGGCGTATGCCTTGAGCTTGTCCAGCGCGCCGAGGGCGTTGGCGAAGCCGAATTTCGGCTTGCGAACGTAGGCCAGGTATTGCTCAGGGCGCATGCTCAGGCGTTCGAGGATCGGTGGCAGGCCTTCCGGAATCGCGCCCTTCTTGCCGTCGACGATGGCTCGGCCGGACCAGTCGACCAGTTCCAGGTAATCGGCGGTGGAGTGGGGGATGGAGCCGTCAGCGCTTTCCTCGCCGTCTTCCGCGAATCCCAGTAATCCGACGATGATCTCGCTCAGATTCGCCGTTTCATCGATCGATTCCGGTTGTTTCGGCGGTCGATCGGATTTCCTGGCCTTCCTGGCCCTCCATTCAGTGATCCGCTGCTGGATCGACGTGAAATCCGATGCCTCCGGCGTTTCGGCGATACCGGCGCGGATCGGGTTGAGATCGACGTAGGCCATCGCCGTCAATACGGCAGCTTCATCGAGGAGTGCCTGGCTGGAGAACCGGGCCTGCCAGAAGTGCCCTGTGACATTGTCCTCGGCGTTGGCCTGGCGGGCGATGGGCTCGTTGAGGCATTTCATGAACCACGACAGGTCGCAGAGACGGTTGCGGTACTCGCGGACGTGGTGGCGCACGACCTGTCGCTGAGCGGGGCTCAGATCCTGTCCGGCGACGAATGCGCGCACTAGCGCGGGACCCGTGAACAGTCGTGTCCACCGTTGGGCAACCTCCAGATCGGACCACTCGAGCGCTGTCTGCTCATCGACGTGGAGCACCAGGTGGTAGTGATTCGAGAGAATCGCGTAGGCGCAGACGTCGATGGCGAAGACCTCGGCCAGCAGTGCCAGGCGGTTCTGAATGTCCTGCTTCCGCGCCGAATAGTCCTTGCCCGTCAGCGGATCCCGGCCGCAGAGGAAGTGCCTCCGGACGCAGCGTGAGATCACGTGATAGAAGGGAGTGACGTCGGTTGATACGAGTCGCTTGCGGGCCTGCGGCATGGATTCTTATTCGATGAAGAGTTCACCGTGAGCCTAGCGAATGAGTCGGGCTGCAGAAATCGGCAAATCGGTCGAAATACGGTAGGCAAATTTCCTACAAAGTGCCTGTCCCGATCTTTTGCCGCAAAGTGCCTGTCCCGATCTTTTTTCCGATCTTTTCGTTGACTGCGTTCCTGCGCTGCTGTAGCGTGAACGTCGGCAGTCATGGGTAGCGCGTTTCGCCGGGCTTGGCAGACCGCATGAAGTCCGGTTCCCCTGTCCGAATACGGCCTCGCATCCAGCGATCCGCTACCCGAAATCTCTCATGGCAAGGAGAATGGGGTAATGAAGAAACGAGTTGCTGGGTTTTTCATGCTGTTCGGGCTTGCGCTGAACGGCCACGCGCAAGTGACCTCCAGCGCCGGGCTAACGTACCTGTCGGATTACCGAATCGCAGACCTCGGTGCGCTGTCCGCGACACTGGGCTACCGATTCGGGGATCGCTGGTCTTTTCAGCCCGAGATTCGAGCCGGCGTAGGGGTCATCGACGACACCGTTCCGATCTTCTCGATGTCTGCGGTCAATCGGGTCCCCACCGACGTCGATCTGGAATATCTGGTCGGCGCAATCGCCCGCTTCCAGTACCGGGCAAACGAGGATCTATACTTCTTCGCGCAGCCCACGCTCCACTGGTTCGAGATTGATTACGGGAACGTCACGGGAAGTGCATTCCTGGAGGATTCCGCCGAATGGGAATTCGGCGGCGAGCTAGGCCTGGGCTATCTATTCAATGATGGACTGGGCGTCGAAGCCGGATACGGACTGACGGACGGAGACGGCATATTCAACCTGGCGCTCCGGGTCTACTTTTGATGGAGTATGGTTCGGGACAGGCACCTTCCCGCCTGGGTCTACTTTTGATGGAGTACGGTTCGGGACAGGCACCTTCCCGCCCTCGGTCGGCGTCCCAGCACGGCGCCGCGTCGGTTACTCGATCGGCTGCAGGCGCACGATCCAGTCGGTGACGTAGAACTCGGTTCGGCCCTCGAACCCGGAGTCGCTCCCGCCGAACACCCAGAGCGTGCCGTCGGCGTCTGTTCCGGCGATGAAGTCGCGCCCAGCGGTCGATACGGTCTTGAGCTGCCACTCGCCGAATGGACTGCCTACCTGTTCGCACTGCTGGCGGTTGGTGATATCACCGACCACCAGCGCCTCCTCGCCGTCGCAGTCGCTGCACTGGTTGGCCTTGCCGACGTTGAGGCGATAGCGGCCGTCGTCTTCGAACACCTTCGGCCGCGTCGGGCTTGCGCCGAGCTGAACGTAGACCGAATTGCCGGGCGAGCCACCGATACCGAAGCAGTTGTCCGGCACCTGCGTGGCGAAGGTCATGGTTTGCACAACGCGGTAGGTAGTGCTCGGTCGCAGGCCGCCGATCGGTGCGGTCATCAGCATCGCCAGATCGTCGGAGCGATTCGTGCCGGCCAGCTTGTAGCCGGCACGGTCGGCCAGCGGCTCGGGCAGCCGGAATCGGCCGGCCTCGGTCATCAGCAGATCGCGCTGTTCTTCGTCGTAGTCGGAGAACAGCGCGCGCCATCGCCCCGCACCGGCGTCGAAGTGGAAGCGAACCTCACGCTGGAACCGCTCCGGCGCGCCGCAGTCCAGTCCGTCGATGGCCGTGACGCGGCCGAGCTCCATCCGTCCCGGCTCGAAGCCGGGGGCCGTCGGCGTCCACGACATCGTGCCGGCGGAACACGACTCGAAGCGGAGTTCGACGCTTCCCCAGGCCTGCGAAACGATGGCATCGGGATCCGAGTCGCCCGGCGGGAAGGTGCCGCCTTCGAAGCGCAGCATCTCTGCGCGTATGACGGCGCCTTCGATCTCGCCGGTGCCGAACAGCCAGGTCGACTGGCCGAACGCGTCGTAGGTGAACCACGCGATCACGGCGGTGTCGCCGTCGACGATCTCGATCTGCACCCCCTGCCGGTTGGCGATCGGATCGGTCCAGTTGCCGGAAAAGCCGCCCCGCACCGTGAGCTCGGCGTTGCCGGCCGGGGCAAAGAAGATCAGCACGGCAAGGGCCGCAATCAGCACTCTTCGCAAGGGTTGACCTGTCGGTTCGGTTGATACGGTTCACGGTAACAAATCGCCTCGACGGGTCGACAGTGACATCTGTCATGCCGTCTTCTTCCTGCATCGGCAATCGCGGTGCCTGACTGCCGGAGCCCGATGGCCGCGTATCAACGCCTTCGGACCGGCCCTGCAGTCTCCGGTTCGACCGGGTAGGGTGGAAAGCGACGATGCATTCGACCGGCTCGCCCGTGGTGCCGGGCACGGCCGGACCGACGGCCCTGTTGCGAGGAATGACAGCATGAGCGAAAAGACAGACGCCCGATCGAAACGATATGCCGCCGCCGCCTACTGGGGGGTGGTCGTCGCGAGCGTGGTGCTGGGCACGGTCTACCTTGTGGCCCCGGAATTCATGCCGTATCACGCCGACGCGATCGGTCGCGACTGGAGCGAGCTCTCGCACGACGAACAGCTGCTGTTCCGTGCCCTGCTTCGCCTGGCCGCAGGCGGATGGCTGGCAACGGCCGCCGCGTTGGCCTTGCTGCTGCTGATCCCGTTCAGGACCGGCGAGCGATGGTCGTACTGGGCCATACCGGCGGTGTCGCTGATCTTCTACCTGCCGAACCTCTACGCCACGCTGCTGGTGACGTACGGCACGCCGGCCATCGCACCGTGGTACGGCAATGCCATAGGCATCGCGGCGACGCTGATCGGCGCCGCACTCACGCTGCGCATCGGCGCGGGCGCACCGGAAGCGAGGGAGCGTTAAGCCGTGCCGGGTTCAGTGTTCTGCCGCCCGATCCGGCCATGACAAATTGGACATAGTTGGACGCCTCCCCCCAAATTCCCTACAAAGTGCCTGTCCCCGCCTTACCACAGAGTGCCTGTCCCCGTCTTTAGGCCGATTGCCGTCGATCCGCCTGTCTCCATCGGGAGATCTCGAGACTAGCGGATCAGACCGTTCTTCCGCGCATGCTCGACCATCTCGTCGGTGTCGTCGGTGAGGACCAGGTCGCTGTCGGTGTCACGTATCGCTTCGGCCAGCTTTTCGATCTCGCCGGCCCGGGTTTCCGAGCCGCTGACGTCACGGATGTAGACGGCGGTGACGCGACCGGGGTGGCGTTCGACGAAGTCGGCGTAGACTTCGGGGTCGTGCTGGCCGCTGTCGCCGATCAGCACGAAGGGAAATTCTTCGTACAGATGCAGCATGTCCTCGATCAGGTCGTGCTTGTGCTCGGTCGCGCGTCGCGGCAGGGGACGCTGCAGCGTCAGGCCCCAGTCGCGCAGGAACAGGATGGGGCCGACCGGGATGTCGTTGCGCTGGAAGAACGTCTCCAGCATCTCGTAGATGCTCCACGGCCCACGCGACACGTAGAGCATCGGATTGTCCTGGTCGCCGCTGGAACCGGCGTGCAGGGCGCGGTAGAAGTCGCCGACGCCCGGAAACGCCGCGCGCGCGTGCGCGCCAGTCGCGAACAGCCGCCAGAACATCTTCAGCTTGTTGGCCACGCCGGTGTACATCACCGTGTCGTCGATATCGCTGATGACGACGAACTCGGCGCTGGACGGTGCGATATACACCTCGGCTTCCGAGTGAACCTCCGCGTCTTCCCCGAGCTGGAGCGATACCGGGTTCCAGCCGCCATCGACGGAGAACTCGTCCTCGGCGTCGATCCGGAAGCGGAAGTAGCCGTCGCGGTCGGTCGTCGCCCGGTGCTCCCGGCCGTCGAATCGCAACACGACCTGGCGACTGCCTGCACCGCGGCGCAGCATGCGGCGGATGAACCGGAACAGGTCGCGCAGCAGTCGGCCTTCGGGCGCGATCGCCCGGCTTCCGGGTTGACGGAAGACGCGCCCCATCAGGAACACGCTCTTCTTCGATCCATACCCGCGATAGGGTTGAATCAGCAGGCCCCTGTGCTCGGTACCCCGTCGTACCGGGCGCGCAAGCGTTCTCAGTAGCCGTGATATCCAGCTCATTGCGAGGTTTCCCTGGCGCGGCGCCGCGCGGTTCAGGTCTGCAGGTTGTCGATCATGCAGTCCGGCGCATCGGTTCAGGGTAGCCTGCGCGGCTCAGCAATGCGTGCTCGCTTCGAGCGCGGGCGGATTTACGGGACGGAGTCGGTGAAGCTTCACGGTTCAGCACTTCGGCCTTCGACGAGATCCCGCCCACCGGTCTCCAACAGATAGGCATGCAACCCGTCGACCTCGCGCTCGGTCAGTGCACTGAAGCGGCCGCGAGCAACCCGGCTCATCAGGCCGACGTCGCGATCGCCCATCGCCCTGCCGGTGCGCATCAGCTTGCCGAACGCGGCCCGGTCGTAGCCGCGCGCGATGCCGAGCGCAGGCGTTCCGCCTTCGCTGCCCTGCAGATCGAGGCCGTGGCACTCGGCGCAGGCCACCATGGCCAACTGGCGGCCCGCGGCGTACTCGTCGGTGGAGTCGGCCGGATCGAGTCGCTCCGGCATCGCGGTGGTCGTGGCCGGAGGCGGGCGGAACTCGCCCAGCGTCATTCCAACGCGGGCCAACAGCCGGAACGTGGTCTCGTCGTCGACGGCATCGGACACGGGCTGGCTGCGCAGGAAGGCGATGATGTCGGCGATCTGGCGGTCGGACAGGTGGTAGAGCGCGTCGGAGGGCATGCCCCAGACGCTGGTGCCGTCGGGCCTGACCCCGAACCGGATGGAGCGGACCATGTCGGCGTCGTCGCGCGTGGAGGCCAGGTGCGTCAGCGACGGGGCGACCACCCGCGCCACGTTCGGAATGTCGAGGAACACGCCGCCGTCGGCCCGCTCGCCGTGGCAACCGTTGAAGCAGCCGAGCACCGTCGCCAGACGGCGCCCTTCGTCGATGTCGGCGCCATCGACGGCTTCGGGATCGAGGGTGAGTGCATCGTCCGGCACGTGCCACGTCTGATTGCGCAGCCATTCCGATCTCGCGTAGACGGCGATCACCGCCAATACGGCCAGCACGACGATGGCGCCGGCGCAGTAGGCCCCCCACTTCAGGATCCGTTTCATGGCTCGCTCCGTCGCTGCGTGCCGTCGAACGAGCATACGCCGGGCCACACTGCGGTTCAATCAGGGCCGGGTCGACCGGCTCCGGGTGCCCGGATTCCGCCGATCCGATCTTGCCGGACGGACAAGCGGGTATGCGGTTAGCCGTCCCGGTCGGGCTTGATGCGGGCTGCCAGCAAGTCGGTGCCGGTGTCGACGGCCCAGCGTGACGGACGGGAGATGCATTGCCCCGCGAAACGCAGGTTGTCGGTGGTGATTTCGCCGAACGCGCGCACGAGGCCGATGGGACCGCGCACGGCCATCAGGCGCCTGGCGTTCCGGCGCGTCAGGTCGAAGCCCTCGTGCAACAGCCCGCCGTAGAGGTCGGTCAGCGACAGCACATGACCGTGCAGCGGACCGGGCGCGGTCCGCGCGACATCGACGGGGCCGGTCTTTCGTGCGCGAATGTCGAAGTGCGCCGCGAGGGCAGGGTACTCGTCGGCCAGCGATTCCAGGTCGGCGAGCGGATCCTGCAGTCCGTCGTCGGCAACGATCGAGGCCCAGTCGTTTTCGTTGAGAACGTCTTCGGCACGCGCGTAGAACACGGCTTCCTCGCTGCGCATGTGCAGGCGTGCATGCCTGACGTAATCACGAATGCGCGCGGCCTGCCCCCGGCCTAGCCGCCCGCGCAGCGCTTCGGGCGTGGCGGAGGCCAGGTCGTCGGCAAGCTCGCCGGTTTCGTGCTCGCCGGTCTCGTGCTCGTCGGCCAGCTGCTCCAGCGTTTCCGCCAGCTCAGGGCGCCGGTCCCGGATCCGCTCGAACAGCCGGTCTTCGCGCGGGTGGTGGTAGCCGTGCTGGTAGCCGAGCAGGTAATCGAATGCCTCGATCAGCACCGGTTGGACCGTCTCCGGTTCGTCCGGCAGGCGGTCGGCGAGGCCATCGATCGCGCGGAGCATGCGCGACAGGCCGGCATGGTCCCTGCGGAGCGCCTGCATGAACGCCGTGGCCGAGGCCCGGTTGCCGGCGGTCGACGTCACGGGCACTGCTCGCGGATGAAGTCGGCCAGCCGGCCGATTGCGCGGCCGGATTCCGGCGTCACCGACAGGGCCTGCCAGCCGTGGGGCATGCGATCCCAGAGATCGACTTCGGCCGGAACGCCGGCTGCCCGCGCGCGCTCGGAGCAGCGCCGGCTGTCGTCGAGCAGGATTTCGGTGCTGCTGACCTGGAAGAACAGCGGCGGCAGGCCGGCGAAGTCGCCCAGCACCGGCGAGACGTAGGGATGCCGGGCCAGCTCGGTCCTGCCGCCGAGGTACAGCCGCCGGATCTCGTCGCCCTGCTCAAGGCTGAGCAGGGCATCGCGCCTCGCATTGTCGACCCGCGAACCGGTGTCGGCCCGCTCGGTGAAATCCGCTGCCGGCGACATCAGCACCGCGCCGGCTGGCATCGGCATCTCCTCGTCGCGCAGCGTCAGCATCAGGGCCAGCGCCAGGCAGCCGCCGGCCGACATGCCGCTGACGAAGATGTGCTCGGGAGCCACGCCCAGGTCGAGAAGCTGGCGGTAGGCCTCCACGCAATCGTCGAGGCCGGCGGGAAACGGGTTTTCGGGGGCGAGGCGATAGAACACCAGGCGCCCGCGGGCATGCGCGGCCCGGCACAGGCGCGCCAGGAACACGCGCTCGGCACGCTCGAAGCGGGTCATGAACGCGCCGCCCGGCAGGTGGAGCACGACGCGCTCGGTGTCTCCCGCCATGGGCGTCACCCATTCGGCGTCGCAATTCGACAGCCCGGGTTCGACGTCGATTCGGACGTCGTCGGGCACATCGGGAAAGAAACGCTCCATGGCCCGGATCCGGGCGCGCATGTCGTCGATCGACAGCTCGTGCTTCAGCGACTGACGGATGGTCAATCGGCCGAGCAGCTTGGCGGTACGTGTCTGCCAGCTGACCACGTTACCGGTTGGGTGCCTGGATCTTCATCAGCAGCGAATACTAATCCATCGGTTCGGGTGATTCATCCTGCTTCCGTGGCCCTGGATCGAGGCGCTTCGCTCGTCGCCTGTTGCAGTTCCAGCCATGCCTTCTCCACGTGCCCGGCCAGGGCCGGCAGATCGTGCAGGCTCGCGCCGTTGCCGACGAAGCCGAAATCCATGCTGTCGTTGCACGACAGGACCGTGACGTTCAGTCCCACGCCGGCCGCGATCGCCGATACGGGATAGACGCCGACGAGCGGCGCGCCGTTGAGGTAGAGCTGGCGATCCCAGCCGGGAATGTTGGAGATGACCAGGTTGGCAGATGGCCGGGTGACCCGGTCGGCATGGGTGATCGCCGCCAGGCCGGCGAGGCCCATCATCCCCACGGCATACCCCAGCGCGGTTTCCCTGGACATGGCGCGCACGTCATCCTTGGCCCGGTTCATCGACGCCGTTACCTGCGCAAGGCGCTCGGCCACGGAAGCCTCCGGCGCGCCCATGCGCACGAATACCGCCGAGACCTTCGTGCCGCCCGATGCGTCATCGGACTCGCGCAGCGAAACCGGGCACATCGCCACCAGCCGGTGCTCGAACGGCCGGTTCTGCTCGGCCAGGTAGCGATGCACTCCGGCGTCGACGATAGCCATCGCAACGTCGTTCAGCGTGGCGCCGCACTTCCGGCCGACGCTGCGCATTTCCGTCAAGGACAGCGACAGTGTTGCGACGCTCCGGGCGCTTCGGATCGGCTCGTTCAACGGTCCGCGATGCGCCGCGAACGGCACGCTGCCCTCGGTGGCCAATCCGATCCGGTTCCACAGGCCCTTTCCCAGGCTGCCGAGCAGCGCCATGTACTGGCTGGTCGCGGTCGTGCTCGCTCCCAGCAGCCGTTTGACCAGGGCCCTGGGCGGACGCGGTTTCCGGGGCGGCACGTCGACCGCGAAAATCGGTTTCGGCACGCCCTTGTGCCGGGTCGGGCGCAGGCTTGCATGGACCCGTCGCGCCGCGCTGACCCCGTCGACGATGGCGTGGTGCATCTTGACGAACAGCGCGAATCGCCCGCCCGGGACCTGGTCGATGATCCAGATCCGGAACAGCGGGCGGTCGCGATCGAGCACGGTCTCGTGAAGATCGCCCGCCAGGTGGAGCAGGTCGGCGTAGCGAGCGCCCGGCGGCAACGCGATGTGCTGTACGTGATAGTGCGGGTCGTAGTGGTCGGGTTCGAGCCAGCGCGGCGTGTGCGTTCCGGCAAGATCGGGCACGCCGTCGAACGGGGGCGTCGGTCGGGCGGCGCGATAGGCCTCGACGATCTCGCGCACCAGGCCGCGTCGGCCCTTGGGCTTGTCGAACAGCATCAGTCCGCAGACATGGATCGGATTGGACTGCGTTTCGGCCAGCAGCATCATCAGGTCCATCAGCGGGATCTGTTTCGACAAGGTGCCTCCCGGGTCCACGGATCGGAGACCAGTATAGCCACCCCGCCCGGGTGCTGATCGGGTGCGCGACCGATGAGGCACACCGCACGCAGGTCATGGCCGCCGGGGGACGGGACATTCGCTCCGGGCACCCTCGTGGGCATCGGTGAACGCTGTTCGAGCGGGTCGCGAAGCGGCGTGCGACGATGAATCGAGATCTTCGGAACCGCTCGAAGTGCCGTTATCCGGGCCGTGCAGCCGGATTAACAAATGTTATTGCGGTCCCCCGGTCCCTGGTGGGTACCCTGAGTGGCAATTCGCATCCGGAGTGATGTGACAGAGCATGGAGTCCCGAAAACGGCCCTGCTCTGGGCAGAAAGACTTTTCGCAGATGAAAGGAGGATTCATGAGAATCTTTACCGCGACATCCACGCTCCTCATCGGACTGATCGGCGCACTTGCATTCACGCCGGTCAGCGCGCAGTACGACAGCAATGCCGAACGACTGGCGAAGCTGACCTCGCCGACGGACGTCTATTACTTCTTCGAAGGCGCTCGCAAGCAGGTCACTTCCTACAGCAATGACCGCGTCGTTCGCGTGTGCCTGGGCGACAGCCGCCACGGCGTGCCGCTTCGCGTCATCCACGACGACAACAACGTCACCGTCGCGGCGAACGAGTGCATCCGCGTCGAAGGCAAGGAGATCTTCCTCGAGCCCGCCGAACCGCTCGAGTCCAACGCGACCATTCGCGCGGAGGTCGAAACGCTGAACTGACCCGGGACGGGAAGACATTCCCACGACAGACTCGGCGCGCCCCGGCTACTCAAGCCGGGGCGCTTTTGCGTCTGGCCCCGCGGCCCGATTGGACGCGTCCCCGGCGCGGTGATAGATTTCAGTGCGCCTTCCGGCACCCCATTTCGAGATTCGATGACCGGATGTCGATCGTCCGCGCAGACGAACCGTTCCGAACGGCAGAACAACAATCTTTGACCGCGATCGGTGGTCGAATACAAAGGAGTCTCCGGCATGAAGATTCGTTTCCCCATCGCGCTGATCGGCGCTGGTTTTTTGGCGGTCTCGGTTGCTCACGGCACCGAGCATGTCTCACCGCACCTCGAAGTCGCCGATTACCTGCAGATGGAGGAAGTCTCCGACCCGCGGATCTCGCCGGACGGCGACGAGATCGTCTACACGCGCGAACACATCGACGCGATGGGCGACAGTCGCCACTCGGCACTGTGGATCATGGACGCAGACGGGAGCCGCCAGCGGTTCCTGGTCGACGGTTCGAACGCAAGGTGGTCGCCCGACGGCAGCCGCATCCTGTTCCTGGCATCCGACGACAATGACAAGCGCCAGATCTTCGTTCGCTGGATGGACGACGAGGGCGCGATCTCGCAGGTCACGCGCGTGGACGTCACGCCGAGTTCGCCGACCTGGTCGCCCGACGGCCAGCACATCGCGTTCGTGGCCATCGTTCCGGCCGAAAGCCCGTGGAACATCGACCTCCCGACTCCGCCCGAGGGCGCGGACTGGACGCCGGGGCCAAGGATCCTGGACCGGCTGCACTATCGACAGGACCGGATCGGGTTCCGCGATCCGGGGTTTTCCCATCTCTTCGTCGTTCCCGCCGAGGCCGGAACCGCGCGCCAGCTCACGCACGGCGAGTGGAACGTCGGCGCGCAGTTCGACGGACTGTTCATCGGCGCCGGCCTGAGCTGGACGCCCGACAGCAGGCGGATCCTGATCGACGGCTACGACGACCCCGATCACGATCTGAGCTACCGTCGCTCGCACATCTACGCCGTCGACGTCGCCTCCGGCGAGAAGAGGCAACTGACCGGGGAGCCCGGCTGGTGGGTCGATCCCGCCGTTTCGCGTGACGGCGAGCGCGTGGCGTATCTCGGCTACCCGGTGACGGAAAAGACCTACGAGATGCCTCGTCTGTACGTGATGGGCATCGACGGCAGCGGTCCGGAACTGCTGACCGGCGGATTCGATCGACCGCCGGGCGGTCTGTTCTGGGATCGGAATGATCGCGGCATCTACTTCACCGCGCAGGACGAGGGCTACGTCAACGTCTTCCGTGCCGACCTGGACGGCGAAGTCGAGCCGGTCACGACGGGCAAGCACGTGCTCGACCTGGAGTCGACGGACGACGGCCGGAGCACCGGCGCCGGGGTGTTGGCGAGCTTCGCTGAGCCGGGAGACGTGTACACGTTCCCGCTGCGCGGCGGCGGCGATCCGGAGCGCCTGACCTCGGTGAACGCCGACGTGCTGAACGGCAAGACGCTGGGCGAGCAGGAAGAGATCTGGTTCGAGGCCGACGACGGCAACCGCGCCCACGGCTGGATCGTCAAGCCCCCGGATTTCGATCCGGAGAAACGGTATCCGCTGATCATGGAAATCCATGGCGGACCGTTCGCGATGTACCAGGGCCGGTTCAGCTTCCGCAACCAGGTGTTTGCCGCCAACGGTTTCGTGGTGCTCTACACCAACCCGCGCGGGAGCACCGGCTACGGCGAGGCGTTCTCGCAGGCCATCGACCGCGCCTATCCCAGCGTGGACTATCTCGACCTGATGGCCGGCATCGACGCGGTGATCGGACAGGGCTACATCGATACCGATCGCATGTACGTCGGCGGCTGCAGCGGCGGCGGCGTGCTGTCGAGCTGGGTCATCGGCAAGACCGACCGCTTCGCGGCCGCCGCGGTGCGGTGCCCGGTCGTCAACTGGATCAGCATGGCAGGCACGACCGACATCCCGCAGTTCACGTTCTCGTTCTTCGAAAAACCGTTCTGGGAGGATCCGGAGGCGTGGCTGAAGACCTCGCCGCTGATGCTGGTCGACAACGTCTCGACGCCCACGCTGGTCATGACCGGCGAAGAGGACCTGCGCACGCCGATGGCGCAGTCGGAGGAGTACTACGCCGCGCTCAAGGTGCGCGGCGTCCCGGCGAAGCTGATGCGCTTCGACAGCGAATACCATGGCACCGGCTCGAAGCCGTCCAACGCGATGCGCACCATGCTGTACATGATGTCCTGGTACAACGGCTGGACCATCGACGGCAAAGTCGAAGACGAGGGCGGTGAGGCCGAGTAGCGTTGCTGCAGTCCCGGTATGCGGGTACCGTCGAGGCGGCCGAGGCGATCCGGACAGTGCCGCTGTCCGGGGCGCAACCGGGCAAGCCTCGTTCCGGATCGATGGTCCGCAGACAAGGGCACCGTTCGCCGTCGACGAATCGGCCCGAGATGCCTGCGCACGTCTTAGCGCAGTCGAGTGGCAAACCACGGCCTTGTCGAAACATGGCGCTTCCGGGCCAGTCGCTGGATGAAGCGGTAGGGAATTTCGACCTGATCCTGTCTTTCGAAAGCCTGGAACGCGACATCGAAGCCCTCAGGATGCGGCTGGGTATCTCGGGCGAACTGGGCCGCTACAACGCATCCGGCAGGCGCGGCAAACTCGGTTACTACGACGAGGAGCTGGCCGAACACATCCACGACCTGTTCCGCGAGGAGATCGGCTACTTCGATTTCCCACGGCCACTCGCGTAGGCTTCGGGCACGTGGCTGGTGGACGAAGCGGCTGCGCGTCGACGGGGCCGGCGCCTGCCTTCCTCCGTGCCACTGCCGCCGGTGCGCGTTCAGGAAAAGAGCGACGAGTCAAATAGTTGCGTATATTCTAATAATGTGACAAAAACCACGTCTTTTGATAAAATATGTGACGCGGGATGATCGCAACAGTAAGGCGATGAAAGTCCACGCGGCGAAGCCGATTTACGGGGCTCACGGCCACGAGAAAAGCGGTACCGCTGCCCCCGAAACGGACATTTTCGCCACGTGCAGCTACACACCTCACTGCCGAGTCACCACGCTTGCAACCCGTCGGACAGGGCTTCTGTAGAGGGCCGCGCCGGCCCGCCTCCCTCCCGATGGAAGCAGAGGAGGTCGATCATGAACGCTCAAACCAAACTTCGTGCTGGATGGTGCAGGTCCGGAACATTCCGGCTGCTTTCGTTGCTGGCGGCTGCATTCCTGTTGGCGGTACCGTTGACCGCGATGGCCGACGAGTTGGTGGTCAACGGGGATTTCGAGGAGCCCGATCTCGATGCGATGGGCATCCTGGACGCCGAGGGCAACGGCTGGACCACGTTCTTCGGCCAGAATGCCGATCCGGGCTACTGCGCAAGGAACGGACTTCCCGAATGCCATGATGGAACCCTGGTTCCGGGATGGGAGGTCTACTGGTCCGATTCGTTCGAAACGGGCCTGATGGAGCCGGGGCGCGTGGAAATCCAGCGTAACCTGGTCGCGGGCTGCACACCGTGCTCGCAGAACCAGAAGGCCGAGCTCGACTCGCACCATCGGATGGCGCCCGACGGGACGTTCAACCCGAGAAAGGCGGACTGCAACGTCACGCTGTTGCAGCGAGTCGATACGTGCCCGCACACGACGTACACGCTGTCGTACTCCTGGAGACCGAGGACCGCGACCGCCGATGACAGCAACATGCTGGTGATGGTCGACGACGACACGCTGTTGAGAACCACCAGCACCGACATGTTCTGGACGGATGGTTCGTACAACTTCATCGCCGACGACGATTTCGAGACGACGTTGGTATTCGAAGCGTTCGGACTCGGAAACACCTACGGGATGCTGCTCGACAACGTGAGCCTCCGGGGCCAGAACGGCAGCGATCCGTTCGACTGCGAGCGAATCGCGGTCTGCGGAACCAAGCCGGCCAACCTGGAACTGCTCTACAACGGTCCGCATGCCAACGGCGACCATTACGCGCAGGACCCCGGTGAAGTCGTCATCGAAACGTTCACCAGCGGTGCGCTCCCGAACGTGGTCTTCATCGAGGTCTATGATCACCGGCACCGGACCGGGAACCGCGGAAGACTGTTCGCCGAAGAAGTCCTGGTCGGCGAGACCTTCCCGGTCCTGAACGACTACAGCGAATGGAACAAGCCGTTCGTGCCGCCGAGGATCACGATCGAGATCCGCGACACCGGCGATTTCGAGCTTCTCCAGCAGATCACGTTCCATACCTCGTGCTCGCAGCCGCTGGATATCGGCGACCAGTTCGGCGGCATCGCCGTCTGGGGATTCACGCCACGGGCAACGGAAATGCCGGCGACGGCGCTGAAGCAGTGAGCGTAAGCTTTGGCCGGGGTGCACCCGACCAGGCGATGCGTTGATCCGGATCCGAGGCCCGAGCCTCGGATCGGGGCTCGAACGAGAACGGCCCGGCCTTCCGGGCCGTTCCTTTCCGCAGGGAACGACCGCGGCATTGCAGTGCCAATGGCCTTGGGCGTTCGCGAGCACGCACGCGGTACGGGCCGCGCTGTCGGAAGCAGCGTGCATCGGCGCCTCCGGGGTATGGGCGCATGAAAATCGCGCCGCTACTGTGTCAGAATTGACAGCGTTGTCTAAATTCACGGAGCGACGATGTCCCGAGCCACTTCATGCATGCTTCTGGCCCTGTTTTCGTGCGGCGCGGCCTCGGCCGGCTGGGAGGTCCAGTGGATCGACCGGTTCGACGGCGACGGCGTCAACTGGGACGACTGGACGGCGCAGACGAAGGCGAACTACAACAACGAGGTCCAGTGCTACACCGATGACGATTCGTCGCCCGAGCGCAACTACGAGGTCTCCGACGGCACGCTGAAGATCATCGCCCGCCGGCAGGGAATCGATTGCCCGGGCCTGGACGGGACGTTCAAGTCGTGGACTTCGGGTCGGATCAATACCAAGGACAAGCAGGAGTTCCTCTACGGCCGCATCGAGGCGCGAATCCGGTTTCACGATCTCGAGGGCGGCACCTGGCCGGCGTTCTGGATGCTGGAAAATCGCATCGACGAGCAGCCGGTCAAGGGCGACAACGACGACGTCGGATGGCCCAACCCGGGCGCGTCCGAGATCGACGTCTGGGAGTGGTTCTCGAACGAGCCGGAGAGCTATATCATCAATTTCTTCAACAACTTCGGTTTCGCCTGCGGATTCGAGCAGCGGCATCCTTACCCGAACGGGGCATCCGACGTCCTCGACTGGCACGTCTACGCCATGGAGTGGACCCCCGACCGCGCCGTCTTCTACATGGACGACCAGGAGGTCGCGTCCTACGACCTGCGCGGATGCCCGGTCTACGAGGAGCCGATGTTCGTGCTGCTCAACGTCGCGATGGGCGGCAACCTGGGCGGCGAGATCGACCCCGAGCTGGATACGGCGACGATGGAAGTCGACTACATCGCGCATTGCCAGCAGTCCCAGGACAGCGACGCGAGCGTGTGCAACGAATCGACGCCGGTGGCGTTCGACTTTTCGGCGGACAGCGAGGGGCAGTGGGTCATCGACGACCCGGCATTCGCCGGCAACGCGCAGGGTCTTGCGCTGGACTACATGGCGTTCGCCGACCTGCTGTTCGTCGCCTGGTTCACCTACGTTGGCCCGCAGGCCTCCGACCCGCCGACCGGCCTCGACGACGTCGGTGCGCTGGACAACCGCTGGCTGACCGCGCAGCTGAACGTCGACGGCAGCACCGCCAGCGGCCCGCTGTTCGCGTCCACCGGGGGACGCTTCGACGCGCCTCCGCAACCCGGGCAGGAAACGGAGGAAGTGGGCACGATGACGGTCGAGTTTCTCGCCTGCGATCGCGCTACGGTCCGCTACGAGATCTTCGGCACGCCGCTGGAGCGCGAGTTCGAGGTGGTCCCGCTGGAGAAGCGGGTCAATCCCGATTTCCGTTGCGCGAGCGAAGCGCCGGCGGCGTGACGCTTCACCGGCGCGGCATCGTGCGGATGAGCCGGGCGCCTAGTCCGACTCGCCGCCTTTCAACTGCTCGCGCAGGAAGTCGGCCTCCTTGCGGAAATAGAACAGGCGGTTCTTCAGCTTGCGCCAGCCGTGGCCCTCGTCGGGGATGCGCACGAACGGCGCCTCGACGCCGTTGGCGCGGAGCGCCTTGACCATGGTCTCGGTCTCCGCGATGTCGATGCGCGGGTCCATCGCGCCGTGGGAATACAGGACCGGCGCCTCGATCTCGTCGACCTTGTTGATCGGCGAGTTCTCCCGGTAGAAATCGCGCCAGCGTTCTTCCGAGATGGCGCCGTACTCGATGCGATCGGAGGCCTTGAGCGCGGGCGATGCCACCTCCAGCGCCGTCACCCAGTCGGCTACCCCGAACAGCGAGACGCCCGCCGTGAACGCATCCGGGTACTCGGCCAGCACAGCGTTGACCATGTAGCCGCCGTAGGAGCCGCCGCGAACGGCCGCGCGGTCGGCGTCGATCCTCGGGTGCTTTTCGAAGTGAGCGAGCATGTCCACGAGGTCGCGCACCGAGTCGAGACGCTTTTCGCGGTCGTCCAGTGTCACGTAGGTCCGCCCGAAACCGGTGGAACCCCGCACGTTGGGCTGGAACACCGCGATTCCACGATCGAGCAGGTACTGCATGGACGGCTCCCAGCTCGCCTTGGATTGTCCGGTCGGCCCGCCGTGGACGTCGAACACGACCGGCGCCGGATCGTCGCCGTCGCGAGAGTCGCTGTCGGGAATGTAGAGCAGCCCCTGCAGCTCGACGCCGTCGCGCGCCTTCATCCGGATCGATTCCGGCCGGATCAGCCGGTCCGGATCGAGGCCGGCCAGGTTGGATTCGAACGCCCGCGTCGCGTCGCCGGAAGCGAGATCGACGAGGTAGACGTCGCCCGGTGTGCGCCAGCCGTTGACGACCACGGAGAGACGATCTGCATCGTCGGCGCAGCTGAGGCCGTAGACGCCCTCGGGAAGCTCGGGGGCCGTCACCGACTCCCGGCCGTCGACGGCGCGGACCTTCAGCGCGTCGAAGCCGTCGCGGTTCTCGGTCCACGCGAGGTAGCCGTCTTCGGCCCCGCACAGTGCAAGGTCTCCTACCGCGACGCCGGGCTCGGCGATGACGCGGGTCTCGCCGCCTTCCAGTTCGTGAAACGACAGTGCAGGGAACTCGCGGCCGCGGTTGGTCGCGAAATAGAAGCCCGACCCGTCAGGCGCCCACGCGAAGCCGGCGTCGCCGTGGTTGGCGCGCGGGTCGGGCTCGGAGAGCGTTTCGAGCTCTCCGCTTTCGAGGTCGAGGAGGTGGAGGTTGTCGCTGTCCTCGCCGACCGATTCGGTGACGATGACGTGGCGGCCGTCGGGGGAGACATCGTGCGCGTAGAACGCGAACTCGCCCTTGAACACGAGTTCGGCGTCGCCGGCCAGGCTGGCGCGCCAGATGTCGAAGTCGAGCCTGTTGCGCTCGGTCGAGGCGTAGACGATGTCGTCGCCGGCGAAGTCTCCGAACACGCGGAAGCCGCCCTCGGCCGCCGGCAGAACCAGGCGCTCCTCGGAGCCGTCGGCGGCGATCGAGTAGAAGGCCGGCTGCTCGTCGCCGTCGTTGTCGGCGCCGTAGATCAGGCGCGCGCCGCCCGGCGCCCATTCGAAGAACGTGACGCCGGAGCCGAACGTGAGCCTGCGCGGCTGGCCGCCTTCGGCCGGCATGGTCCACAGCTGCGGCTCGCCGGTCACCGACCACGAGAACGCCAGCGTCTTTCCGTCGGGAGCGAGCTTTGCCGCGCGGGCGCCGCTGGCCAGAAGATAGCGCGCAATGTCGGCGGGGTCCTCGCCGGCCCGTCCGACGCGGACGGGCTCGTCGGTGGGCTCCATGGCCTCGATCGACAGGTCGGCGCCGGCCTGGCCGCCGAAGGTCGGTTCGGTCTCCGCGCCTTCCTGCGCCGGCGCCGTTGTCGCGAGCATGCCCGCCAGCGATGCCGTCAGCCACATTGCTTTCATCTCTTGTTTCTCCGTTCGGTGGTTCGAAGTCGAAAAGTATCGATCCAATCCTATACGAGTCACGCCCGGGCCGTTGCCAATGCCTCGGTACATGGCCTAGCCGCCGGTGCGCCGCGTCCGTCGTCCACGGTCCGGCAGTTCCGCGAGGGCCGGGTGCGGGCGGGCGTTCGGTTAGACTGAGCCGCCGATTCGATCCGGAGCCATTCCCCGATGAAGCGCTTGCTTTTCCCGATTCTTGCCCTGTTCCTCGTGCCGCTCGCAATTCCCGCGACCTCGGCCGAAGGCGAGCCGAACCGGCTGACCTCGGCCGACCTGTTCGACCTGCAGTACGTCTCGGACGTCGAGATCGCCCCGGACGGAAAGCGCATCGTCTACGCGCGCGCCATCCACGACATCATGACCGACGAGGCGCTGGCCAACTTCTGGATGATCGATGCCGACGGCGGCAACCATCGCCCGCTGCTGTCGGGGCGGTCGAGCTACTCGTCGCCGCGCTTCTCGCCGTCGGGCGATCGGCTGGCGTACGTCGCCGAGGACGGCAACGGCAGGACGCAGCTGTTCGTGCGCTGGATGGACACGGGCGACACGGCGGTGGTGACGGGCCTGGTCGAGCCGCCGTCGGACGTGGCGTGGTCTCCGGACGGGAAGATGCTGGCGTTCACGATGCACGTTCCGGCCGAGAAACCCTCGCTGGCCGAAGCGCCGAAGAAGCCCGAGGGCGCTGAGTGGGCGCCGGACCCGGTGGTCATCGACAGCGTGGTCTACCGCTTCGACGGCCGCGGCTACCTCGATCCGGGCTTCACTCACGTGTTCGTCGTCCCGGCCGAAGGCGGCGCGGCGCGCCAGCTGACGTCGGGCGACTACAACCACGACGGCCCGCTGGCCTGGATGCCCGACGGCTCCGGCATCGTGTTCTCGGCCAACCGCGACGAGAACTGGCAGTACGAACTGACCGAGAGCGATCTCTATCGCGTCGCCGTCGACGGCGGCGGCCTCGAGCAGCTCACCGACCTGCCGGGTGTCGAGGCCGCGCCGGCGGTCTCGCCCGACGGCGAGACCATCGCCTTCGAGCGCGACGATCACCAGGGCCGGCAGTACACCATCAACGTGCTTGGCCTGATCGACGCCGACGGCGGAAACCTGCGCACCCTGGGCGAGGAACTGGACCGCTCGATCGAAGCGCCGGTCTGGGCCGCCGACGGCAAGTCGGTCTACTTTCACTACACCGATCGAGGCTGGCGAAAGGTGGGCCGCATCGACCTCGATGGCGACGTCGACGTGGTCATCGACGGCATCAACGGTACGACCATCGGGCGGCCGTATCGCAGCGGCGACTATTCGGTGGCCGACGACGGCACCATCGCCTACACGCTGGGCACGGAAAAGGCGCCGGCCGATGTATGGGTCCGGCCGCGCCGGGGCGATGCCCGGCAGCTCACCGAGTTGAACCGCAACCTGCTCGGGAAGCGGGAGCTGGGCGACGTTCACGAGATCGTCTACGAGTCCTCGGTCGACGGCACCGAGATCCAGGGCTGGTACCTGACGCCGCCGGACTTCGACCCTGAGAAGAAGTACCCGCTGATCCTCGAGATCCACGGCGGCCCGCACCTGGCCTACGGTCCGCATTTCTCCGCCGAGATGCAGCGCTTCGCCGCCGAGGGTTTCGTGGTGTTCTACGACAACCACCGCGGTTCCTCCGGCTATGGCCGCGACTTCGGCATGCTGCTCGAATACAAGTACTCGTCGGAAGAGGACTTCGGCGATCACATGTCCGGCGTCGACGCCATGATCGAGAAGGGTTTCGTCGATCCCGAGCGCCTGTTCATCACCGGCGGGTCGGCCGGCGGCATTGCCACCGCCTACGCGATCGGCCTCACGGACCGTTTCCGCGCCGCGGCCGTGGCGAAGCCGGTCATCAACTGGATCTCCAAGACCCTGACCGGCGACTACTACCCCGGGCAGATCAAGCACCAGTTCCCGGGCCTGCCGTGGGAGGAATTCGAGCACTACTGGGAGCGCTCGCCGCTGTCGCTGGTCGGCAACGTCACGACGCCGACGCTCCTGATCACCGGCGAGGAGGACTACCGAACGCCGATGTCCGAGACCGAACAGTACTACCAGGCTCTCAAGCTCGCGCGCGTCGACACCGTGATGGTGCGCCTGCCCGAGACCTCGCACGGCATCGCCAGCCGGCCGTCTCGGCTGATCGCGAAGATCGACAATATCCTGGCGTGGTTCGAACGGTACGACCAGGGCGAGGATTGACGGAACGCCGCCGGAATGCCGGAAGCGCTTGCCGGGCAAACACGCGGGCGGGAGTTCCTGTACCGTGAAACGGCGCTGGATCGCGTTTCGTTCGTGCGCGATTTCGCCCCGGCATTCTTCATCATGGCCGTCGCGCTGGGCCTCTCGGCCTGGTTGCCGGTCGATCCCGAAACGGGGCTGCGGCCGCTTGCATCCAGCACACTGGTGATCGTCGGTTCGCTCTTTGCGGCGTACTGGATCATCGTGCGGCGCCTGCGGCGCATGAAGCGCCGTGTGCTGGGCATCTCGCCGGAGGCGATCCGGGTCTATCCGCCGCGCAGTCCCCTGGCGCTGCCGGGTCGATCGGCGGCCCCGGAGACCACGATCGCCCGTTCCGAGGTGGTCGAGATCGAGGTGGCCTCGCTGCAATCGATCGGAAGCCGGCTTGTTCGAAGGCGCATGGGCCTGTCGCTGGGCGAGTACCGCGTTCGAACCCGCGATGGTGTCCACCGCTTCGATGATCTATGCTGGAGCCCGGAGATCGATACCACGGCGCGGCTGAAGCGCGATGGAGCGCCGGCCCGCTCTCGCCGCGGACTCGATGGATCGCCGGAAGTCGCGTTGCGGCTGGCCGGTTTTCCGGTCTGACCGGCACCGATTCCCCGGCTTCGCGGCTCCTGCATTCTCCCGCTTCCGGGTCCGACCGGAGGAGACGCTCCAATGAAACTCGATCACATCGTGCTCTTTCTCTCCGACATGGAGCGTTGCGTTCCTTTCTACGATGCGCTGCTGCCGCTACTGGGATTCGAGAAGCTCCGCGAACACGTCTACGCGAATGGCGAGGCCGTCCATTTCGACCTGCGCCCGGCCTCGGAGCCGGGGCGCGGCTACCATCGCTTCGCGCCGGGATTGAACCATATCGCCTTTACCGCGGACAGCCGCGACCGTATCGTCGAAATCCGCGATGCGATGGCAGCGGGCGGGTTCGAGGTACCGGAGATCCAGGAGTTTTCCGACGGCAGCGCGATGTTCCTGCGCGACCTCGACGGGATGCGCGTCGAGGTGGGCGTCTGACCACTCTCGGCGATCGGTGGCCGGGGTCCGGCCGGACCCGGTGAGACCGGTGAAGCAGGATTGCGGGCGCTACCGTTCCGCCTGGTGCGACGGGCAGTAGTAGCCGTTCCGGCTGCCCGTTTCCAGCGCCTCGATCGCCTTGCCGCAGATCGGGCAGCCATCGCCTTCCCGCCGGTGGTTGACCAGCCAGTCGTCGGGCATCCGGGCAGGGTCGGCGCGCATGTCGATCGCGCCCTGGAGGATCTTGCGCATGCATTCGAAGAGCCGGTCGAGCTGGCTCTCGCTCAGTCGGGACGCTTCCGTACGCGGGTGGATGCGCGCCTGGAAAAGGATCTCGTCGGAGTAGATGTTGCCGATGCCGGCGAGCCTGGCCTGGTCCATCAGCGCGGACTTGGACATGGCCGTGCTGCCGCCGACGACTTCGCGGAATTCCTCCCGCGTCAGCGTCAGCGCATCGGGCCCGATGTCGTGGGCTTCGAGGAACCGATCGATCCCGTCGCACAGCGAAACGCGCCCGAACATGCGCGGACAGACGAAGGCAAGAAAGCCGCCGTCGTCGAAGTCGAACCGCACCCGTGTGTTCTCGGGTTCGTCGCCCCCGGGTCCGGAATGGCTCAGCGATCCCGTCATGCCGAAGTGAATCGCCAGCACCTCGCCCGAGTCCACCTCGGCGAACAGGTACTTGCCGTGCCGCCGGGAGCCCCCGAACGAACGGTCCTTCAATGCCCGGCCCAGCTGCTGCGGCGAGACCTCGTCGAGAACGCGGTCGTCGCCCACGGATACATGGCGCACGGGCTTGTGCAGCGCGGTGGCGTCGAAGTACTGCTTGAAGACTTCCGCATCGGGCAGCTCGGGCATGGCGGTGGTCGCGGCGGGAAGGCGTGTTCGCTCACTGTACCGTGTAGGGCGGCATCGTTGCCGGGTCCGTTCTCTCGCAGGGCGCTACACTGAGGCCTCGTTCCCGACCCCGACGCTCGTCCAATGTCGTCCGATCCGTCGAAGACCGGTTCCGAGCGGCCGCTGGCGATGTGGTCCTGGGCGCTGTACGACTGGGCCAACAGCGCGTTCTTCACGATCATCCTGACGTTCGTATTCGCCCGCTACTTCAGCCAGTCGGTGGTCGGCGACGACATCGCCGGCACCGAGGCGTGGGGCAACATCGTCGGTGCCGCCGGCCTGGTCGTTGCGTTGAGCGCTCCGTTCCTGGGTGCGATCGCGGACCGGGCCGGGCGCCGCAAGCCGTGGCTGCTGTTCCTGACCCTGCTGTGCGTGTTCGCCTGCGCGATGCTGTGGTTCGTGCGACCGGACGCCGGCGACTTCTGGTGGGCCGCGGTGTTCGTCGGGCTGGGCATCCTGGGCGCCGAGCTGGCATTCGTGTTCTACAACACCATGCTGCCGGACCTCGCATCGTCCGAGCGGATCGGTCGGTGGTCCGGCTGGGGCTGGGGGCTGGGCTACGCCGGCGGAGTGCTGTCCCTCGTCGTTGCGCTCTTCGTCTTCGTCCAGGCCGAGGGGCCGGTGCTCGGCATGGACCTGGACCGCGAACAGGCCGAGCACGTGCGCGCGACCTTCGTGTTGGTCGCGGTCTGGTACCTGGTCTTCGCGCTGCCGCTGTTCCTGTTCACACCCGATCAACCGTCGAAGGGACTTCGAGTCGGCGAGGCGATCCGTTCCGGTCTGCAGCAACTCGGGGAATCCGTCCGGAACGCGCGCCGGTACGGCGAGATCCTGAAGTTCCTCGTCGCGCGGATGATCTACACCGACGGGCTCGCGACGGTGTTCGCGTTCGGCGGCGTCTATGCCGCCGGAACGTTCGACATGAGCCAGAGCGAGGTGATCCGGTTCGGCATCGCGATCAACGTTACCGCCGGCCTCGGCGCGCTGGCGCTTTCGTGGGTGGACGACTGGATCGGCGGGCGCAACACCATCCTGCTGTCGCTGGTCGGGCTGATCGCGAGCGCCACGGCGATCCTGGTCGTCGAGGACGTCGCCTGGTTCTGGGTCTACGCGATGATCATCGGCATCTTCGTCGGACCGCTCCAGGCTGCAAGCCGGTCCCACCTCGGCCGCGTGGCGCCCGAAGAACTGCGAAACCAGATGTTCGGGCTGTTCACGTTCTCCGGAAAGGCCACGGCGTTCGCGGGTCCGCTGCTGGTCGGGTGGGTGACCGCCGCCACGGGCAGCCAGCGCTGGGGCATGAGCACGATCGTGGCGTTCTTCGTCGTCGGCTTTCTGCTGATGCTGACGATTCCGTCGGCGGAGAGAAAGTCCAGCGAATCGCCCTCGTAGGAGCCGCGTCCTCGCGGCGATGGGGGCGATGTTGACCCTCGCGACGGGAACGTCGCTCCTACCCGGGGTTCATCGGTCCGGCAGCGAGACGTGCTCCGGCACTCTGCGTTTCAGCAGTTCGACCAGTTCGTCGTCCATGTAGGGGTACCGGTCGGGAATGTTCAGGCAGGCCATCGGCGTGTCCTCAAGCAGATCGCCGTATTGCCGTTCGATCTCCTCCTCGTGCATGGGCTCCATGACGATGACGACGTGCGCCCATTCGATGAGCTCGCGCGACACCGGCGTTCCGGCCAGCGGGCCGAGGCCTGCGCTTTTCGCCTTGACGCCGGCATGGTCGGAGAAGATCGCTTCTGCAGTCGGGCTTCTCAGACGGTTCTCGGTGCAGACGAATAGCAGGTTCATGATTCGCTCCGTCGGTTTCTGGACGAGCCGATTATCCCGAATCGCAACGCCGACAGTGGCT
>JBPRGD010000053.1:0-5354 GCA_051428125.1 Candidatus Wenzhouxiangella sp. M2_3B_020
CCGAATGCGCGAGCGATTCGCGATGACCGCAAAGAAGACCAACCCGTAGGAGCGACCTCCGGGTCGCGATGAAGGCGGGACCTCGAAGAACGACCGAGCGGCGCATTGCGCGTCGCTTCGCGTGCCCGGCGAATTCCCGAATCCGTCGACGAGGCACGGAGCCGGAATTCGCCCTCCCACATGCTTCCCCGCGAGCGGGGGAGGGCCGCACGTCTCCGGTGCTACGGATGTCGCGCAACGGCCGAGCTCGGAATCCGAAACGGGACCCGTACGATGCCCGGTAGAGGATTTCCGTTCATCCCGTCGCGGATGTAACCGCGACCTACAACTGCAAATCTCCGAAGCTGCCGACGAGGGAACGCACTGGACTCCCCCTCCCATACCTTCCGCGAGCCGGGGAGGGCCGGGGTGCGATTCCCGTTCATCCCGTCGCGGATGTAACCGCGACCTACCACGGTCGGGCGATCACCGACCGAGGTAGGTCGGCGCTACGTCGCCGACGGGATGCCCGCTCTTGCGATTCCCGTCAATCGTCGCGGATGCAACCGCGACCTGCAACGACGCAAGACCGCGGATTGTCGCGGGTCGGCGCATCGTCACCGGCACGATGCTCGACCGGCGCTCTTCCACTTGATGTTGCAGCCGACGCTTGGATGCTGATCGTCGGCCGGTCGTTCGCCGCGGACGAGGGCGTCGACCGCGGCACGGAGTTCTTCGCCGGTGACCGGCTCGCCGTTGCCGGGCGTGGCGGCATCGAAGCGGCCGCGGTAGGCGAGCAGGCGCTCGGCGTCGAATACGAAGAAATCCGGCGTGCACGCGGCATCGTAGGCGCGCGCGACGTCCTGGCTCTCGTCGTACAGGTAGGGAAACGGGAAGCCGCGCGCCTCGGCCAGCTCCTTCATCTTCTCCGGCGCGTCCTGCGGGTGACCCGAGACGTCGTTGGAGCTGATCGCGACGATGCCGACATCGTCGCCCCGGTAGTGGTTGCCGAACGCGACCAGCCCATCGAGGATGTGTTTGACGAACGGGCAGTGGTTGCAGATGAACATCACGACGGTCGCCTTCCGGCCGGCGATGTCATCGAACGTCGTGCTCCGGCCGGTGACGGTGTCGGGCAGATCGAATGCGGGGGCGGCCGTGCCCGGTTCGCGCATCGTGGATTCGGTCTTCGCCATGGTCGAGTCTCCTCGTTCGGTGCGGTCGCGGAAGCGCGGTCAGGGGCTGCCCGGTTCCCGATTCGCCTTCCACGTCGCGATGGTCTGGCGCGGAATCGGGAAGTAGCCGTTGGTGACCGCCGGCGCAGCGGCAGCGGCCGACGGGGCGGGCTCGAGATGTACGTGCCGGCCGCCGCCCGGCTCGACGGCGACGAGGTCGTCGATGCCGTACAGGTCGTCGCGGTGCACCGACTCCTTGCCGGGCAGCAGCGCCGCCTTGGCCCGCGCCTTGACGTCGGCCCTGCTCGCGCCGACGAGGAATCCGTAGGCGTGCCGTTCGCCGAATTCGCCCGGGGCGTAGCCGCCGATGTTGACGAACCAGAGCTTCAGGTCGTTGTCCGACGGCGCGTCCGACAGCGAGACGCGGTGCCCGTCGACGGCATCCAGCCGCGCCCAGGCGTCGACGTGCAGGCCGTCGGGTTCGCCGAACCAGCGGTCCAGCAACTGCGGGTGGCAGGCCTCCAGCGAAGTGCCGACGGCGAACACGACGTCGTGCAGCTCGACATTGCAGCCCGCGACGCGGCCGCCGAGGCAGACTGCGAACAGGGCGGGTTCGTCGATTTCGCTCATCCGGCGGTCTCGGGTGGCCTTGCCCGGAATGATGCCCGATCGCGGTCGATGCCGGGTCGCCGCGAGTCCATCGCGATCAGCCTGACGATTTCCCTGGTCCCCCGCGTTTCCGGTCAAGGATGTTTCACATGTAACCATTTGACGATAAAGGGATCAAGGTCCATCATGGGCGGTCAGGAGGTTATACGATGCGTTTCGATTCCGGCGCAGGAGCCAAGGTCGGTCCGCGTCACGTTTCCGGATTCCGCCCGCTCGGGTGCGCCGTTTTGCCGACGAACCCGATATCGCTCTTGATGATGGGCGCGATCGTGATCGTTCTCGTCGCCATCCCGGCGCAGTCGCCGGCCGAGTACCGGCTTTCGACTTCGGCCTGGGTGGCCGACGCGCCGACCAAGGTCGCGATGGCACTCGGCGCGTTCGACGATCTTCCTTCCGGCCGACTGACGGTTGTCCGCACCAACTCGGGGCGCGAATCGCTGCAGCAGCTGCTGGCCGGCGAGGCCGACTTCGCGACGATGGCCACGACGCCGATCGCGCGGCACGCGTGCCGGGTTCACGACGGCAAGGCACGAGCCGACGGCGTGCATCCGGTCGTCGTAGCGTCGATGGCGCTGTCCAACGGAACTCATTTCGTGCTCGCCGACGGTTCGGCCGGCATCGAGCGGCCGGCCGATCTCGCCGGCCGCCGGGTCGGCGTGATGTTCGAGACCTCCGCGCATTTCGGATGGAGCCAGTTCGCTCGTCTCCACGGCCTGGACGATGCGGTCGTCGAACTCGTCGACCTGCCGATCGATCGGCTGCCGGCGGCCCTGCTTTCCGACCGGATCGATGCGGCGGTGCTCTGGTCGCCCTGGCACCGCGACGCCGTCGATCGGCTGGGCGACGACGCGCGCCGTTTCCCGATCCGTGCAGTGGACTCCGTGAACTGGCTGCTCGTCGCTGGAAGCGACTTCGTCGAGCGGAATCCGTCGTTCGTCGCCGAGGTTCTGCGGGCCTACCGAGAGGCCGTGCGCATGCTCAACAACCGCCCGGATCGGGCCATGCGACTGCACGCAGGCGTTTCCGACCATGATCTTCCGGATCGCGACGAACTTGCCGGCGTGATCTGGGACCTTACGCTGGACTGGTCGCTGCTCGCCAATTTCCAGGCCAACGTCGAGTGGTACGAACGCCGCAGTGGCATGGAAGCGCTGGACGTCCCGATTCGCGAGTTCATCGCGAACGAACCGCTGGAGCGCGTGGCCCCGGCCGAAGTCCTGTTGCCGGCGGCGGTGTTCGACCGCGCTGGGGAGGAGCCGCGATGAGGCTCTCGACCCTTTCGCGGATCAGTCTCGTAGCGCTCGCCGTGGGCATCGCCGCGGCAGTGGGAATCGGTCTCGCCGGGTGGCTCAATGCGCGTACGGTCAACTCCGAACTGACGCGGATCTTCGAACTGCGGCACGAGGTCCGCGAGGTGACGCTCGCGATCGACTACGTCACGATGCTGCGCGGCGGCGGCTCGGCGCTGGACGGCGCGGCGGGCCGGGCCGAGGCGCTGGCCGAAGACATTCTCGCGATCGACCACCCGCAGTCCCGCGTCGCCGGTCGGCATCTGCAGGAAATCGCCTACATCGCCCGCTCCATCCGTGCCGAAGGCACCTCGACGAGCCTGATGAACCCGAACGCGAGCGAGCGATCGGCATTGCTCGATCTCATGCGCCAGTTGCAGGTCCACGAGAACGGGCTGACCGCGGCGTTCCAGCGGATCGTGTCGGATCGCTACCAGGCACTGTCGGGCGCGCTGCTCCGCGATCTGGGGGCGTTGCTGTTGATGGGGCTGCTCATCGGGATGCCGGCCGTCGCGGCGCTGGTCCTGATCTACTTCCGCATTCGCGGACCGCTTCGGGAATTCCAGGCCGGTATCCGGAAACTGACCGCGGGCGAGGAAGACGTCCACATCGATGTCCGGGCCCGCGACGAGCTCGGCCAGATGGCGCGCTCGTTCAACGAGATGTCGGCGAAGCTCCAGCGGCGGACCCGGTCGCTGCACGATAGCGAGCAACGGTTCCGCGAACTCGCCGAGAACATCGAAGACGTCTTCTGGGTCTACGAGCCGGCCAGTCACCGGGTCGTCTACGTCAGCCCGGCATTCGAGAGCATTTTCGGTGTTTCGGGAGACGCGGTCTACGAGGATGCCGACGCGTGGCAGCGGACCATCATCGGCCGGGACCTGGACCGGGTCCGTTCGTTCGCCAACCGCAGGGCGCGGCAGGCCGACGAGATCCGCTACCGGATCCGGCGCCCGGACGGATCGATACGGTATATCCACGATCGCGGCTTCCCGGTGTTCGACGAGCACGGCGACGTGGCCCGGATCACCGGCGTGGCGCGCGATGTCACCGAGCTTGTCCGTAGCGAAGTCCAGCTGCACGAGCGCGTGAAGGAGCAGGCCTGCATCTACCGGACCCAGGCGCTGACCGCCGAAACTTCCCGGTCGACCGAGGCCATCCTGGCCGAAATCGCGGAGTTCATTCCCGGGTATATGCTGCACGAGCACACGGCCGTCGCACGTATCGTCGTCGGCGACGCCGAATACCGCAGCCCGGCCTGGGCCAAGCCGGTCGACAAGCACACGGCCGAGATCGCCGCGGAGGAGCGCACGGAGGGTTTCATAGAAATCGGCTACATTCGCGAGGAACCGCGTTTCGAATTGGGCGACGGGCCCTTCATGGCCGAGGAGATCCGGCTGATCGCGGCCGTCGCGGACCAGATCGCGCATATGATCAAGTCCCGCCGCACCGCCGAGACGCTGTCGCAGAGCGAGCGTCTGAACGCGATCGGCGAACTCACCGGCGGCGTGGCGCACGACTTCAACAACCTGCTGACCGTCATCGAGGGCAACGCCGAGATGCTGGTCGAGCGGCTGGAAGGCAGCGAGGACAACGCCGAGCTCGCACGTATGGTGCTCGACGCCGCCGAGCGCGGCTCGAGGCTGACCGGCCGGCTGCTTGCGTTCGCCCGGCGCCAGCCGCTGGAACCGCGCGAGGTCGACGTCAACCGGCAGCTCGCCGACATGCGCCCGCTGCTCGAGCGCACGCTGGGGGAGGGCATCCGGGTCGATTTCGAGCTGGCCGACGTGCCGCACCGCGCGATGATCGATCCGACCCAACTGGAGACGGCCGTGCTGAACCTGGCGATCAACGCGCGCGACGCGATGCCCGACGGCGGACGGCTCGTCATCGAAACGCAGGAAGTTCGGCGGCGCATCGAGCACACCGCGGGCGAAGACGGCGTCGCGCCCGGCGACTACATCCAGGTGGCGGTGTCCGATACCGGCACCGGCATCCCCGAGGGGGAACGGGAGCACGTGTTCGAGCCGTTCTACACGACCAAGGAGACCGGACGCGGAACCGGGCTGGGGCTTTCGATGGTCTACGGTTTCGTCCGGCAGTCGCGCGGCAACGTGGAGCTGGAGTCGGAGCCAGGTCAAGGGACCACCGTCAGGCTCCTGCTGCCGCGCTACAGGGGCTCGGAAGAGGCTTCCAGGCGACCGGCCGAAGCAGACGACCTGCAACTCGAAGGCCAGGGACG
>JBPRGD010000054.1:0-23297 GCA_051428125.1 Candidatus Wenzhouxiangella sp. M2_3B_020
CTCGATGGTCATCGACGCCTACGCCGAGACCATCGACCAGATGGTGGCGCTGGCCGTTCTCATGCCCATCGTCGCGTCCATGGGCGGCAACGCCGGCACCCAGACGATGACGGTGGCCGTGCGCGCGATCGCCACGCGCGAACTGACCGCGAGCAACGCGCTGCGCGTGAGCTGGCGCGAGATCACCGTCGGCGGCATCAACGGACTGCTGTTCGGGCTGGTGATGGCGGCGGTTGCCGGATTCTGGTTCGGTATTCCGATGCTGGCGGGGGTCATCGCGCTTGCGATGGTCTTCACGCTGATCGCCGCGGCGCTGGGCGGCATCGTGATCCCGATCGCGCTCGACAAGTTCGGCATCGACCCGGCCCTGGCGTCCGGCCCGTTCGTCACGACCGTCACCGACGTCGTCGGGTTCTTCGCGTTCCTTGGGATCGCCTCGGCGGTGTTGCTGTAACACCCTGGTCCATTCGCTGCCGCGGGCGGCGCGACCGGGCCCCGCCCCGAAACGACTGGTCGGGCCGCTTGCCGAGCCGGTGCACGATGACGCGTCAGCCTTTTGGACGGTCGACTCCACCGGTTTCTTCGCCACGCGGTGGATGTCGCTCAGCGTGCCCCGGACGTCGAATGCGACGGCGCGCTCATGGCTGGAATTCCAGCTCGATGCCGGCGACATCGTAGATCGGGATTTCCTGGTCGAATCCCTTGGGCAGAACGCGAATCTCCGCATTGATCCGCAGCGCGTCACCGCAGATGTTCCGCGTGTTTTCCGATATCAGCGTCTGACCGCCGGAGGTGTAACCTTCGATGCGCGCGGCCATGTTGACGTTGTGTCCGACCACCCCGTACTTGGCGCGCCTTTCCGAACCGATATTGCCCACCACGACCTCACCGGTGTTGATGCCGATACCGATTGCGACCTCCGGCAGGCCAACGGCGAGATTCTCCCGGTTGACCTGCTCCATGGCCTGCTGCATGGCCACGGCACAGGCCACGGCTCTCTGGGCGTGATCCTCCAGCGCTCTCGGGGCCCCGAAAAGCGCCAGGATGGCATCGCCGATGAACTCGTCGATGGTGCCGCCGTGATCGATGATGACCTCGGTCATCTTCGACAGGAAATTGTTGACCACACGCATCACGTCCTGGGGATCACGGTGCGCTGAAAAGGACGTGAATCCCCGCAGGTCGGCCAGCAGGACGCTGACCTCGCGGCGCTCCCCTCCCATGGCCAGCGCCTCGGGTGATTCGAGCAGCGTTTCGGCCACCTCGTCGGTCAGATAGCGACCGAACACGCTGCGGATGAACTCGTTGCGCCGCTCGACCTCGTCGACCAGCGTGCGGATCCGGTCGTTGGCCGCCTTGAGCGCCAGCTGCGTCTGCACCCGGGCCAGCACGACCGGAAACTCCAGCGGCTTGGTCACGTAGTCGTTGGCTCCGCGCCTCAGCGCGTCGACGATATCGGCCTGCTCCCCCTTGGCGGTGGCCATGATGATCGGAAGCTCGCTGACGTTGCGGGCCTCGCGCAACCGGTCCAGCACGTCGATGCCGCTCATGCCGGGCATCATGATGTCCAGCAGCACCAGGTCGCAGTCGTTGGCCTCCAGCCAGGCCAGGGCCGCTTCGCCGCTTTCAGCCAGCCCGACCTCGAAGCCCTTTTTCGTCAGTCGGCGAGACAGCAGATCGCGGTTCATCTCGTTGTCGTCGACCACCAGAATGTTCGCACTCGGGTCCGGATCCGGGTTCATGAAGACCGTGCCTCCCTGGCAGCTCGGCTGCCAGTGTAGCGGCTGGAACATTCGAATATCGAGTGAGGCGTAATTCAATCTACATTATTTATTTTGTGATTGCTTTCAATGTTTAGGAGTGCTATTTTTGACTCCGTTCGACGGGAGGGCATTACATTGCAGCGATTCGCCGCGGTTGGGGAGATGTCCGCCGATGCACGGCGGCCATCGGCCGGCGTTCGCCGCGGCATTGCGCATCCGGCGGACCGGGCGGCAACCGGACGCGTCGGCCGACGGCGGCTTGCGGAGCATTCGTTCGGCCTTCCCGGCGCGCCTGGTGTGGGAATCGCCGAAACGCCCGCCTAACCGCCGCCATGCAATCCGAATCTCCGAATGCCACGCCATCGAGACCCGACGGCGTGCACACAATCGTCCGGCTGCCGTTCGCCGGTCGCGTCTACGCGATGGCTCTGGCCGCGATTCTCATTTCGCTCACGCTGCCCCCCGACCAGCAAAAACTGATCGGTATCGTCCTGGCGGTCGGCTTCACGTATCCCTGGCTGATCTACATGGTCGCGAAATACAGCGGCCATTCCAAGACGGTGGGCTACCTTGCGTTCTCCATCGATGGCGCGCTGGGCGGCGCCGGAATCGTGCTGAGCGGATACGCATTCGTACCCTCGATGATCATCACCACGATGCTGATCGCCGCCGCGGTAGTCATCGGCGGCGGCGGTCTGCTGGTGCGCACCATGCTTCCGGCCGTCATCGTGACCGCGTTCGCGTGGCCCCACGTGGCGGCGGATTTCCAGGCGCACAGCGACGGCTTGCCCCTGTACCTGGGGGCGAGCATTCTCGCGTTCTTCCTGCTCTACTTCGCCTACCTGACCAACCGCATCAGCAGCCGCCTGATCACGGCCAAGCGCTCGCTGCAGGAACATAACCGCAAGATCGATTCGCAGGCCAATCTCCTGGCGTCGATGAACCGCGTCGCACGGGTCGTCAATTCGACCCTGAATCTCGGCCGGGTGATGTCCGCGATCCGGGAGAGCCTCTCGGACATGATCGAATTCGACCAGGAAGGGCTGCTGTTCGTCGACCCGAGCGGCCAGCTGCTGGTCGTCGACCGCTACGTCGGCGCCGGAACCGACGAGGCATCGGCGGACCTCCAGGGCATCGCCATCCCAATGACCGAAAGCGAGAGCATCTTCGTCAGGACCGTGCGCGAAAACAGGCCGTACTTCGTCGCGAATACCGGAGCCGAACGATCGAACATGTCGGAGACCGACGCGCGGATCCACGAGTTGTTGCCAAGCAAATCGCTGATCACGCTACCCCTGTCCATCAACGACGAGGTCATCGGCGTGCTCGCTTTCGCCAACACCCACAAGATCGTCGAGGCCGGCGAGGACGAGATCGAGGCGATCGAGCGGCACGTCGGTTTCATTGCCACGGCGATCCGCAATGCGCGCATGTACGAAAAGATCAAGAGCGCCGAAAAGGCCGCGACGGCGGCCAATCAGGCGAAAAGCCAGTTTCTGGCCAACATGAGCCACGAACTCCGCACGCCGATGAACGCGGTGATCGGCTACAGCGAAATGCTCAAGGAAGAAGCCGAGGACCAGGGCGCGGACGATTTCATACCCGACCTCGACCGTATCTGCAAGGCCAGCAAGCATCTCCTGCACCTGATCAACGACATCCTGGACCTTTCCAAGGTCGAAGCCGACAAGATCGAGCTGTATCCCGAAGCCATCGACATGAAGGAGTTCGTCGAGGAAATAGCCAGTAGCGTCGGGCCAATCATGGAAGCAAACGGCAACAGGCTGGTGATCGAATGCAGCGATGAAGTGGCCGAAATCGTCAACGACGTCACCCGCCTGCGCCAGGTGGTGCTGAACCTGATCAGCAACGCCGCCAAGTTCACCCACGATGGCACCGTGCGCCTGGCGGTTTCCGGCACCGTCGAGGACGGCAATCAATGGCTGGATATAGAGGTCGGCGACACCGGCATCGGCATGTCGCCGGAGCAGATCCAGCAGGTCTTCCAGCCCTTCACCCAGGCCGATGCCTCGACCACGCGCAAATACGGCGGAACCGGGCTGGGACTCGCGATCAGCAAGAGCTACTGCGAAATGATGGGCGGAACGATCGAGGTGGAGAGCGAGGAAGGCAAGGGCTCGACCTTCACCGTGCACATCCCGGCCAATATCGAATCCACGCCGCAGGACAGTGCCGAGCCGGAGGCCGAAGCCGCCGGCGCCGAAAAGGAGCGGGTCGCGGCAGACCGGGGTTCCACGGTATTGGTCATCGACGACGACAGTTCGGCCCGTGACCTGCTGCAACGCCTGCTGGAACGCGAAGGCTACCGGGTATTCACGTGCGATCGCGGCAAGAAGGGCCTGGAGATGGCCCGGGAGGTGCGGCCGGACGTGATCACGCTCGATGCGTTGATGCCGGAGATGGACGGCTGGACGGTACTCGGCGCGCTCAAGGAGGATTCCGAGCTGGCGCGAATCCCGGTGGTCATGGTCAGCTTCGTCGACGAACCTGGCAAGGGCCTCGCGCTGGGCGCGGCCGAATACCTCACCAAGCCGGTCAGACGGCAGCAGCTTCTCGATGTGCTGGCTCGACTGGACCGGAACGCCGATACGGAAATCCTGGTCGTCGAGGACGATGAAGACACCCGTGACCTGATCTGCAACTGGCTCGAAGGCGAGGGGTGGAAAGCGCACTGCGCCACCAACGGTCGCGAGGGTCTCGAACTGTTTCGCGAGTTGCGGCCCGCTGTGGTTCTGCTCGATCTGATGATGCCCGAAGTCGACGGCTTCGAGTTTCTGGGCACGCTGCGCTGCGAATTTCCCGACGACGACAGCAGCGTGATCGTGATCACCGCCAAGGAGCTTTTTCCGGAAGACATCGAGCGACTCAACGGCAGCGTGGAGAAGATCATCCAGAAAGCGCAGGCACCCGGTGGGCAGTTGCTCGGCGAAATCGCCCGACATCTCGAAAAACAACGCGTTACTACTTGAGCATTTAAGCCATGGCAACCGTACTGCTGGTCGAAGACAACGAATTGAACCAGGACATGCTCTCGCGCAGGCTGACCAGAAAAGGCTATGAGGTCACGATCGCCGCCGATGGCGAGCAGGCCATTCGAATCGTGTCGGACAGACGGCCGGATCTGATCCTGATGGACATCAGCCTCCCGGGGCGCGACGGACACGACATTACCCGCGAGCTGAAGGCGGACCGGCATACCTGCGCCATCCCGGTCATCGCGCTCACCGCGAATGCAATGGCCAGCGATCGCGAAGCCGCCATCGCCGCGGGTTGCGATGACTTCGATACCAAGCCGGTGGACCTGAATCGCCTGCTTTCGAAAATGCAGGCCGCGCTGAAGTGTGTCGACTCGGCTCCATGACTGGAAGAATCGATAAGGTGCATGCATGAGCTACAGGATTCCAGGACAACCCATTCCCGTTTTGGTCGGCGCATTGCTCGTATCCAGCCTCTCGTTGCCTGCGGCACATGCGCAGCAGGCAACCGGCGCGTCCACACCCAGCGCGATTTCCGCGCTCGGCCGGCTGGAGCCGGAGAACGGAATCATCCGGGTCGCCGCGCCGGCCATGGTGGGCATCACCGCCGGCCCCGCGATCAGCGAGCTGCTGGTCGACGAAGGCGACGTCGTCGTCGATGGACAACTGCTGGCCGTCACGGACCTCGCGGAATTGATGCAGTCCATCGTCGGCGAGAAGAATGCCGCGCTGGAGTTGGCACGCCTGGAAGCGCGGGCGGCCTCACGGATGGCCGAAAGCGACTGCGCGCTGGTCGAGACCCGGCGGGACGAAGCCGAGCGACGTGCGGAGTGGCAGAAGACCAACGTATCGACCCGTGAGGAATACGAGCAGGCCCGGGCAGAGGCGATCTCGGTGCAGGCCGCGTGCAACGCCGGGCGCGCCGAGGCCATTGCCGCCGAAAGCGCGATCGAGCTTGCCGAAGCCGCCTTGCGCCGCGCCGAAGCCGAGGCGGTGCGCACCGAGATCCGCGCGCCCTCTGCCGGTCGCGTCCTGGAGATTCTCAGCCGGCCGGGCGAAACCGTCGGGTCGGCGGGCGCACTGGAACTCGGCAACGTGGCGCGAATGTATGCGATCGCCGAGGTCTACGAGACCGATGTTGGGCGCATCGAGGTCGGGCAACCGGCGATCGTGTCCAGCCCCGCCCTGCCCGAACCCTTGACCGGTGTCGTTGAACGCGTTCGTCTCAAGGTTCAGAAACAGGACGAGATCGGCACCGATCCCGCGGCGCGCAAGGATGCGCGCATCGTCGAGGTCGAGGTGCTGCTCGACGATCCCGAACGGGTTCAGGGCTTGACCAACCTCCAGGTCACCGTGGTCATCGGATCCTGACCGCACATGCGCGACTGGCTACCACCACCGCCGCTTGGCTGGCTGCAACTCTGGCACCGTCCGCTGCGGCTGCTGGTCGCGGTCGCGGGCATCAGCTTTGCCGTGCTGCTGATCATGATGCAGCTGGGATTCCGCTCGGCGCTGTTCGAAAGCGCGGTGCGTTTCCACGAACGTCTCGATTACGACATCGCCCTCTTCAGCCCGGATAGCGTTTTCATCGTACGTCCGCAGGAGTTCTCGATCCGGCGCTTGTACCAGTCGTTGGCCGATCCCGCTGTCGCCGAAGTCATGCCGGTCTATATCTTTCCGGGTGTATGGAAAAATCCCTGGAACAACGAACGCCGCAGCATCAATGTCGTTGGCTTCGAACCGCAACACGACATCCTCGACGCCCCGGGATTCGACGAGGCGCGCCCCCTGCTTGCCCGTCAGAACGTGGTCGCCTTCGATTCGGCTTCGCGCCCCGAGTTCGGACCAGTGGCCGAGACGTTCAGGCGCGGCGAGTCGATGGTCACGGAGATCAACGACCGGGAAATGGAGCTGGTCTCGCTGTTCGAGATGGGAACGTCGTTCGGCATCGACGGTACCGTTCTGACCAGCGACGACAACTGGCTGCGGTTGTTTCCCGATCGACTGCGCAACGATATCCAGCTCGGCCTGATCCGGCTGGAGCCCGGAGCGAATGCGGATCTCGTGCGCGAACGCCTGGAAAGCTACCTGCCTGAAGACGTACTGGTCATGACGCGCGCCGGATTCGCCGAGCGCGAGAAGGAATACTGGAACTCGGCCACTCCGATCGGCTACATCTTTGCCTTCGGCGCAATCATGGGCTTCATCGTCGGCGGCATCATCGTCTATCAGATCCTGTTTGCCGACGTTTCCGAGCATTTGAACGAATATGCAACCTTGCGCGCGATCGGCTACAAGAACCGTTTCGTAGCCGGCATCGTGCTCCAGCAGGCCGCGATCCTGGCCGTGCTGGGCTACATCCCCGGCGTCCTCATCGTGCACTGGCTCTACGGCGTCGCCGCCGGCGCAACCAAGCTGCCGCTCTACATCACCCCCGATCGCGCCGTCACCGTGTTCCTGATGACCCTTGGCATGTGCGCGATCTCGGCACTTCTCGCGATTCGCAAGGTCGGCCGGCTGGATCCGGCGGACGTCTTCTGATGGCGAGCGGAGCGGCAATCCGGATCGAAGGCCTGAATCATTCGTTCGGTCGGGGCGCACTGCGCAAGCAGATACTGTTCGACATCACGACCAGTATCCCGGCCGGGGAGATCATCATCGTGACCGGACCGTCCGGATCCGGCAAGACCACGCTGCTGACCCTGGTCGGCGCACTGCGCTCGACCCAGGAGGGCAGCGTGCGCGTGCTGGGCCAGGAGTTATGCGGGGCCTCCGGGCGCGCCCTCGAACAGGTCCGGCAACGCATCGGCTTCATCTTTCAGCAGCATAACCTGGTCGAAGCGTTGAGCGCGCTGCAGAACGTGGAACTCGGGCTGAAGGTCAGCCGTCGAATCGGGCAGCGGGCAGCACGCAAGCGCGCTCGAGAGATGCTGGAGGCCGTCGGTCTCGGCGACCGGATGCACCATAAACCCGAGCAGATGTCGGGCGGCCAGCGCCAGCGCGTCGCGATCGCCCGGGCGCTGGCCGGAGACCCGGCCATGCTTCTGGCCGACGAGCCCACGGCGTCGCTGGACAAGAAATCCGGGCGCGATGTGGTCGATCGGATGCAGTCCCTGGCGCGCGAGCAGGGCACGACCATCCTGCTGGTCACTCACGACAACCGCATCCTCGATATCGCCGATCGCATCGTGCATCTGGAGGACGGGCGCCTTTCGACGTTCACCGACGCGGTGATCGCCAGCAACCAGCAGATGATGAAGACGCTGGCCGATAGTCGGCAGAAGCAGGGCATCGGCGAGGTCGTCGACGCACTCGACGAGGCCGGCTTCCGCGACATGCTCGACGAAATCACCCAGGAGTCGCAGCGCTTTCTCGAGGCGACCGCCCTGGCGCGCGACATGGCGTTCCAGAGCATGCTGGAACAGGCGCTGTTCAGTTTCACCTCCAAGGCCGGGCAATTGCTCGACGCCGAGCGCGCTTCATTGTTCCTGGTCGACCGCGGCGACGACTCGCTGGTGATGCGGGTGGCTGAGGACTTGCCCGAAGGCGAAGAAGTCCGCATTCCGCTGGGCAGCGGCATCGCCGGCACAGTAGCCGCAAGCGGCAAATCCATCCGCGTCGACGACGCCTACGCGGATCCGCGTTTTTCGCCCGAAGTCGACAAGCGCTCGGGATTCCACACCCGCTCGATTCTTTGCCTGCCGGTCAAGAACCGGCAGGGCGAGGTCTTCGCGGTCGCGCAACTGCTCAATCGACGGGACGGATCGCCGTTCGCTGCCGCCGATGAACGGCGCTTCGCCGATTTTCTCGATTCGCTCGGGGTGATCCTCGAAACGCTGGAGAAGCTCGGCCGAATTTCGACGCGTCACGGCACCGAAAGGACGGGGGAATCCGCCCAATGACCTCGGAAGAACGCATCCATGATCTGATCAGCCGGTATTTCGAGCTGAGCGGTTCGGAAGTCGGCGCCGTCGCTGCTGCCTTCGACCGGAAAACGCTACGCGGCGGAGAATGGCTTTTCCGCCAGGGCGAGCCGGGAGACGCGCTCTGTTTTCTCGTGCGCGGTCGGCTGCAGGTATGGATCGACCCGGACGAGCCAGCCGGTGAATCCAGGTTCGTGGGCGAGGTCATGCCGGGGGAGACGGTGGGCGAGATCAGCCTCCTGACCGGACAACCGCGTTCGGCGAGCGTGCGCGCTGCACGCGACAGCCTGCTGCTGCGCCTGGACCGGGAGAGCTTCGAACGGCTTGCGGCTGCGCATCCGACCATGGCCGTTCGGCTGGCCGGCAGCATCGCCGAGCGCCTGCAGCATCGAACCTCGGGCCGCTCCACGCCGACCCGCCGCCTCGTCAACATCTGCCTGCTCCCGCTGGACGATCGCCCGTCGCTTACGCGGCTGGTGGATCGCCTGGCCGAGGAGTTGAGCCGTTTCGACACCGTGCTGGTGCTCGATCCGGCCCGGATGGGAGACGCCGGCGCACCGGTCGCATCGCTGGATGTCGAAAGCGGGATCCCCGACGCCCTGCCGGCCTGGCTGGACGAACAGGAATACGGCTTCCGCTTCGTGATCTATCGCTGTCATGACGCCGACAGCCCGTGGTCCAGGCTGGCCGTGCGCCAGGCGGACCTGCTGATCAGGCTGGCCGATTCATCGACGGACCCGGCGCCACGATCGTTCGAGAGGATCGTGCAAGGTAGCGGTGGTCAGGATCCGTTGTGCAAACAGGCTCTGGTGCTGTGGCATCCGCAGGAAAACGCGGAAATCACGGGCACGGCGGCCTGGCTGGACGGTCGCGACGTGGACTTCCATCTGCACGTTCGCAGCGGGAGCGACGCCGATCTCCCCCGGGTAGCACGGATCGTTTCCGGCCGCGGTCTCGGACTGGTGCTTGGCGCCGGCGCCGCCCGCGGATTCGCCCATATCGGCGTGTACAGGGCGCTGGCCGAAGCAGCCGTCGACATCGACTGGGTCGGCGGCGCCAGCATCGGCGCGATCTTCGGCGCCGCGATCGCAAAGGGCTGGTCGCCCGCAACGGCCCATGAACGGGCCCGAAAGGCATTCGTGGTCGGCAAGCCATTCAGCAACTACACCATCCCGGTGGTTTCCCTTCTCAGCGGAAAGCGCATGTTGCGGCTGACCGGGCAATTGCTGACCGGAAACATCGAGGATATGCCACTGCCGTTCTTCTGCAATTCCAGCAGCCTGGACAGCGGATCGATCAATATTCATACCCGCGGGCCGATCGTGGACGCGCTGCAGGCCAGCGCCGCCATGCCCGGCGCATTCCCGCCCGCGGTTGTCGACAAGCACCTGGCGGTGGACGGCGCCGTGCTCAACGGGCTGCCCATCGACATCATGCGTCAGTGCCCTGTAGGCGAGGTCGTCGCCGTGGACCTTTCGTCGGACAAGACCTACGAAGTCGATTACCGACAGATCCCCTCGGCATGGCAACTGTTGCGCTCCCGTTGGCTGCCCTTCGGCCGGCGCTATCGCGTGCCCGGTCTGGTCACGTTGCTGCTCAAGTCGACCGAGATCGGAAGCATGGTCCGCGTCCAGGCACAACGGAGAGACGCCGATCTGCTGCTCGCTCCCGACGTGCGCAAGTACGGCCTGACCAACGTCAAGGCTTTCGACCAGGTCGTCGAGGCAGGTTATCGTCACGCAGTGGAAGTGCTGCCGGGATGGCTGGCCCGTAGAAATCGATGCGAGCCGGCAGCCGGTCCAGCGACTAAATCAACCGAAATAGTGGATCGCGACGCCGTTGATCAGAAGGTGGAGGATATTGTCGACCAGTATCATCAGCCAGGTTGACATCCAGACCGGAAGGTCCGGCGGATATCCGGTCGCCCTGCATTCGGACCAGGGACGACTTCCGGGCCAGGGGCGGTTCTTCGCCCAGATCAGCATGCGCGCGAGGCGCCAGCGATCGATCACGAAGTGCGAACCGGCAATGATGCCGAGCGCAAGCGGTTCCTGCGTGATCAGGAGAAACGGCAACGTATAGAAAAAGACGTGGACCAGGGCGGCAACGTTGCTCGAACCCTTTTCCTTGACCATCCAGTCGCTCTGGAGGATGTAGTCTCCGACAAGGTGAGCCATGAACTGGTTGGCGCTGAACATTGCGACCCCGTCCGGTCACGTTGCCTTTGCGGATTATTGCACGAAATCAGCGTTGGTGATCTTCATCACATCCTGGTAGGAATTCGCCGCGGCGCAGGGCTGTTTCGTCACGATGGTGACCGGCGTCCTCGGGTTCTTCGAGTTCCCGGGGATCGCCTCGGCGGTGTTGCTGTGACGGGTCCAGCGGTTGCAGCTCGGGCAGCGAACGGCGAAGAGGTTCTAGATCCCGATCCGTGAGCCTTGATCACCCGATCCGTCGGCGCGAATTCGCGCCTCCCACAGAAATGGATTCGGGCCCGAACGACCCGCTGTGGGAGCAGCGACTTCGTCGCGACGATCAAGGAATCGGTCGCTGGACCTGCCTCCGACACCCATTCATCGGATCCGGTGGGCCATGAGCATGCCGGAGTGATCTACAGCTCCCGATTCCTCCTGAACCATCGGCGCTCGGAGGCGTCTCCCACAGTGAAGATCGGCATGGGGAGCTTAATGCGCCTGTGGGAGCGAACTACGATCCGCGATTTGCTCGATTGATTCGGTGCGAGTTCGCGCCTCCCATAGAACCGGACTCATGCCCCGACAACCCGCTGTGGGAGCGGCGACTTCGTACGACGGATCGAGGCCGTCGGCAGGCGATTCGCGTTCCAGGGCCCTCAGGCAGGGCGCGGGCGATGGCCGAGCAGCCTGGCCGGCAGGAGCAACAGCGCCCTGAGTAGCGCGAACACCCCCTCGACCGCGATGCCGACGGCGCGGAACGGCAGCGAAATCAGCCAGACGAACGGCCAGGCGATGAGCACGAGGATGGCCAGCGGCCAGCTCAGTACGAACAGCAGGCACCAGGCGATCGTTGCAAGCAGCGTTTTCATCCGGACCTCCCGTGGACCCGCAAGTCGAGGTGGTCCATCCTGCCGCACGCCATGTCCCGCGGTCCAGTGCAGCAAGTCATGCACCGCGCCGTTGCTTGTGGGACTCGGCCTAGATCGGATATGCTGGATAGACATCCCCGCGAAGGAAAGGAAGACGTGAGCGAATACCAAGCGGTCCTGGATTTCTGGTTCGGCGAAGACGCCGATCGAAAGCGCGGCAGCGAAATCGCCGGCGTACAGTCCGGCCTCTGGTGGGGCAAGAATCCCGACACCGACCGCGAGATGCGCGAGCGCTTCGAACCGCTCGTGCATGCCGCCGGCAACGGCAAGCTCGACGACTGGAAGCGCACGCCGGAGGGCTGGCTGGCGCTGATCCTGCTGACCGACCAGTTTCCGCGCAACATCTACCGCGACACGCCGGCGATGTTCCGCTTCGACGGCATCGCGCGGGAGTCGTGCGTCGAAGGCATCGAGGCCGGCGTCGACGCGCGCCTGGCACCAATCCAGCGCGTGTTCTTCTACATGCCGCTGGAGCACTCCGAAAGCGCCGACGACCAGGCCTGGTGCTTGGATCTCATGCACGGCCTGGCGAGAGCGGTCGATGAGGAGGACCGGGAAACCTTCGATGGATTCGTCGACTACGCCGAAGCGCACCGCCGGATCATCGACCGCTTCGGCCGCTTTCCGCACCGCAACGCCATTCTCGGGCGCGACTCCACCGACGAGGAAACGGCGTTCCTGCGCGAGCCCGGTTCGTCTTTCTGAACCCGCGCCGTCCATGAAATCGTTCCCGGTTCCGGCGTAGGATGAAGCCATTGGCGATTCCCGCCTTCCAGGGCAAGGGGATCGGAACCTATTTCGAGACCTATCTACCGGAGGCCAACATGAAGAACCTCGAACACTTTCCGCTTGCGATGCTGCTGCTTTCGCTGACTTCGCCGTTCGCCATCGCCCAGGAAGAACGGACCGAGCCGAACCTGGGAGAGGTGGAAGCCGAAACGATGGAAGCGTGGTCGGCCGCCGCCGAGGTGGGCGAGCAGCACCTGTGGCTGTCGAAGAAGACCGGCGAATGGGAAGCCGAAATGGAATTGTGGATGGATCCCGACGAGCCGCCCATGACGGGCACCGCCTCGGTCAGCCGGCAGATGGAGCTCGGCGGCCGCGTGCTGCTGGAATACTGGAACGGCGAGGCGATGGGAGACAAATTCGAGGGCGTGGGCAGAACCGGTTACAACAACGTCACCGACCAGTACTGGTCGACCTGGACCGACACGATGTCCACCGGCCTGTTCGAAAGCCACGGAACGGCCGTCGAGGGTACCGACCAGCTCACGCTGAAAGGCGACTACATCGACCCGCAGACCAACGAGACCGTTGCTACGCGCTACGTCTGGCTCTTCCCCGGCACCAACCGCGAGATCATGGAAGCCTACGAATCGCGCGGCGGCGAGGAAGTCCTGGTCATGCGGATCACGATGGCGCGCACCGCGACCGACTGAAGGGAATCCGACCGGACGCGATCAACCGGCGGTCTTCCCCACCGGGGGTCCGCTGCCCGTCGCGTTGCCGGCGATGCGAAGACGCATCGGAATGCACGTCACGCCGTGGCTGCTTACCGGACCGGATTCCGCCTCGAAGCCGAGCTTTTCATAGAATGGCACCGCATATCGGGACGCGTTCACCGTGAACGCGTCCACGGTCGTTTCGGCCAGCGCCTCGTCGCGGCCGCGTTCCCACAGCGCCCGCGCGATCCCCTGGCGATGATGGTCCTCATCGACGAACAGCTGGTAGACGTGGCTTTCGCCCGTCAGCGCGATCATGCCGACGAGTTCGCCATCGATTTCGGCCGCGAAATGGTGCGCACCGTCTCGCATCCGCGCCGCGACGGCCTCGGGCAGCAGGTCGGCAAGCAGGTGGTCCCGTCCGGACTCGGAGAATTCGTGGGCGACGAAGCGGTCGGCCGAGGCCGTCATCAGCCGGCTGAGCGTCTGCGCGTCACCGAGCGTGCAGCGGCGGATCCTTGCCATCGTGCCGTTCCACGCTTGTCCGGGGTGTTCTGCAGCGTAGCAGAACCGGGGGACGGTCAGCGCCGAACGGCGATCACCAGCGCGATCCCGCCGAGGATGGCCGCTCCGGTGACGACGAGCCGGAGCGAGAGTGGTTCGGCCAGCAGCAGAACACCCGCTGCGGCCGTGATGACCGGCACGCTGAGCTGCGAGACGGCTGCCGTGTGCGTGCCGATGTGCACCAGCACCGAATACCAGACCGCGTAGCCCAGGCCGGAAGCGGCCACGCCGGAGGCCAGCGCCAGCGCGACGCCGCGAAGATCCCACGTCGAAAACGGGACCAGTACGAGTGCGAGCGCGACCGCCGGCAGCGCGGCGCGCGCAAAGTTCGCGGCCGTTGCACGCGTCGGATCACCGACGCCCCGGGCACGCAGCGTATAGATGCCCCAGGCGATTCCGGCGGCGAGCATCAGCCCGGCCGCGCCGATCGGCGGCGCGGCCAGGCCCGGCAGCAGCAGCCAGACCAGGCCAGCGATCGCCAGCACGACGCCGAACCATTGCACGATTGCGAGCCGCTCGCCGCGGAACAACCCCCAGCCGACCATCGTGACCTGCACGGCGCCGAACAGCAGCAGCGCGCCGGTCGCCGCCGTCAGCGAGCGGTAGGCCAGCGAAAACGCGATGGCGTAGCCGAACAGCGCCAGCGCCGATGCCCAGCTTCCGCGTCCGGCCGGCGCGTCGCCGCGCATCCGCACGATCAGCCATAGCACCGCGGCCCCGGACGCGATGCGCACGGCCGTGAACGACACCGGATCGATGGCGGTGCCGGCCAGGGCCGCGCGCGTAAGGATGGAATTGGCCGCGAACGCAACCAATGCCGCCAGCGTCAGCACCGGCACCCACGCCGGAACCGCGGCTCGCCCGCTCACCGGCCGGTCAGTCGCCCGGCACGGCCCGGCCGACGAACGCCGCGAGGTCTTCGCGGAACGCGGACATGGACTCGTCGTGCAGATACATCATGTGACCGGCCGGGTACATGACCAGCTCGACGCGATCGCGCGCCTCTTCGGGAATGTCGAGATGGCGCAGGTAGTAGGTCGTCGCCGAATACGGCGTCGCCAGGTCGTAGTAGCCCTGCTGCACCAGCACCCGGAGGCCCGGGTTCATGACGATGGCCCGCGAGAGATCCGGCAGCAGGTTGACGGCCGGTTGGGACTCGCCGTCGGGTCCTTCGTGCGTCCAGTCCCAATCCAGCGGCCATGCCGTGGTCCTGTATTCCAGGTCGGTGCCGAAGTCGAGCTCGTTGTGCAGGTAGTCCAGGAACGCGGCCGTGTAGGCCGGCCCGACGGCCGGGAAGAACGGGTCGTAGTCCATGTTGCCGGACAGCGGATCCAGCATCGGCCCGACGAAGCGCGCGTCGATGCGGCCGGTGATCTTCTCGTCGTCGCGCTGCAGCTCCTGCAGGAACTCGCCGTGGCTGACACGAAGGTCCGCGCGCAGCCAGTAGTCGGCGTCGGTGCCGGTATAACCCGCCACGCGCTCGGCGACCGAACGCTTGCGCTCGTCGTCGATCGTATGGCCGCCGTTCAGCGCGTCGAGATACTCGCCCAGCGCGAAGGCCTCGACTTCGGACAGGAACGCGTCGAAATCGTCGGGTTGCTCTTCCAGTTGCTCGTGGTACCACGCCGCGGCCGCGAACGCGGGAAGGAACAGCGCATGCGGCAGGTCCAGGCCCGAACGATCGCGACCGGCGCCCTCGCTGAGGAACGGTGAGACGAGAACCAGGCCGTTCAGGTTCATGCCATGGCGGCTCTGCAGGTGGTGCGCCAGGCCGGCGCCGCGGATGCCGCCGTAGCTCTCGCCGAGGACGAACTTCGGCGAAGCCCAGCGGCCGTTGGCCGTGACGTAGCGCTTGATGAACGCCGCGACCGATTCGATGTCCTGGTCCACGCCCCAGAAGTCCGAGCCCTCGGCATCGCCCAGCGGCTTGCTGAAGCCAGTGCCGACCGGGTCGACCATTACGAGGTCGGCAACGTCGATGATGCTGTACGCGTTGTCGACCCGCTGCACCGGCGGCGGGCTCGCATAGCCGGCGTCGTTCACGACGACGCGCTCGGGCCCCAGGATGCCCATGTGCAGCCAGATCGATGACGACCCCGGTCCGCCGTTGAAGGCGAACATCAGCGGTCGCTCGGCCGGCGGGAAATCTCCGTCGCGCGTGTACGCGGTATAGCCGAAGCGCGCGGCCGGCTCGCCGTCCCGCTCCAGGATCAACCAGCCGGTCTCGGCGGTGTATTCGATGCGCTGGCCGTCGATGCGAATCTCGTGCTCGGTCACCGAACTGCGAGGCTCGGGCTTCGTCGATGCGGTGTCGTCTTCTTCGGCGGCCGGGAAGGACGGGGCAATGCAGAGCAGGAGCGCCATCGCCGCTGCGGTCAATCGATTCATGGAACGGGTCTCCAGGAGGGGCGGGGAACCGCCATGGTAGTCCATTGCGCTCGCGCGGCAGCGGGGATGGTTTACGGCGAGCGGCCTTCTTGTCGCCGGGCCGCCAGGGCGGCCCGCAAGCGTTCCTCGGCAAGACGCACGCGCTCCGAGTCGGCACCCGGCGTTTCGCGCAGCTGCTCGAGCCAGAACGCCGCGCTGTCGTCGCGAGGCGTGCGCAGGCGGGACTCGGCCAGCGCGCGTTCGAAGCGCTCGAGGTCGGCTTCGAACTCGCGGCTTTGATCGAGCTCGCGCGTCAGCGTGCGGATGTCTTCTTCGGGCGCGCCGGCCAGTTCGAGCATTTCGATGTACACGCCCGCGGCGTAGATGTAACCCAGCGCGGCGTTGGTTTCGACGCGATTGCGCAAGCGCTCGCGCACCACCGCGAGCGCGGCTTCGGACGCCTCCGGCGGGGCGCGAAGCGCATCCTGCAGCACGCCGTGCAGTTCGCGGTAGGCGGCGGACTCCAGCGCCTCGCCGGAGCGGACCGCATCCTCGAAGCCCATCGGCTCATCGACGCGGGGCATCCCGATCTCCCAGTCCGAGCCGTTTCCAAGCGAATCCAACAGCCGGGCGACCCGATCCGTACCACGGTCCCCGGTACCGGCATCGGAGGATCCGGGATCCTGCTGCGCGGAAGCCGTGGCGAACAGCATGAGCAGCGCGCATGTTGCCTGCAGCCGGATACCCGGGATGCAGCGTGTCCAATGGATTTCCGTGATCACCCGCCCGGACCGCCTGGCCAAGAACGCCTCCGCTGTCGCGTTGCCGTCGCCCCCGGCACCGACTCTAAGGGCCACTCAATGTGATGTCAATCACACGGCGGAAGCCGCATCGTGGGCGGCAAGCGCCGACCGGGGGCGGCCCCGGTCGGCGTCGGGAAGGGTGCCGGCGATCAGCCCTCGGTCGGTACGATGCGAAGCACCTTCGCCTCGTCCTCGTCGGTAACGAGGTAAAGCGCCCCGTCCGGGCCCTGCGCGACGTCGCGCACCCTGGATTTGATCGGCAGCCACTCCTCGGCGGCGACGCGGTCGCCGTCGAACACCAGCCGCACCACCTTGTTGCTGGCCAGGCCGCCGACGAACAGGTCGCCCTGCCAGACCGGGAACGCGTCGCCGGTGTAGAACACCATGCCGGACGGTGCGATCACCGGATCCCAGTAATAAACGGGCTGCACGGTATCGTCGCGCTGCGTCACGCCTTCGGTGACCTTCGAGCCGTCGTAGTTCTCGCCGTAGGTCACGGCGGGCCAGCCGTAGTTCTTGCCGGCCTCGGGCTTGTTGAGTTCGTCGCCGCCGGCCGGACCGTGCTCGATCGTCCACAATTCCCCGGTTTCCGGATGGAGGTCCGCGGCCTGGATGTTGCGATGGCCCCACGACCAGATCGGATCGGCGCGGTCGGGATCGTCGATGAACGGGTTGTCGTCCGGAATGCTGCCGTCGGGATTGATGCGCGCGACGGTGCCGATGGTGTTGGAAGGATCCTGCGCGAGTTCACGGCTGCGATCCATGCGGTCGCCCATCGTCACGTACATCGTGCCGTCGGTATCGAACACGATGCGCGAACCGTAATGCCCGCGCGATTCGAACTCGGGCTGCTGCCGGAACACGATCTCGACGTCGGTGAGCTCGGTGCGGTCTTCGGAGAGAATGCCGGTGGCCGCGGCGGTCCGGCTGGCGTCCTCGGTGGGCTCCGAAAACGTCAGGTAGATGCGGCGCGATTCGTCGAAGTCCGGCGCCAGCGCGACGTCCAGCAGACCTCCCTGGGCCACGGCATGGACCTCGGGCACGCCGGCGATCGGATCGGATACCGTGCCGTCCATCTCGACGACGCGGAGATTTCCCGAACGTTCGGTCACCAGCATTGCCGCATCGGGCAGGAACGCGACGGCCCAGGGATGCGAAAGGCCTTCGGCTACGGTTTCCAGCGCCCAGGTCTCGAACTCGGTCGGGCGGGGCGCCCGGGTCTGGCCCTCGAATGCCGGCTCCTGCCACTCGGCGTTGGGTGCGCGCGTTTCCTCCGGCGCGCGTGATCCGGCTTCCGTGGACTCCGCGGCAGCCGTCTCGGTGCCGGCGTCGGCTTCCGGCGCAGGGACGGAGTCAGCGTCCATCGGCTCGGATTCCGCGGCTTCCGGTTGCCCGGACCCGTTGCCGCAGCCTGCGAGAAACGCTGCAACCAGCAGGACGGGAAGCAGATGTGCGTATTTCATGTGGAATCTCCACGAGATTGGAATAAGGTCGTCAAGATAGCATCGGCGGTGTGGAGGAGCGTTCGTGTGCTTCACCGGCCGCTGTTGACGTAATCCGCCCGGTCGAACCGAACGGTTCCCGCGGCGTCGCGGCCATTGTTTCGAGGCACCGCTCATCCCGCCCACGGTGGCGTGATCCAGCGCATCCGGCCGGCCGTTGGCATGCCCTTTGCATCCCTTCAGTGGGCGTCCGGACCCGGTGCTCCCTCGCCGGACGCCCACCGGCCAGACGACTTTGGTTCCCCGAACCGGAGCGCGGCCAACCCCCCCGCCCGGGTTACTGCCCGGGCGGTCTTCTTTCGCGCCTCGGACGGGCCGGATCGATCGACGGCTCGGGGGCCGGAGTCGCCGGCTCTGCTACTCTGCCCTGCAGGCCCGTACCGCATGGAGGGCAGCATGGAAACCGAGGTTCCGTTGTGGGACATGGTGATCCGGCTGGTTGCCGCCGCCGCGTTCGCGTCCATCATCGGGCTGGAGCGCGAGCTCAACGACCGACCCGCCGGCCTGCGCACGCACATGCTCGTCTCGTTGGGTGCCGCGGCGTTCCTTCTCGTCGGCTACGAGATCCTGTTCGCCACCGCCCAGGGCGATCCTTCGGCGCGCATCGACCCGACCCGCATCGTCGAGGGCGTGATCGGCGGCATCGGCTTTCTCGGCGCCGGGAGCATCATCCAGGGGCGCGGCAGCGTGCACGGAATCACGACCGGCGCGGCGATCTGGATCGCCGGCGCCATCGGCGTGGCCTGCGCCACCGGCAACTTCGTGCTGGCCGCCCTGGTCACCGCGATCGCGTTCATCATCGTGCTCGCGCTGGGCTACGTCGAGAACAAGAAACTGGAGTCGGACTGAGCCGAACGATCGAAAGTCCGACCCCACCCCGGCCCGGTCGCGGTGGTGCGTGCGAGAGGTAATCGAATCCCGTCGATCGCATCGTTCGCGTTCTGCGTGCACTCTTCTTGTAACGGCCTCTAAGAGAGCCGTTTCCTTGCAGGGACGCAGCAGTGCTTTCGGCTTCAGACCGGGTCGGCGGCGCCCCCCGGATCCGCTTCGCGTTGGCGCTGCGTCAAGGTGCGCGTGATCGTGTCGGCGGCATTCTGGACGATGACGTAGAGGCACGGCACCAGGAATAGCGTGAGCAGCATCGCCGACAACAAGCCGCCGACGACGGCCACGGCCAGCGGCTGCATCAGCAGCGAGCCCGAACCCATGCCGACCGCCAGCGGCATCATGCCGGCGACCGTGGTCAGCGTCGTCATCAGGATCGGACGCAGGCGGATGCCACCGGCCTCGACGACCGCTTCTTCCATGGATCGACCCGCCCGGCGGCGCCGCTCGACGTACTCGACGAGCAGGATGGCGTTGTTGACGACGATGCCCACCAGCAACACGGTGCCCAGGAACACCGGCGCGCTGATCGGCGTTCCGGTGAAGTACAGCGCCAGCGCCGAGCCGGCCGCGGCCAACGGCGCGGCGGTCATGATCACGATGGGGTTGGACAGCTTCTCGTACTGCACCGCGAGGACGACGAAGACCAGGAACACCGCCAGCGCGATCACGACGGCCATCTCGCGGTTGGTTTCTCGCACGGTCTCGAACTGCCCGCCGAGGATGACGCCGTACTGCGCCGGCATGTCGACGGCATCGGTTTGCGCGCGCACCGCCTGCATGATCGTGCCGACGTCGCTGAGCGAGGTGTCGAAGTCGCCGGTGATGCGCTGGATCCGGACCTGGTTTTCGCGCGCGATCTCGGCCGGGCCTTCCTGCAGGCTGAAGCGCGCGACCTGGCGCGCCTGGATCGGGCCGTTGACGCCGTTGGCGACGATGACCTGGCCGAGGCTGTCGATGTCGTCGACGGCTGCGTCGGGCAGTCGGACGCGCACGTCGTACTCGTTGCCGCCGGTGGAATAGCGCGTCGGCACGTAGCCGCTGACGGCGTTGCGCAGGCTGCGCGCCACCGACGCCGTATCGAGGTTCAGCGCGGCGGCACGCTCGCGATCGACGTCGATGTCGAGCAGCGGCGTGCGGTCCTCGTCACGCATCCGGATCCGGGTCAGCCCGGGTATGGGCCGGATGGCGTCGACGACCTCGCGGGCCACGCGCTGCAGCTCGTCGATGTCGTCGCCGACGATGCTGATCTCCATGTCCTCGCCGGAATTGCCGAAGGTCAACCCGCGAATGCCCGGCGACCAGACCCACGAACGGGCACCGGGGATGTCCAGCGCGTCGATGCGCCGACGGGCTTCGCGAACCCAGTGGCTGGCCGGCCACTCGGGCCGGTTCTCGGCGTCGTCCAGCCGGATGAACACGTATCCCCGACCGGGGCGCACGTTGACGGTTCCGCCCCAGACGTTGCCGCCGGCGAGCGCGAACAGGCTCTGGACGTGCGGCATGTCGGCCAGCGCGCCTTCGACGCGGCGCACCGCCTCGTTGGTTCCTTCCGGCGTCGCGCCGGGCGGCAAGGAGATCGACGCGCCCAGTTCGCCGTCGTCGAGCTCGGGCAGGAACTCGTTGCCTAGCCGGCCGGCGAGCAGGATGCTGCCGGCGAACACGGCGATTCCGGCGAACACGACGGCCCAGCGCCAGCGAAGCAGACCGGCGAGCGCGCGCTGGTAGCCGCCGGCGAGGCGTTCGATTCCACCGTTGAAGGCGCGATAGACCAGCGACCGGTTGAAGCCGGACTCGAAACGGATCTTCGAAAACTGCGCGGCCAGCATCGGCACCAGGGTCAGCGCCACGGCCAGCGATGCCATGACGGCGAACGAGATCGTCAGCAGCAACTCCCTGAACACCAAAGTGGCCAGGCCGGTGACGAGGAGGAACGGGGCGACGGCGGCCAGGTTGGTCAGCGTGCCGGCGGTGACCGCCGAGATCACTTCGTCGGCGCCTTCGTGCGCAGCCGTCTCGCCGTCCTTGCGCAGCGACTCGCGATGGCGCGAGATGTTCTCCAGCATCACGATGGCGTTGTCCAGCAGCAGCCCCACGCCCAGCGCGAGTCCGCCCAGGCTCATGACGTTCAGCGTCAGCCCGCCGGCGCCCATGAGCGCGAACGTCGCCATCACGGCAAGCGGGATGGACAGGCCGATGACGAAGGCCTTGCGCAGGCTGCCGAGGAAACCCAGCACGACGACCATGGCCAGCGCCGCGCCCAGCAGCGCCGCGGCCGATACCGAATCCACGGACTTGCGGATGAAATAGGCGGCGTCCTCGGTGATGCGGTACTCCATGTCCGGCGGGATGAAGCCCGAATCGGACAGCGACTCCAGGCGCGCGATGACCTGGTCGACGACCGCCACCGTGTTCGCCTCGGGCTGCTTGAACACCGAGACCTGGACGGCGGGCACGCCGTTGAGCCGGACGAACAAGCGCTGCTCGGCGAAGCCGTCGCGGATGTCGGCGACCTCGTCGAGACGGATGCGGCGTTCCGAGCCGGGCACGGCCATCAGGACGTTGGCGATATCCGATGGCGATTCGAACCGGCTGTCGGTGCGCGCCATGACGTCGAGGCTGGTCGACGTGACGTTGCCGGCGGCGACCGTCAGATTCTCCTGCGCGAGCTGATCGGCCACGTCCGACAGCGACAGTCCGTAGGAGCGCAGCCGCTGCTGATCGACGATGACCTCGACCTCGCGCTGCTGGCCGCCGATGGACTCGACGCCGGAAACGCCGTTGATCGTCTGAAGCTGCGGCGCCAGCCGCTTGTCGACCCAGTCGCGGACCTCGCGCGGCGTGCGCAGGTCCGACGAGAACCCGGCCTCGAACACCGACGACGTGCCCGGATCCCATTTTCTTAGCCTGGGCGACTGCACGCCGTCCGGAAGCTGGACCCGAACGCGCTCCAGCAGCCGCGCCGCGTTCTGCAGCGCCGTGTCGAGATCGGTGCCGTACTCGAAACGCAGGCTGACGTCGGTCCGGCCTTCCTCGGCTTCGCTGGACATGCTGACCAGGCCCTCGGTGGCCGCCAGCGCCCGTTCCATCGGTCGAGTGACCTGCTCCTCGACGACCTCGGGCGACGCACCGGGGTAGTTGACATTGACGCGGATCAGCGGATAGACGACCTCGGGCAGCAGGTTGACCGGCAGCCGGCCGACGAAGAACAGGCCCATGACCAGCACCACCAGCGACAGCGCGATGGTGCCCACCGGCCGACGGATCGCCGCGTGCGTCAGCCCGCGGTAATACCGCGTGCCGCGGGCCGGATCCTCGGCCTCGCGCCGACGTTCCGGCGATTGATTCGGCGATTGTTTCAGCGATCGTTCAGACGACTGTTCAGGCGATCGGCCGTCGCGATCCTTCATGCCTCTTCGCCCGAACCGCCGGCGCCGGCATCGGCGCCCAGCGTATCGACGACGCGCACGAGGTCGCCCTCGGCCAGATCGATGGGATTGGACGATACGATGCGGTCGCCGGGCTGGATGCCGCCCGTGATCTCACGCCACTGGCCGCGGATCACGCCCGTGTCGACGGCCCGGCGGACGAGCTCGTCGTTGCCGTCGATGACCATGACGTAGGACCGGTCGCCGACTCCGACGGCGCCGGCCGGAACGGCAAGCACCTCGGGACGGTGGTCGACCAGCAGGTCCGCGCGTGCCAGGTCGCCCGGCCGGATGCCGCGCTCGTAGGCGCCCGGTAGCGAAATCTCGACGGTGATCAATCGGCTCTGTTGCTCGGCGGCCGGAAAGATCCGGCGGACCCGGCCGTCCAGCGGCGGTTCGTCTTCCAGCGCGTCGATAAGCACGGGCACGCGATCGCCGCGCTCGAGTTCCTTCAGATCCAGTTCCGACACGCCGACGCGAACCACCAGATCGTCGAGGTC
>JBPRGD010000055.1:0-13971 GCA_051428125.1 Candidatus Wenzhouxiangella sp. M2_3B_020
GAAGATCCAGGTCGAGCTGATTGCGCCGATCGCGATGGAAGAAGGTCTGCGTTTCGCGATTCGCGAAGGCGGCCGCACCGTCGGCGCCGGCGTCGTGGCCAAGATCCACGAGTAGGAGGCGATCTCCGGATCGCGATGAACGACCCGTAGGAGCGATCTCCGGATCGCGATGAGCCCGGGCTGACCGCCCGGTCTGAATGAATCGCGGCGTGGACGCCGCTCCTACGGTGGATGAAGTCTCGTCGGGCCCCGGGCCCGGCGGAAAGCCTGCCAAGCGCGGGCGTTTGGGAATTTTGTTCTTTTACAGACCGAAGGCGTAACGGCAATGGCCGAACAGAGAATTCGTATTCGTTTGAAGGGCTTCGATCATCGCTTGATCGATCGTTCGACGCAGGAAATCGTCGAGACCGCAAAGCGTACCGGTGCCCAGGTCCGGGGTCCGATCCCGCTCCCGACGCGAAAGGAGCGGTACACCGTGCTGGTTTCCCCGCACGTGAACAAGGACGCCCGTGACCAGTACGAGATTCGTACTCACAAGCGACTCATGGACATCGTGGATCCCAACGACAAGACCGTGGATGCACTGATGAAACTCGATCTGGCCGCCGGCGTGGACGTCCAGATCAAGCTGTACTGAGCAAGGATCGAGCAGTCATGGCAATTGGAATCGTAGGACGCAAGCGAGGCATGACCCGCATCTTCACCGAAGACGGCACATCGTTGCCGGTCACGGTGATCGAGGCGGTGCCGAACCGGATCACGCAGATTCGCGAACCCGCGCGCGATGGCTATTCGGCCATCCAGGTCACGACGGGTAGCCGCCGTGCGTCTTTGGTCAACCAGCCCGTCGCGGGCCACTATCGCAATTCCGGCGTCGAGCCGGGCGAAGGCCTGTGGGAATTCCGCCTCGACGGAGACGGCGACGACGCGTTCGAGGTCGGCGGTGAAATCACCGTCGAGCGCTTCGAGAACGGCCAGCACGTCGATGTCACCGGCGAGAGCAAGGGCAAGGGTTTCGCCGGCGTCGTCAAGCGCCACAATTTCCGCACCCAGGACGCGACCCACGGCAACTCGCTGTCGCACCGCGCGCCGGGTTCGATCGGCCAGTGCCAGACGCCCGGTCGCGTCTTCAAGGGCAAGAAGATGGCCGGTCACATGGGCGCGGAGCGGGTCACCACGAAGAACCTCGAAATCGTCCGCGTGGACGCCGAGCGCAACCTGCTGCTGGTACGCGGCGCGGTACCGGGCGCGCGCGGCGGGCACGTTCTGGTGCGTCCGTCGGTGAAGTCGTAACTAAGGAAGATTCAGCATGGAACTCGCAATCCAAGGCGGAAGCAGCAAGATCAAGGTGAACGATTCGGTCTTCGATCGGCCGTTCTCCGAGCCGCTGGTGCACCAGGTCGTGGTCGCGTACCTCGCCGGTGCACGCGCCGGCACCAAGGCGCAGAAGAACCGTTCCGCCGTTTCCGGCGGCGGTCGCAAGCCGTGGCGTCAGAAGGGCACGGGCAATGCGCGTGCCGGAACGATCCGCAGTCCGCTGTGGCGCGGCGGCGGCAGGACGTTCGCGGCCGAGCCCCGGGATCACTCGCAGAAGGTCAACCGCAAGATGTATCGCGGCGCGATGGCCGCGATCCTGTCGGAACTGGTGCGCCAGGATCGCCTGGTCGTCGTCGACGATCTCGGCGTTTCGGAACCGCGCACTGGTGCGCTGGTCGATCGGCTTTCGGACCTGGGCGTCGAGCGTGGACTGATCGTCGACGCCGAGCTCGACCGCAACCTGTACCTGGCCAGCAGGAACCTGCCGGGCGTGTTCGCGGTATCGGTGCACCAGGTCGATCCGGTCAGCCTCGTCGGAGCAGACAAGGTCGTCATCACGACGGCTGCAATCACCGCAATCCAGGAGTGGTTGGCATGAATCGCGAACGCATGTACCAGATCGTGCGGCTGCCGCACGTCTCGGAGAAGACGGCGCGCCTGCAGGCCGAATCGAACCAGTACGTGTTCGAGGTCGCGCGCGACGCCGACAAGAACGAGATCCGCGAGGCCGTCGAAGGCCTGTTCGACGTCAGCGTTTCCGACGTCCGGGTCGTCAACGTCAAGGGCAAGGCAAAGAGTTTCCGCCTGCGCCCGGGTCGCCAGAAAAGCTGGAAGAAGGCCTACGTGCGCGTGCGTGCCGGACAGACGATCGAACAACTGAGCGCAGACTAAAGAGTTTCAGCCGGGAAAAGAACCATGGCAATTGTCAAGGCAAAACCAACTTCGCCGGGCCGTCGCGGTGTCGTCACCGTCAAGCACGGCCACCTCTGGAAGGGCAAGCCCCTCCAGGCGCTGACCGAGTCGAAGACCCGGACGGGCGGTCGTAACAACAACGGACGCATCACGACGCGTCACATCGGCGGAGGACACAAGCAGCGCTACCGCACGATCGACTTCAAGCGCAACAAGGACGGAATCCGCGGCGTCGTCGAGCGGGTCGAGTACGACCCGAATCGCAGCGCGCACATCGCGCTGATCAAGTACACGGACGGCGAGCGCCGCTACATTCTTGCGCCGCGCAACCTGCGCGAGGGCGACGAGGTGCTCAGCGGCTCCGAGGCGCCGATCAAGCCCGGCAACGCGATGATGCTGCGCTCGATCCCGGTGGGCACGACGCTGCACAACGTCGAGATGAAGCCGGGCAAGGGCGGGCAGCTCGCGCGTTCCGCCGGCGCGGCAGTTCAGCTTGTCGCCCGCGAGGGCCGTTACGCAACGCTGCTGCTGCGCTCGGGCGAGATGCGCAAGATCGACACCCAGTGCCGCGCCACGGTAGGCCAGGTCTCGAACAGCGAGCACAGCCTCGAGAAGCACGGCAAGGCCGGCGCTTCGCGCTGGCGGGGCGAGCGACCGACGGTGCGCGGTGTGGTCATGAACCCGGTCGATCATCCGCACGGCGGCGGCGAAGGCCGGACCTCCGGTGGTCGCCATCCCGTGACCCCCTGGGGTGTGCAGACCAAGGGCAAGCGTACGCGGACCAACAAGCGCACGGACAAGTTCATTGCCCGTCAGCGCAAACGCAAGTAACAGGAAAGAGCAATGCCACGTTCACTGAAGAAAGGCCCGTTCATCGACCACCATCTGCACGCCAAGGTGCAGACGGCGCTGGAGAGCAACAGCAAGAAGCCGATCAAGACCTGGTCGCGACGTTCCATGATCCTTCCGGACATGGTCGGTCTGACGATCGCCGTCCACAACGGGCGTCAGCACGTACCGGTCCTGATCAACGAGAACATGGTCGGCCACAAGCTCGGCGAATTTGCGCCGACGCGGACCTTCAAGGGTCACGCCGCGGACCGCAAGACCCGGTAAGGAAAGGGACAGGCAATGGAAGCGACAGCGAAATTGAAGACGGCCCGCATCTCCGCGCAGAAGGCGCGGCTGCTCGCCGACCAGGTGCGCGGCCTGCCGGTCGAGCGCGCCGATGAATTGCTGAACTTCAGCAACAAGAAGGGCGCACAGATCGTGCGCAAGGTCCTGCTGAGCGCGGTGGCCAACGCCGAGCACAACGCGGGTGCCGACATCGACGAGCTGAAAGTCAGCCGGATCATGGTCGATGAAGGCCCGACGTTCAAGCGAGGGCGGGCACGGGCCAAGGGTCGTTACACCCGGATTCTCAAGCGCACCAGCCACATCACGGTCACGGTAGCGGAGCAATAAGGAACAGTTATGGGTCAGAAGGTACATCCAACCGGTATCCGGCTCGGTATTTCCAAGGACTGGGGTGCGCGCTGGTACGCCGAGCGCAACGAGTTCGCCGACAATCTCAACAGCGATCTCGCCGCCCGCCAGTTCATCGAGAAGGAACTGTCGCAGGCCGCCGTGAGCCGCGTTCACATCGAGCGGCCGGCCAAGCAGGCGCAGGTGACGATTCATACGGCCCGGCCGGGCATCGTCATCGGCAAGAAGGGCGAGGACATCGAGCGCCTGCGCCGCAAGCTCACGAAGCTGCTCGGCGTGCCGACGGCCGTGAGCGTCAGCGAGATCCGCAAGCCCGAGCTGGACGCCAAGCTCGTCGCCGAGAGCATCGCGCAGCAGCTGGAGCGGCGCATCATGTTCCGCCGGGCGATGAAGCGCGCGGTCGGCAATGCGATCCGCCTGGGCGCGCAGGGCATCAAGGTTCAGGTCGGCGGCCGCCTCAACGGAGCCGACATCGCCCGCACCGAGTGGTACCGCGAAGGCCGGGTGCCGCTGCATACGCTGCGCGCGGGCGTCGACTACGGTCAGGCAACGGCCGAGACCACGTACGGCCAGATCGGCATCAAGGCCTGGGTCTACACCGGCGACGTGTTCGACCTGCACGCCGAAAAGAGCGAGGAACAGAAATCGTCCAGGAAGGGCGGACGGGAGAACTGAAATGCTGCAGCCGAAGAGAACCAAATTCAGAAAGCAGCAGAAAGGCCGCAACCGCGGGCTGGCACACGTCGGCAACCGCGTGAACTTCGGTGAATACGCCCTGCAGGCGACCAGCCGCGGGTTCATCACCGCGCGCCAGATCGAAGCGGCTCGCCGCGCGATCACGCGTCACGTCAAGCGCGGCGGCAAGCTGTGGATTCGCGTGTTTCCGGACAAGCCGGTAACCAAGAAGCCTGTCGAGGTCCGGATGGGCAAGGGCAAGGGCAACGTCGAGTACTGGGTCGCGCCGATCCAGCCCGGCCGCGTGCTCTACGAAATCCAGGGCGTCAGCGAAGACGTCGCGCGCGAAGCGTTCCGCCGCGCCGCGGCCAAGCTGAGCGTCAAGACGACAATGGTCGCGAGGTCGCTGTGATGAAGGCGAACGAAATCAGGCAGAAGTCGGCATCGGAGCTCAACGACCTGCTGGTCGACCTGCGCAAGCAGCAGTTCGACCTCCGGATGCAGCTCGGCACCGGCCAGCTGGCCGAGCCGCACAAGCTGCGCGAGATCCGCCGGGACATCGCGCGTGTCAAGACGGTGTTGAACAGTTCCCAGGGTGAGCAGGCATGAGCACGGAAGGCAAGAATCGAATCGAGCACACGGCCACCGGCAAGGTCGTGAGCAACAAGATGGACAAGACGGTCACGGTTCGTCTGGAGCGCTACCTTAAGCACCCCCTGTACGGTAAGTACATCCGGCGCTCGGGCAAGGTGCACGCGCACGACGAGTCCAACGACTGCAACGAAGGCGACACGGTGCGCATCGTTCCGGATCGCCCGCTTTCCAAGACGAAGAGCTGGAAAGTGGTCGAGATCCTGGAGCGGGCGCAATAATCGGAAGCGAGACTGACCATGATTCAGATGCAGAGCAAATTGTCGGTCGCGGACAACAGCGGTGCACGCGAGTTGATGTGCATCAAGGTCCTCGGCGGCTCCAAGCGGCGCTACGCCAACATCGGCGACGTCATCAAGGTGACCGTCAAGGACGCGATTCCGCGCGGCAAGGTCAAGAAGGGCGAGGTATACAACGCCGTGGTCGTTCGCACCCGGAAGGGCGTGCGCCGTCGCGACGGTTCGCTGATCCGGTTCGACGGCAATGCCGCCGTGATCCTGAACAACAAGCTCGAGCCGATCGGGACCCGCATCTTCGGGCCGGTCACGCGCGAGCTGCGCGGCGAGCGGTTCATGAAGATCATCTCGCTCGCGCCGGAAGTGCTGTAAGGAGTCAATGATGGAACGGATTCGAAAGGGCGACGAAGTGATCGTGATCGCCGGACGGAGCAAGGGCCAGCGCGGCCATGTGCTCAAGGTCCTCAAGGACGATCGACTGCTCGTCGAGAACGTGAACATGGTCAAGCGCCACATGAAGCCGGATCCGCAGCGGCAGCAGCCGGGCGGCATCGTGGAGCGCGAAGCGCCGATCCACAAGTCGAACGTCATGTTGTACAACCCGGCCACCGATCAGGGTGACCGCGTCGGCTTCAAGGTGCTCGAGGATGGCCGAAAGGTTCGGGTCTTCCGTTCCACCGGCGAAGTCGTAGATATTTGAGGCGGAATGTCATGAGCAGGTTGCAGGATTACTATCGCGAAACCGTTGCGGGCGAACTGAAGGAGAAGTTCGACTACGCCAACGTCATGGAGGTGCCGCGGATCCAGAAGATCACGGTCAACATGGGCCTGGGCGAGGCCGTCGCGGACAAGAAGGTCATCGAGAAGGCTACGGGCGATCTCGCCCAGGTCACCGGTCAGAAGCCGATCGTGACGAAGGCGCGCAAGTCGGTCGCAAGTTTCAAGATTCGCGACGGATATCCGATCGGAGCGAAGGTCACGCTGCGGCGCGAGCGTATGTTCGAATTCCTGGATCGGCTGATCAACGTCGCGCTCCCGCGCGTTCGGGATTTCCGCGGAATCAGCCCCAAGGGCTTCGACGGACGCGGCAACCTGAATCTGGGCGTTCGAGAGCAGATCATCTTCCCGGAAATCAATTACGACCAGGTCGACGCGATTCGCGGCATGGACATCGCGATCACGACGTCCGCCAAGAGCGATGAAGAAGGCCGCGCCCTGTTGGACGCGTTCGGCTTCCCGTTCCGGGCACGGTAAGGAGAAGAGAGGAAACATGGCTAAGAAATCAATGGTCGCGCGCGACGACAAGCGCGCCAAGCTGGCCGGCAAGTACGCCGCCAAACGCGCCGAACTCAAGCGGATCGTCGCGGATCCGGAGGTCGAGTTCGAGGAAAAGCAGGCCGCGATCTTCGCGCTGTCGAAGCTGCCGCGGGACTCGAGCCCGGCGCGCGGGCGGAACCGGTGCCGACAGACGGGCCGGCCGCGCGGGTACTACCGCAAGTTCGGCCTGGCGCGCAACAAGCTGCGCGAAGCCGCGATGAACGGCGACATTCCCGGCCTGCGCAAGGCCAGCTGGTAAACCGAAGGTGTATTGCAGATGAGCATGAACGACCCAATCGCGGACATGTTGACCCGGATCCGCAACGGCCAGGAAGTGCGGATGAAGACCGTCACGATGCCGGCATCCCGCTCGAAGCTGGCCATCGCGGGCGTGCTGAAGGACGAGGGCTACATCCTGAATTTCCGCGAGATCGGCGAAGAGCCGAAGAAGGAACTCGAGATCGAGCTCAAGTACGTCGAAGGCAAGGGCGTGATCGATCATCTGCGCCGCTACAGCAAGCCAGGGCGTCGCGAGTATTTCGGCACCACGGACCTGCCGCGGGTACAGGACGGCCTGGGCATCGCGATCGTCAGCACGTCCAAGGGCGTCATGACGGACGCGCAGGCCCGTCGCGAAGGTCACGGTGGTGAAGTGCTGTGCACGGTCGCCTGATGGAGTTTTGAATCATGTCGAGAATTGCCAGTTATCCGATCGAGTTGCCGAAGGGCGTCGAGTACAACCACGAGGGCGACACGCTGCGTGTCAAGGGCCCGAAGGGCGAGTTGTCGATGACCCCGCACCCGACGGTAAAGATCACCAATGACGACGGCACGCTGACGTTCGAGACCCAGTCGGGCGGTACCACCGCCATGGCGGGCACGATGCGCGCGCTGGTCAACAACATGGTCCAGGGTGTCACCGACGGCTTCGAGAAGAAGCTGAACCTGATCGGCGTCGGTTACCGCGCCCAGGTCCAGGGTGCCAAGCTGAATCTGCAGCTGGGTTTCAGCCACCCCGTGGATTTCCCGATCCCCGAGGGCGTGACGATCGAAACGCCGACGCAGACCGAGGTCGTCGTGAAGGGTGCGGACAAGCAGAAGGTCGGGCAGGTTGCCGCCGAGATCCGCGGCCTGCGTCCGCCGGAGCCCTACAAGGGCAAGGGCGTTCGCTACGCCGATGAGCGGGTCGTAATGAAGGAAGCCAAGAAGGCCTGACGGAAGATCTGGAGAGGAACGAGTAATGAGCGACAAGAATCTGAGCAGGCTGCGGCGGGCGCGCAAGGCGCGGGCCCGCATTGCCCGAGGGGAAAAGCCGAGGCTTTCGGTGTTCCGCTCCAGCCGCCACATCTACGCGCAGGTCATGACGCCTGCCGGCGATCGCACGCTGATCACGGCCTCGACGGTCGAGCCCGGCGTTCGCGGAGACGTGAAATCCACCGGGGGTCGCGACGCGGCCGCTGTCGTGGGCAAGTCGATTGCCGATAAGGCAATCGCCGAAGGCATCAGCGAAGTCGCGTTCGATCGTTCGGGCTTCAAGTACCACGGACGGGTCAAGTCGCTGGCGGATGCCGCGCGCGAAGCCGGACTGAAGTTTTAACTGACTGGAATTCTGGACGAATACGATGGCGAGAGACAACGAAAGATCCGACGACTACATCGAGAAGCTGGTAGCCGTCAACCGCGTGGCCAAGGTCGTCAAGGGCGGTCGGCAGTTCGGCTTCACCGCCCTGACCGTGGTCGGCGACGGCAACGGCAAGGTCGGTCTGGGCTATGGCAAGGCGCGCGAAGTGCCGCTCGCCATCCAGAAGGCGATGGAGAAGGCCCGTCGCGAGATGAAGACGATCTCGCTGAACCAGGGCACGTTGTGGCATCCGATCAAGTCGCGTCACAGCGGTTCCCGAATCTACATGCAGCCCGCATCGGAAGGTACCGGCGTCATCGCCGGGGGTCCGATGCGCGCCGTGTTCGAGGCCGTGGGTGTTCACAACGTCCTGGCCAAGAGCGTGGGTTCGAACAACCCGATCAACCTGGTTCGGGCCACGATCAAGGGCCTGGAAAACATGGCCTCGCCGGAATCGGTCGCGGCCAAACGGGGCAAGAGCGTAGAGGAGATCCTGGAAAACCATGGCTAAGAAGAATGCTTCCACGCTGCGCGTCACGCTGGTCCGCAGCCCGAACGGAAAGATCGGTTCGCACCGGGATACGGTCCGTGGCCTTGGTCTGCGGCGCATGCATCACAGCGTGGAGCTGCAGGACACCCCCGAGATCCGGGGGATGATCAACAAGGTCAACTACCTTGTGCGGGTCGAGGAACTCTGAACGCAACCGGCCGAGGCCGGATTCGCATCAACACTGGATGTTCGAAATGAAACTGAATTCCATCAAACCAGCAGAAGGCGCCAAGTCCGATCGTCGCCGCGTCGGTCGCGGCATCGGATCCGGTCTGGGCAAGACAGGAGGCCGAGGCCACAAGGGCCAGAAATCGCGTTCCGGCGGTTTCCACAAGAGTGGCTTCGAGGGCGGCCAGATGCCGCTGCAGCGCCGTTTGCCGAAGGTCGGATTCCAGTCCGCGGTCAATCGCGACACGCGTGAACTGCGCCTGTACCAGCTCAACCGTGCCGGCCTGGACGTCGTCGATCTGGAAAGCCTCAAGAAGGCCGGCCTCGTGCCCGAGTCCACCCGTGCGGTCAAGATCATCAACACCGGTTCGCTGGACAATGCCGTGACGGTCAAGGGCCTGAAGGTCAGCGCGGGCGCGGCCAAGGCCATCGAAGCCGCCGGGGGCAAGGTCGAATAATGGCCTCGGGCTCGTCTCAAGTCGCCGGCATGCTGGGCAGCATGGGTCGCATGACCGAGCTGCGCAACCGCCTGCTGGTCGTGCTCGTCGCGCTGGCCGTGTTCCGGCTCGGGACCTTCATCCCGGTGCCGGGCATCAACCCCGGCGCGCTGCTGCAGCTCATGGACCAGCAGCGGGGCACCATCGTGGACATGTTCAACATGTTCTCCGGGGGCGCACTGGGACGCTTCTCGATCTTCGCGCTCGGGATCATGCCTTACATCTCCGCGGCGATCATCATGCAGCTGATGAGCCATGCCGTTCCGCAGCTCCAGCAGCTGCGCAAGGAAGGCGAGGCGGGCCGTCGGAAGATCACGCAGTACACGCGCTACTTCACCGTGGTGCTGGCGCTGTTCCAGTCCTTCGGGGTTGCCGCGGCGCTGCAGAGCCAGAGCGCCGGCGCCGGTCTTCCGGTCGTCATCATTCCGGGGCCGGGCTTCCTGTTCAGCGCCGTGGTGACGCTGACGGCCGGCACGGTGTTCCTGATGTGGCTGGGCGAGCAGGTCACCGAGCGCGGTATCGGAAACGGAATCTCGATCATCATCTTTGCCGGCATCGTCGCCGGGCTGCCCGCCGCGATCGGTTCGACGCTGGAGCTCGCGCGCACCGGTGAACTCAGCGCCATCGCCGTGCTGTTTCTCGTGATCCTGGCCTTCGCGATCACCGCCTTCGTCGTGTTCGTCGAGCGCGGTCAGCGTCGGATCACGGTCAACTATGCCCAGCGCCAGGGCCGCAAGGCCTACCAGAACCAGTCGACCCACCTCCCGCTGAAGGTCAATATGTCCGGCGTGATCCCGGCGATCTTCGCCTCGTCGCTGGTACTGTTCCCGGCCACGATCTCGACGTGGTTCGGGCAGGCCGGCCAGGCCGGATGGCTACAGCAGATCGCGCAGCAGCTCACACCGGGCTCCCCGGTCTACCTGGTGTTGTTCGGCGGACTGATCATCTTCTTCTGCTTCTTCTACACCGCCATCGTGTTCAATTCGCGCGAGACGGCGGACAACCTGAAGAAGTCCGGCGCGTTCATCCCCGGCATCCGCCCGGGAAGGCAGACGTCGGAATACATCGACTACGTGCTGACGCGGTTGACGGCCGTGGGCGCAGGCTACCTGACCCTGGTCTGCTTGTTCCCCGAGTTCCTCCGGATGCGCTGGAACGTGCCGTTCTATCTCGGCGGCACGTCGCTGCTCATCATCGTGGTCGTGACGATGGATTTCATGGCCCAGATGCAGGCGCACCTGATGTCGCATCAGTACGACAGCCTGCTGAAGAAGGCGAATCTCAAGGGCTACGGGCGTTCGGGCGTGGTCCGGCGCTAGCCAGGGAAATGAACGGATCGCCGGGCGCGGGTGCGCGCGGCCCCAGGAAAGGAACGGAACCATGAAAGTACAGGCTTCGGTCAAGAAAATCTGCCGCAACTGCAAGATCGTGCGCCGCCGCGGCATCGTGTTCGTGATCTGCTCGGATCCCAAGCACAAGCAGCGGCAGGGCTGACGACGCGATCGTGCGCACCCTATTGGAAGGTCGCGGTAAAACTGCTACAATTGCTGGTTTGCGCCGACCGGGCCTGTTCCGGTCGGCAGCGTGAAGACGGAGAATCGAAATGGCTCGTATTGCAGGCGTCAATCTGCAGCCCAACAAGCACATCTGGGTCGCGCTGACCCAGATCTACGGTATCGGAAGAACCACCGCGCTGCAGATCTGCGATCGGTGCACGGTGTCGCCGGATACGAAGGTGCGTGACCTGACCGAGGGCGAAGAGGAAAAGCTCCGCGGCGTCATCTCGGACATGACCGTCGAGGGCGACCTCCGGCGTGAGGTCGGAATGAACATCAAGCGCCTGATGGATCTCGGGTGCTACCGCGGGCTTCGCCATCGTCGCGGGCTGCCCGTTCGCGGTCAGCGCACCCGTACCAACGGCCGGACGCGCAAGGGTCCGCGCCGCCCGATTCGCTGAGGAAATTGATCGACTATGGCTAAGCAGACCGCTAAGGGCAAGAAGAAGGTCAAGAAGACCATCGCCGACGGCATCGCGCACGTGCATGCGTCGTTCAACAACACGATCATCACGATCACCGACCGGCAGGGTAACTCGCTGTCGTGGGCCACGGCGGGCGGCTCCGGGTTCCGGGGCTCGCGCAAGTCCACCCCGTTCGCGGCGCAGGTCGCGGCCGAGAACGCCGGCCGCGCGGCCCAGGATTACGGGCTCAAGAACCTCGAGGTTCGCGTCAACGGCCCCGGGCCGGGTCGTGAATCCTCGGTGCGTTCGCTCAACGCCCTGGGCTACAAGATCACGAACATCGTCGACGTGACGCCGATCCCGCACAACGGCTGTCGGCCGCCCAAGAAGCGTCGCGTCTAGTCCCAAGACATCACGGAATTCACCCAATGGCAAGATACATCGGACCGACCTGCAAACTCGCCCGGCGCGAAGGCACCGACCTGGGCCTGAAGAGCCCGGCGCGCAGCCTGGACTCCAAGTGCAAGCTCGAGCAGCCGCCCGGACAGCACGGTGCTTCGCGCCGCCAGCGCCTTTCCGACTACGCGCTGCAGCTGCGAGAGAAGCAGAAGGTGCGCCGGATGTACGGCATCCTCGAGCGCCAGTTCCGCAACTACTACAAGAAGGCGGCGCAGCGGAAGGGCGCCACCGGCGAGAACCTGCTGGCGCTGCTCGAAGGCCGGCTCGACAACATCGTCTACCGGATGGGCCTCGCCGTCACGCGTGCCCAGGCACGGCAGATGGTCAGTCACCGGTTGATCCTGGTCAACGGCAAGGTCGTCAACATTCCGTCCTGCCAGATCAAGGCCGGAGACGTCGTCGCCGTGAGAGAAAAGGCCCGCAACCACCTGCGGATCAAGGAAGCCGTGGAGGTTTCCCGCGATCTCGATCTGGTCGCACCGTGGGTGGAAGTCGATACCGACAAGCTCGAAGGCACGGTCAAGAACCTGCCGGAGCGGGACGATCTTCCGCCGGATATCAACGAAAACCTGATCGTCGAGCTTTACTCGAAGTAATCCCGCTTTAGCGGCAACAGGGTTTTCTGCAGTCAGAAATTTAGAGAGGCATGCATGTCGAGTGCAACTTCATTGATTGAAAACATGCTCAAGCCCAAGGGGCTGATCGTGGACGAGCTTTCCGAGCGTCGCGCAAAGGTGACGCTGGAACCGCTGGAGCGTGGTTTCGGGCACACGCTGGGCAACGCACTTCGGCGCGTCCTGCTGTCATCGATTCCCGGTGCTGCGATCACCGAGGCGGAGATTGACGGCGTTCTGCACGAGTACACCTCCGTCGAGGGCCTTCAGGAAGACATCGTCGAAGTCCTGTTGAACCTCAAGGAAGTCGCGCTGCGGATGCACAGCCGCGAAGAGGCCACGCTGACGCTGTCGGCCGACCAGGCCGGGCCGGTCACGGCGGGTGATATCCAGCTCGACCATGACGTCGAAGTGGTCAATCCCGAACACGTGATCTGCACGCTCACGAAGAAGCAGAAGCTGCACATGCAGCTCAAGGTCACGCGCGGCGTCGGGTACCAGCCGGCGGCGACGCTGAAGTTCAACGAGGAAGAGTCCCGCACCATCGGTCGCCTTCGCCTCGATGCATCGTTCTGCCCGGTCCGCAAGGTGGCCTACAGCGTCGAGAGCGCACGTGTCGCGCAGCGCACCGACCTCGACAAGCTGGTGCTGGACATCGAGACCAACGGCACGCTGTCGTGCGAAGACGCGGTCAAGCTGGCCGCTGGCATCCTTGTCGACCAGATGTCGGTATTCGTCGATTTCGTCGCTCGCGACCGCGACGAGGAAAAGCGCGACGAAGAGAGTTTCGATCCCGTGCTGCTGCGGCCGATCGACGACCTCGAGCTCACCGTGCGGTCGGCGAACTGCCTGAAGGCCGAGCACATCCAGTACGTGGGTGATCTCGTGCAGCGTAGCGAGACCGAATTGCTCAAGACGCCGAATCTCGGCAAGAAGTCGCTTACCGAGATCAAGACCGTGCTCGCCGCGCACGACCTTTCGCTGGGCACGCGGCTCGAGAACTGGCCGCCGTCGAACCTGGCGCGCGAAACCGTATAAGGAGAACCGTCATGCGTCACCGTAAAGCGGGCCGCAAACTGAATCGGAACGCCTCGCACCGGCAGGCGATGTTCAAGAACATGGCCTCCAGCCTGTTCAAGCACGAACTGATCAAGACCACGCTGCCCAAGGCCAAGGAACTGCGTCGCGTCGCAGAGCCGCTGATCACGATGGCCGGCGAGGATACCGTGTCCAAGCGCCGCCTGGCCTTCGCCCGGCTTCGCGACAAGGAAGCGGTCGGCAAGCTTTTCGGCGAGCTGGGTCCGCGCTACCGGGAGCGCCCCGGTGGTTACGTGCGCATCCTGAAGTGCGGATTCCGCGCCGGCGACAACGCGCCGATGGCGTTCGTGGAGCTGGTCGACCGCCCGGGTGCGCCGGGCGCCGAAGCCGCCGAGTAGATCGAACGAGCAGATTTCCGGTTTCGACCGGAGGTTCAGGAAGAAGCCCGGCCGCCGCGCCGGGCTTTTTTTG
>JBPRGD010000056.1:0-1960 GCA_051428125.1 Candidatus Wenzhouxiangella sp. M2_3B_020
AAGCGCGCGCCGCATCGCCCACGCACCGCGCACCTCCACCGCGATCGTGCTGTGCATCGGTCTCGGAATGGCCGCGACCGCGGCCGTCACGACGCTGGTCGGCCTGACGACGTTCCGGCCGCTGCCGTTTCCCGATGCCGAGCGGCTGGTGCGGATCTGGAACGCCGAGGTCGGACGGCCGGCGACCGAAGAGCTGGCACCGGCCGAACTGTCCGACCTGCGCACGGGGATGTCGACGCTTGACGCCCTCGAAGCAGCGGCCCGTGCGCGGCTGATCTGGCAACTCCCCGACCGTGCCGGACGACGCGTGGAAGGGGAAGCAGTCACGCGCGGCTACTTCGACCTTCTCGACGTGCAGCCCGCTCTGGGCCGCGGATTCACCGCCGACGAGTGGACCGCCGGTACGCCGGTAATGCTGCTCTCGCACGCGGCGTGGGCGCGCGAATTCCAGCTCGACCCGGACATCATCGGGCAGTCCATCCGCACCAGCACGCAGAACCAGGAAATCCGCAGATCCTACACCGTCGTCGGGATTCTGCCGCCCGATTTCCACGGCACGATCGAGGACGATATGCCCGACCTCGAATTCTGGGTGCCCTTCAACAGCTACTACGAGCCCGAGACCCTGGCGCGGCGCGATTTGCGCAACGTGCTGGTCGTCGGCCGGCTGGCGCCCGGGGCGAGCCTGCCCGCGGCACGTGCCGAGGCCGACGCAATCGCCGAGCGCCTTGCTCCGGAGTACGCCGAATTCCAGCTCGAGCACGAGTTCCGGGTCGAGCCAATGGGCGCGAACTGGCGGGCCGGCTTCCGGCGCGCCAACGGCCTGCTGGCCGGCGCGGCCGGGCTGCTGCTGGCCATTGCCGTGCTCAACGTCGCGATGCTGATGCTCACGCGCACGCTGGAACGCAGACACGAACTGGCGCTGCGTGGCGCTCTCGGCGCCGGCCGGGCCGGTTTGCTCGGCCCGGTGGTCGGCGAAGCGCTGCTGCTCGCCGTGGTCGGCGGCCTCGTGGGCTGTCTCGCGGCCGCGCCGCTGCTCGATGCGTTCCTCGCGCTGGCGGGCACGCAGATCCCCGATTATCTCGATGTGCAGCCCGGCGCCGGTACGCTGGCCGTGGCCTTCGCGGCGATGCTCGTCAGCGGGCTGCTGGCCGCCGCGCTACCGGCCCGGGCGGCGATGCGAATCGACGTCAACGACGCGCTGCGCGAGGGCTCGGGACGGCTGGCCGGCTCCCGAACCGCCAGCCGGTGGGGACGCTGGATCATCGGCGGACAGATCGCGCTGACGCTGACGCTGCTGGTCACCGGGGCGCTGCTTGGTCGGGCCTGGCTGGAACTCGGGCAACGCGACCTGGGATTCGAAACCGGGAACCGGCTCCGGATGGGACTGTTCATCAGCCCGGAGGACGTGCCCGACGAGGATGGTCTGCCGGCGTTCGTCGACCGGCTCGAAACCGAGCTGATGCGCGAGCCCGGCGTCCGCGACGTCGCCCTGCTCTGGCCGACGGTTCCGATGCTCGCGCCGGTGGCCGGCCGGCTTCAGTGGCCCGAGCTTGGCGAAGACGGCATGGCGGTCAGCAACTACATCGTCGATGACGGCTTCTTCGACGGGCTCGGCATCGACCGCGTCGCCGGCCGCGTGTTCGACTCGCGGGATCGCGGCCTTGACGCGCGCACCGCGGTCGTCGGCCGATCGGTGGCCGAGCGGATGGGCGGACCCGACGCCGCGCTGCAGCGCGACATCATGCTCAACGGCAACCCGTATCGCATCATCGGGGTCGTCGGAGACACCCGTTTCGGCGGGCCCGAGGGAGAGCCCGGCTTCGACCACCAGGTCTACCTGTCCTACGACCAGATGCCGCGCCGCATCGTCTCGCCGATCATCGAGGTGGACGGCGATCCGGCCGCCTTCGCACAGCCGCTGACCGCGGCGCTGGGACGCATCGCCCCGGATTCTGCG
>JBPRGD010000057.1:0-1257 GCA_051428125.1 Candidatus Wenzhouxiangella sp. M2_3B_020
AGCTCCCGGACGTCGATGGCGTTGAGGAAGCGACCGTCGACGATCCCTTCCCGGCGGGTCTCGATGTCGGTTTCTCCGTGCACGGCGTAGGCTTCCCAGTTCCAGCGCTTGTCGCCGATGAAGAAATCCCCGTCGAAGCCGCCGGTCCAGCGCCACAGCTGCTGGTCCTGGAAGCTGCGCGAGTCGATGATGTCGTTGTTGAACCGGCTGAGCACGAACTGGTTGATGCCGTTGGCCGCCAGCACGTCGCGCGCTTGCTGCGGCAGGAACGGATGATCGGCATCGAAGACCAGCCCCGCCGAGGTGCCTCCGAAGAAGCCGGTCTGGAAGCCGCCCTGGCTGCTCAGTTCGGAGGCGTCGGACTGCGAGAACAGGAAGTCCGACGAGAATCGGACGTTGTTGGTCAGGTCGTAGTTGAACGCGCCGGTGAACACGCCGCGGTCCAGCGGCGATTGCAGCTGGCTGACCTGGTCGAAGAAGTCGGGCCCGTCTCCGCCGATGGCGAACAGAGCCGAGGAGGGATCCGGAGCGCCGGGCGTGAACGGAACGAGGTTCGAGTTCGAGTCGAACCGGTAGAACGTTCCATCGGGAAACGCGCCGATGCCGAACGTCGGAATCGGAATCTCGTCCGAGGGATTCGGCCCCAGCGGAAATCCGAAGCCCGCGGGATGGATCAGGCCGCCGTTGGTGAACACGTTGAACCGGCGATCGCGGAAGATCTCGAAGACGCCGGGGTCGGTGCTCAGGAACGTCACGTCGTTGTCGCCCTCGTAGAAACGGGGTCGTGCGGCGCGCGTCAGTCCATCCTGCCGGAACCATTCGGCCGAGAACGTGACGTTGCCCCTGCCGTCGGCGGAGTTCGCGCCGGCGACCAGCAGGACGTTCTCGAACTCGGCGTCGCCCTTGGACGTGAACCCGTGCCGCAGCGTCGTTTCGAGGCCCTCGAAGCGGTCGCGGAGGATCACGTTGATCGTACCGGCGATGGCGTCGGCGCCGTAGATCGGCGCACCGCCGATGCCGACGGTTTCGATGCGGTCGACCAGTGCGATCGGGATGACGTTGAAGTCGACCTGCAGACCGCCGGTCTGGCCGAAGATCGAAGGTACGTTGGCGGAAACGAAGCGGCGGCCGTTGACCAGCGTCAGCGTACGCTGCGCGCCCAGGCCGAGGAAGTCGACGAAGTTCTGGCCGACGGAAAAGCCGTTCTGCACGCCCTGCGGCGTGGCGTCCGGGTTGCCGAACGTCGGGATCTCGTTG
>JBPRGD010000058.1:0-8880 GCA_051428125.1 Candidatus Wenzhouxiangella sp. M2_3B_020
CCGGGTGCCTCGAACGAGCAGTCCTTCAGGAAGACGTGCTGGATCGACATCGTGGGTTGCTGGGCATCCTGCCCGTTGGTGGTTGCATCGAGTTCTTCTTCAGCCATTGGATTTCCTGTCTATCGTGTTCGGTTGATGTTATCTGTCGTCGATTCCGGTGACAGCCGCGCCGACACGGCGCGCGGCCCGTTGCGCCGACCCCCCGCGCCTTCGGCCTCAGTTCCCGCGATCCTCGCCCGGTACGGCATCCGAGCCGGTATCGCCGCCCGTTCCGGCACGGCCGGCGTCGGCTTCGCGGTCGGGGCCGTCCGTCGCGACGACGTTTCCGCTCCCGTTGCCGGTCTCGTCCCGGCGTTTGCCGTCCTTGCGCTTGCGCTCCTTGCCCCTGCCCTTGCGCTCACTCTTGCCGCTCTTGCCGGACTTGCCGGACTTGCCACGCGTGACCGGCTGCTGGTCGCTGGTCCACTGGGCGAGGCCGCCGCGCAGCACGTTGACGTCTTCGAAACCGAGCTGCACCAGCCGCTTGGCCATCTGCGGAGAGACCTGGCCGTTCTTGTCGTAGAGCAGCACCGGCCGCGACTTCTGTTTCAGAAGCCGGGCATTGCCGGATTCGATCCGTGACGGCGGCATGTGCTCGGCGTTCATGATGTGGGCCTTGGCGAAGTCGCTGCTGTTGGACACATCGAGAATGAGCGGATCGCGGCGGTTCATCAACAGGATGGCCTGCGCGGTATCGAGTTCCTTCCACTTGCGCGTCAGGCGCGCCGATTCGGTCGCGATCAGAGCCGCCAGCACCACGGCGAACGCCCCGACGAGGATCGGGTGGTTGGCGATGAAGGTCAGCAACTGTTCCATGGGGGCGTTCTGTCCGGCGAGGCAAACCCCCATTATCCCGCATCTTGTCCCGCGCTGCCACACCACGCACCGCGCAATCGAACCGGTGGGCGCGGGATCGGCGACGGGGTCGGCGCCACCGTATGGGATAATGCCGTTCGCTTTCGAAAGGAACGATCGATGAACCGTCGAACACCGTTGTTGCTGCTGATTCTCGACGGCTGGGGCGTGCGCGACGACGGCGCCGACAACGCCATTTCCGTCGCCTCGACGCCGAACTGGGATCGACTATGGTCGGCGTGTCCGCACGCGCTTCTGCAGACCTCGGGCGAAGCCGTCGGTCTGCCCGCGGGCCAGATGGGCAATTCCGAGGTCGGGCACATGAACATCGGCGCCGGGCGCATCGTCTACCAGGAACTGACGCGGATCTCGCGCGCGATCGAGACCGGCGAGTTCGAGCGCAACGAGCCGCTGGTCGGGACCATCGACGCCGCGCGTGACGGCACGGTGCACTTGATGGGGCTGCTGTCCGACGGCGGCGTGCACAGCCACGAAGAGCACCTGTTCGCCACCGTGCGGCTCGCCGCGGCCCGCCACGACGGCCCGATCGCCGTCCACGCCTTCCTTGACGGACGCGACACCCCGCCGCGCAGCGCCGAGGCCTCCATCCGGAGATTGCAGGAACTCGTCGGCGACATCGACAACGCGCGGATCGCCAGCATCGCGGGCCGCTACTGGGCGATGGACCGCGACAATCGCTGGGATCGGATCGAGCGTGCATGGCGGGCGATCGCGCGCAGCGAGGCCGACTACGAGGCCGAAAGCGCGCTCGCCGGGCTGGAATCGGCCTACGCCCGCGACGAGAACGACGAGTTCGTCCAGCCCACCGTGATCGCCGGCGGCGCGCCGCTGCGCGACGGGGACGCCGCGATCTTCATCAATTTCCGAGCCGATCGCGCGCGCCAGCTCACGCGGGTGATGGTGGATCCGGGCTTCGACCGCTTCGATGCGGCCGCGCCCGCACTCTCGGCGGTGGCGACGATGACCCAGTACGAAGCCGATCTCGATGCGCGGGTCGCGTTTCCGCCGGCCCGGATGGAGCACCTGCTGGGCGAGGAGCTGTCACGTGCGGGTCTTCGGCAGCTGCGGATCGCCGAAACCGAAAAATACGCCCACGTCACGTACTTCTTCAACGGCGGCATTGAACGCGTGTTCGACGGCGAGGAGCGAAAGCTGATCCCGTCGCCCGATGTCGCCACCTACGACCTCAAGCCCGAAATGAGCGCACCGGAACTGACGCGCGAACTGGTCTCGGCGATCGGCAGCGGCACGTGGCCGGTGATCGTCTGCAACGTCGCCAATCCGGACATGGTCGGCCACTCGGGCGTGTTCGACGCTGCCGTGGCCGCGGTCGAGGCCGTGGACTTATTGCTCGGGGAGGTCTCAGAGGCGGTCGACGAGGCCGGAGGAGAGATGCTCGTCACGGCCGATCACGGCAACGTAGAGCAGATGACCGATCCGGAGACCGGTCAGCCGCACACGGCGCATACGCTGAATCCGGTGCCCATGCTCTTCAGCGGCCGATCCGCCGAGGTCGCCCGCGAAGGCAGCCTGCGCGACCTGGCCCCGACGATGCTGACGCTGCTGGGCCTGGAGATCCCGCACGCGATGACCGGCCGACCGCTGGTGCGCATCGACGCAGGGACAAATACCGGCGCGAGTGCCCGCCCGGCCGGGAATGCCGCCGGCTGAAGCCCCGATCCGGCGCCGCGCCGAGCCGCGTTCGTCGGCAGGCGGCCGCGTGGCGGCCGTCGCAGCGCTATGGCTGACGACGGTCGCGCCGCTTGCGGCCCAGGATGCCGAAGAAGTGCGTTCGCGGCTGGAGCGATTGCGGCAGGACATCGGCGCGATCAGCGACCGCATCGAGGATCAGCGCGAGGCGCGGGCCCGCGAGCAGGCCGCGCTCGCCGATGCCGAAAAGGCACTGGGCCGCGTGGAACTGGCGCTTCGGACCACGCGCGATCGGCTCGCCGAGGTGCGCCGCCGGCAGGACGAACTCGACCTGGAAGCGGCGGAACTGGAGCGTGAGATCGACCGGCGCCGCGACGAACTGGCCACCCAGCTCCGCATCGCCTATCGAACCGGCCTTCGCTCCAGGCTCAAGGCGGTTCTCAACCAGGAAGACCCCGCCCGGATCAGCCGCGTACTCGCCCTGCACGGCTACCTGGGCCGCGCCCGGACCCGAACGATCCGGGAACTCGGCGCGCGCCTCGCTCGACTGGAGGGAGTGCGCGACGAGCAGCGCCGGCTGGCCGCCGAGCTGGCGGACCTCGCCGATCGGCAGGTCGCCGAGCGCAACCAGCTCGACGACGCGCTGCTGCAACGGGCCGAAGCCCTGGCGGAGATCGACGCCAGCATCCGCGACCAGTCGCAGCGGCTGGCCGAAATGCGCGAGTCCGCCGCTCGCCTGGAGCAGCTGCTGGAAGAACTGTCCAGCGTGCTCGCCGACATCCCGCCCGATGCCGAGATCCAGCCCTTCGCCGAACTCCGGGGCCACCTGCCGATGCCGGCGCCGGCGCGCATCGTCGCCGGATTCGACGACCGGCGCAGCGGCAACGTGGACTGGGAAGGCTGGCTGATCGAGGCCGACGTCGGCGACCCCGTGCGGGCCGTCGCCTATGGACGGGTCGCGTACGCCGACTGGTTGCGGGGCTACGGCATGATGGTCATCATCGACCACGGAGACGGCTTCATGACCCTCTACGGCCAGAACCGCAGCCTCGTCGCCGAGGTCGGCGACTGGGTCGCACCCGGCGAGGTCGTGGCGCTTGCCGGCGACTCCGGCGGCGGCACCCGCCCGGGGCTGTATTTCCAGATCCGGCAAGGCGGCCGGCCGGTGGATCCGGCCGGCTGGGTCGATCGCTGAGACCGGTCCGGGTCAGGGATAGGTATAGCTTGCCTGCAGCCCCAGGGGTAGCCCGAGCGACCAGTAGATGAGCAGGAAGATCGTCCATCCCACCGCCAGCGCGACTGCGTAGGGCAGCATCATGGAGATCAGCGTGCCGATGCCGGCGCCCTTGAAGTAGCGCTTGCAGAACACGACGATGAGCGGGAAGTACGGCAGCAGCGGCGTGACGATGTTCGAGCTCGAGTCACCGACGCGGTAGGCCGCCTGCGTCAGCCCCGGCCCGATGCCGAGCTCCATCAGCATGGGCACGAAGATCGGCGCGATGATCAGCCACTTCGCCGAGGCCGAGCCCACGAACAGGTTGACGAACGCCGTCAGCGCGATGATCCCGACGATGGTCAGCTGCGCCGGCATGTTGATCTGCGACAGCCAGGCTGCCCCGTTGACCGCGATCAGGATGCCGAGGTTCGAGTTCGAGAACGCGGCGATGAACTGCGCGGCGAAGAACGCCATGACGATGTAGTAGCCCATGGACTCCATGGACTTGCTCATCCCCGTGATCAGGTCCCGGTGCCCGTCGATGGTCCCGGCCGCGTAGCCGTAGACGGCACCGGGGATCAGGAACAGCAGGAAGATCAGCGGCACGATGGAGCGCATCAGCGGCGCACCGAACGAGGTGATGCTCTCGTGGAACGCCAATGCCGGATTCGGATCGCGCAACGGCGAGCCAGGCAGCAGCACCGCGACGGTCAGCAGGACAAGGGAAATCAGGATGCTCGCGGTCGCCCATCTCAGCCCACGGCGCTCGTTTTCGCTCAACGCTTCGAGCGTCGGCATGTCGGACATGTCGCCGTCCACGGGCGTCTCGCGGGCCAGCCTAGGTTCGACGACACGGTCGGTCAGCCACCAGCCGATCGCGACGACCAGCAAGCTGGATGCGGCCATGAAGAACCAGTTGACCAGCGGGTTGACGAAAACGTTCGGGTCCAGCACCCGCGCGGCTTCCTCGGTAATGCCGGCCAGCATCGGATCGATGGCCGACGGAATGAAATTGGCCGAGAACCCGCCCGACACGCCGGCGAAGGCCGCGGCGATGCCGGCCAGCGGATGCCTGCCGGCGGCGTAGAACAAAACCGCGCCCAGCGGGATCACGACGACGTACCCCGCGTCGGCTGCGGTGTGCGAGACGATCGCCACGAGGATCAGCATCGGCGTGAGCAGCGACGGCGAGGTCACGCCCAGCATCTTGCGCAGGGCGGCGTTGATGAAGCCGGTGTGCTCGGCCACGCCAACGCCCAGCATCGCGACCAGCACGATGCCCAGCGGCGCGAAGCTGGTGAACACGGTGACCATCTGGCTCAGGAAGCGGGCCAGTTCGTCGCCGGCCAGCTGGTTGACGACCTGTATCGGCTCGCCGGTCTGCGGATGCACGGCGCTGAATTCCATCGGCGCGAGCACCGCCGAGAGCGCCCAGACGACGAGCATGAGCAGGAAGAAGAGCACGGCCGGGTCCGGCAACCGATTGCCGACGCGCTCGATCGCGTCCAGCGCCCTGTAAAGCCAGCCACGCTCCGGAACGGGCTCGGGGTTCGGAGTCGGATTCTCGTTCATTGGCAGTCCCTTGTTGTTGTCGGCCGGCGCCCGGCGCCGGCGGTCGTCAGGTTTTCCGGCGCGGGCCGTCCAGCGGCAGCGGCGTGACCTTGTCTCCGCTATTGCCGTCGCGGATCACGCACGTGCCGCGCTTTGCGACCTTTTCGACGCGGATGACCGATTGCATCGGCAGCATCAGCCGCTCGGTATCGGCGAACTCCTCGCGCATGCGCTCCTCGGTGGGGTCCACGACCACCCGTTCGTCGGCATCGAAGACCAGGTCCCAGGCCTCGATGAAGCCGTAGAGCCGACTTGAATCGACGCGCTCGGCGAACAGTTCGTAGACCTGTCCCTGGTTGAGAAATACCACTTTGTACACGCTGGCTGAAATCCTCGGTTCGATCGGCGAATACTGCCACGGCCCGCCGTGCGGCGGGTCAGTCTTCGGGAAGGCGGGCGACCGATCCCGAAAAGGTGCGGAACAGCACCGCCGCGAGCAGGCCGGCGACGAAACCCGCCGTGTGCGTCCACCAGGCGACCGCGTCGGACATAGGGCCGAACACCGTGTAGAGCAGCTGAAGCGTAAACCACGAGCCGATCACGAGCAACGCCGGAATCCGCGCGAACTGCAGGAACAGCCCCAGCGGCAGCCACAGCCCGATCCGCCGGCCCGGGAACAGACCGAGATAGACCCCGATGATGGCCGACACGCCACCGCTGGCGCCCAGGATGACGCGATCCAGGCCCGGCAGCATCAGCGCGACCAGCAGGTTGGCGACCGCACCCAGCAGCACGAACACGAACAGGAAGCGCACGTGACCCACGGCCCGTTCGACCGGGATGCCGAATACCCAAAGGTAGGCAAGGTTGCCACCGAGGTGAAGCCAGTTCGAGTGGGCGAACAGCGCCGTGACAAGGCCGGCCAGTTGCAGGTCGGCACGCCCCGAGAAGCCGTTGGCGAGCTCGGCTGAGACGACCGCGGGCCTGAATCCCCATAGTTCGATCCAGGCCGGAACCCACGATGCAGGGAGCAGTTGCTCGGTCACCATGACGGCAAGCGCCACGGCGCTGGCGGCGATCATCATCCACGGATTGGCCGTGCCCGCGCGCCGGGAACCCGCCCGGATCGGCACGGTCACTCGATCAGCACCCGGTAGTTTCCGAAGTCGACGATCGCGCCACGCTGGACGATCTCGAGAATCCGCACGTCGGCGTCGATCCGCTGGCCTTCGCCGTAGCGTTCGCCGTTGATCAGAACGAACCGGCGCGCAGGCTCTTCGGCGTAGAAGTGCAGGGTCATGTCCAGCTCGGGAAACTCGGCCCGCCGGGCCTGCGGCAGTTCCCACGGCCGGACGAAGTCCTCGGCGGGCTCCGGCTCGGTCTCCGATCCGGACGCGCTTTCGACATCGGGTCGTCCGGCACCTGCCTGCGACTGCGATGGGGTCTGCGCTTGCGGGACGGAGCGGTCGGTCACGCCGTTCTGCTGTCGCGGTTCGGCGGCCGCCGGGGCTTCCCGACGCGGCGAGCGCACTTCCCGCTTCGGGCCCTCCGCGGCGTCGGGCGGCGCCGGCTCCGAAGCCGGGCTGACGTTCGACCCGCTCGGCGTGGTGGCCGCCTCCGCGCGACGGGCCGGGCGCTGTGCGCCGACGACCGTCGGCTGTTCGATCGGCGCCGGCGACCGGCGCGCATTCGCGCCGTCGGTTTCGACGGTGCCGGAAGCGCCGGCTCCGCCCGCCCCGTCGATTGCCGGAGACGGCTCCTCGACCCGGGCGAGCGTGTCCGGGCGTTCGGATCCGAGGAACCGCTCGGCCAGGCCGGGCACCCACGGCCACACCGCGACCCCCACCAGCACCAGCAGCGCGACGACGGCGACGAACAGCGGCCACCGCCGCGGCTCCCGACGGCGGTCGGCCGGGCGGGAGGGCATCGATGTCAGGTCGATGGCGGGTCCGGCACCACGACGCCGCTGCGCCTCGGATTTCTTCAGGGCATCGAGAAGAAGCGACATCTCACTCTCCGGAAGTGCGGCCGTCGTCCGACGGAGCGGCCATGGTCGAAAGATACAGGCGCGTGACCGGCCCCGCCATGCCGTCCTCGCGAAGTCCGTGCCGGCGCTGGAAAGAGCGGATCCAGTCGCCGAAGGCCTGCGTGTAGCGGCCGTCCACGGGCCCGCCCCAGGCCCGTTCCGGAGCCGCCGATGCCAGCCGTTTCAGGTCGGCGACGTCCGGATCCTCGTCACCGATCTGCCAGACCCTGCCTTCGTCGGGCCAGATCACGTAGAAATCACCGAGCCAGCGGGCATCCAGCTGCGCCAGCGGCACCTGGAAGTCCTGGCCGGCCTGACGCACGACGACGTCCGAGCCGCGCGCGTTCACCGCCAGCAGGTGGCCCCCGGCCGGCTGTTCGAGCCGGAGAACGACCGGCCGGGAGAATTTGCGGATCAGCGCCCAGCTGCCTCGCATGCGCTCGCACGCCAGGCCGTCGCTGACGCCCTCGCGGCAAGCCTCGTCGATATCCTCGGGGCGCGCTCCGGGAAACAGCGCCGCGGTTTCGCGCCAGGCCAGCGGTTGGCTGGAAGCGGCCAGCATCTTTCGCCAGAGCGGCAACTGTTCGGGCTCCTGCCGCTCGGGCACCGAACCCAGCGACCAGAGCATGCCCGCCGACACGACGACCAGCAGCATCACCGCGACCACCGCCAGTCCCGCCGTGAAGCGCCGGCTGACGCCTGTTTCGTCGCCCACCACGACTTCCGAGGCAGCGCGCCGGACCATGGCCGGCGTGATCCGGTCGGCCTCGCGCGCATAGCCGGCCATCAGGGCCCGGTCGGCAATGATGTTGATAAGCCGAGGCACACCGCCGGAGACGTGGTGCAGCGTGCGCAGCGCCCGTTCGGTGAACGGACAGCGCGCCCCTCCGGCGATCTGGATGCGATGACGGACGTAGGCGGCGGTTTCCTTCGCCCCCAGCGGCGCGAGATGGTAGCGGGCGGTGATCCGCTGCGCCAGCTGGCGCAGCGACGGCCGGCTGAGCAGTTCCCGCAGTTCGGGCTGACCGAGCAGGATGATCTGCAGCAGCTTGTCGGTTTCGGTCTCCAGATTGGTCAGCAGCCGCACCTGCTCGAGCGTCTCGCGGCTCATGTTCTGGGCCTCGTCGACGATGAGCACGGCGCGTTCGCCGGCGGCGTGGATCTCCAGCAGGCGCTCGTTGAGGCACTGGCCCAGCGCCTCCTGGCCGGTCTCGCCGGGCGGCGGCTCGGCGCCGAGTTCGCGGCAGATCGCACGCAGCAGTTCGGTGGGCTCCAGCATCGGGTTGAGAATCAGCGCGATGCGAGTGTGCTCCGGCACCTGGTCGAGCATCAGTCGGCACAACGTGGTCTTGCCGGTGCCGACCTCGCCGGTCAGCTGTACGAACCCGCCGCTGCCGCCGCGACCGACCCCGTAGAGCAGATGCGCCAGCGCATCCTCGTGGCGCTGGCTGAGGAACACGAAACGCGGATCCGGCGTGATCGAGAAGGGCCGCTCTTCCAGTCCGTAGAATTGTTCGTACAT
>JBPRGD010000059.1:0-20932 GCA_051428125.1 Candidatus Wenzhouxiangella sp. M2_3B_020
GCTCGGGCTTCATATACCGCCGGCGGTATATGAAGCCCGAGCCGAGGAAGGCCGTGCTTAACCCCGGTGTCTACAAAATCGGGGGCACTCCACTTCCGACCACCGACTACCGACTACCGACCACCGACTACCGACTTCCGACCACCGACCACCGCCTTCCCGGTATCGTGTCCGCCATGTCGCACCGCGCGCGCAAACGCTTCGGCCAGAACTTCCTGCACGACGATCGCGTGATCGAGCGCATCGTCGCGGCGGTCGCGCCGAAGCGGGACGATCGCGTCGTCGAGATCGGTCCCGGTCTCGGCGCGCTCACCGGACCGATGCTCGAACGCGTCGATCGGCTGGACGTCGTCGAACTCGACCGGGACCTGGCCGGCAGCCTGCACGAGCGGCTCGACCGCCCGGAAAACCTCGTGATCCATGAAACCGACGCACTGGATTTCGACTTCCGCGCCCTCGCCGGCCCGTACGGACTGCGCGTGATCGGCAACCTGCCCTACAACATCTCCACGCCGCTGATGTTCCATCTCCTCGACCAGGCCGACGCCGTCGTCGACATGCATTTCATGCTGCAGAAGGAAGTCGTCGATCGACTGACCGCCGCGCCCGGAGGCAAGGACTGGGGACGGCTCGGCGTCATGACCGCGGCCCGGGCCGATGCCGAATGCCTGTTCACGGTTCCGCCCGGCGCGTTCCGACCGGCGCCCAGGATCGACTCGGCCGTCGTACGGCTCGTGCCGCGACGGCTCGACGATTCCGAGCGTGCCCGGCTGCCGCACCTCGAACGGGTCGTGCGCCAGGCGTTCTCGCAGCGCCGCAAGACGCTGCGCAACGCGCTACGGGGCCTGCTCGAACCGGAGCAGCTCGAAACCGCCGGCATCCATCCGACCCGACGCGCCGAGACCGTTTCGCTGGACGAGTTCGCACGACTGGCCGATGCCGTCGCCTCCCGCGAGTCCGCCCGGTGAGCGGCCGCGACATCTACGTCGGCGACCTGCAGGGCTGCTGGAAGCCGTTCGCCCGACTGCTGGACAAGCTCTCCTTCGATCCTGTCGCAGACCGCCTCTGCATCGCCGGCGACCTCGTCAACCGCGGTGGCAAATCGCTGAAGGTGCTGCGCGAGTTCGTGAAGCTGGGAGAGCCGCATTTCAGCGTGCTCGGCAACCACGACCTGCACCTGCTGGCCTACGCCCGCGCCTGGCCGAAGGTCCGCAAGCGCAATGCCGAGTTCGACCGGATCCTGGAACACGCCGATGCCGACCGCATCGTTGCCTGGCTCAAACGCCAGCCTCTGCTGTGGTTCAACGAGGCCGATCGGATCGCGCTGGTGCACGCCGGCATCGACCCGCGCTGGGACCGGGCGCAGGCGCGCAGCTGCGCGGCCGAGGTCGAGAAGGCGGTCCGGGGACCGAAGTTCGAGAAGTTCATCGACAACATGTACGGCGACAAGCCGGCCCGCTGGGAACCCGGCCAGAAACGCTTCACGCGGCTCAGAACGACCACGAACGTGCTCACGCGCATGCGCTTCGCACGTCCCGACGGCACGCTGGACCTCGATTCGACCGGCGATATCCAGCGCCCGCCCAAGGGCTTTTCGCCGTGGTTCGAACTGCTCGACGCGGATTGGCGCGACTGGTCCATCGTGTTCGGCCACTGGTCGCTGCTCGGCTACCACGACCACGACGGCGGACGTGCGATCTGCCTCGATTCGGGATGCGTCTGGGGCGGCTGCCTCACCGCGCTGGTCGTGACGGGCGATGAGCACCGGATCGTTCGCCAGGACTGTTCGCCGTCCTGAACGCAGGATCCCGGAGTTCTTCCGTGTCGAGCCGGTGATGCCGGGGGCGTGACGCGGGGTCTGCGATAATCTCCGCAATTCCCGAACCGAGGTTTTCCATGCAATTGTCCGGCAAGAACATCGTGATCCTGGTCGAGGACAACTACCAGGAACTGGAACTCCACTACCCCCGGCTGCGCTTCATCGAAGCCGGCGCAACGGTGCGCGTACTGGGCACCGGCAGGAACGAGTACGCCAGCGAGAAAGGCTACGGTGTCGAGGCCGACGGCGATGTCGCCGACGTCGGTCCGGACGACTTCGATGCCGTCGTGATTCCCGGCGGAATGGCGCCGGACAGGATGCGGCGCAGCCGCCCGATGGTCGATTTCGTGCGCGGGATGAACGACCGGGGCAAGATCGTCGCGTGGATCTGCCACGCCGGCTGGATGGCCGTTTCGGCCGACATCGTCCGCGACCGCCGAGTGACGTCGTTCCAGTCGATCAAGGACGATATGGTCAACGCTGGCGCCAACTGGGTCGACGAGGAAGTCGTCGTCGACGGCAACCTCATCAGCAGCCGGACGCCGCCGGATCTGCCCGCGTTCTGCCGCGCCATCATCGATGCGCTGACGTCGAACGGCGACTGACGCTACGAGCGCCGGCGGTCGGCCAAGCCGGCGGACGGTGTCGCAGGAGCTTCAGCCGCGCGCCGGTTCGAACAGCGCCAGCGGATGGCCGGCGTCGATGCGGGCATTGACGTTCTGTCCCTCGTCCAGCCTCAGTTCGTGGCCGACGCGGGCCTTGAGATCGAATCCCTCGTCCAGCCGCACCTTGTAGAGACGGGTCTCGCCCTCGTAGCGACCCCAGACGATTCGTGCATTGCCGTCGTCGGCCGGCTCCAGTCCGAGATCGTGCGGCCGCACGAGCACGTCGACCCGATCCGAATCGGTCACGGCATTCGCCGAATCGGGATCGGCCAGTTCCGAGCAGCCCAGAACGGTGTGCACGCAGCCGTTTTCCAGACGCCCTTCCAGGAACACGCCCTCGCCCAGGAATTCGGCGACGAAACGGGTTCTGGGCGCCCGGTAGCAGGTTTCAGGGTCGCCGACCTGCTCCAGCCTGCCGTTGTTCATGACGCCGACGCGATCGCCCACCGAAAGCGCCTCGTCCTGGTCGTGCGTGACCCAGATGGCCGGCACGCCGGCGGCCTTGAGCGCATCGCGGATCTGCCAGCGCAGGCCGGACTTCATCGCCGCATCCAGGTTGGAAAGCGGCTCGTCGAGCAGCACCAGTGCCGGCTGATGGGCCAGCGAACGGGCCAGCGCCACGCGCTGCTTCTGGCCCCCGGACAGCATCGCCGGCATCGCGTTTCGGTATTCCGACAGACCGAGCTGGTCGATCCAGTAATCGACGCGTGAACGGTCGCTGGCGCGGAACGCGACGTTCTGCTCGACGGTCAGGTGCGGAAACAGCGCGAAATCCTGGAACACCAGCCCCGTTCGACGCTTCTCCGGCGGCACGAAGCGGTCGCGGTCGATGCGCATGCCGTCGATCACGATCTCCCCGGCATCCGGCTTTTCCAGCCCGGCGACGGCGCGCAGCACGCTGCTCTTGCCGCAGCCGGTGGGGCCGACCAGCGTGACGATCTCGTCGGCTCCGAGCACGAGGTCGAAGTCGCGAACCGCGACCCGGTCCCGGTAACGAACGCTGAGATTGCGGATTTCAAGCATGTTCAGATCCCACTCTTGGCCGTTCCCAGCCGATCCTCGCCCGACAGCATGACCACGAGCGCCACGGCCGACACGCCGATCAGCAGCAAGCCCGGCACGGCGGCCCGACCGAAGTATCCGGCCTCGTAGACGCGCCAGAGTTCCGTCGTCAGCGTCTCCAGCCCGGTGGGCCGGAGAAGCAGCGTGGCCGGCAATTCGCGCATCGCCTCGAGAAACACCAGAGCCCCGCCCGCGATCACACCGGGCAGGATCAGCGGAAGTCCGACGCGGCGGAACGCCTCGAAGCGCGACGCGCCCAGGCTGCGCGCAGCACCGAGAAGGTTACCCTCGACGCGGCCGACGCTGGTGCGGATCGCGCCCACGGCCAGCGGAAGAAAGCGCAGCACGTAGCCGATCACAAGCAGCGCCAGGGTCTGGTAGAGAAAATCGATGCGCAGGCCGACGTAGACCAGCGCGGTGCCCATCACGATGCCGGGGATACCGAAGCCCAGCGTCGCGATGCGCTCCAGCCAGCGCCCTAGCGTACCCGCGGACGCGGCGTAGGCGACCGGCAGCGCGACCAGCACGGCGCAGACCGCGGCCAGCGTCGCGGGATACGCCGAGTTCCAGACCAGTATGGGGTCGAAGTTCCCGGCGCCCTCGCGCCAGAGCCAGACGCCGAACACCGCGGCAGGAAGCGCCAGCGCGGCGGCCATAACGAGCACCATGCCCGCGGTGACCGACCAGCGAGCGGTCGGCGCCAGCTCCAGTTCCATTCGCCGGCCGGGCATCTCGCGTTCGGTGCCCACGCGCGACTCGAGCACCAGCACCACGGCCACCAGCGCCAGCAGTTGCAGCGACAGCAACGCGGCGCGGTCCAGCCCGAACGCGTTGTATTCGACGTAGATGATGCGGGTGAACGTATCCAGCCGCAGAATCGCCGGCGTGGCGAAATCCGATAGCGTGTAGAGCGCCACCAATAGCGCGCCGGCCGCGACGCCGGATCGCACGCGCGGCAGCACGACGCGGCGGATGGCCGCCGGCAGGGACAATCCGAGCGAGCGCGCCGCGTCGACCATGCCGCCGTCGAGCTGTCGCAGCGAGGCGCGCGTGGTCAGCAGCACGAACGGGTAGGTATACAGCGTCATGACCAGCGCCGCGCCCGGCAGTCCGCGCACCGGCGGGGTCGGCAGCCCGGTCAGCGCCTGGATCTCGCCGCCCGGGCCGAACGCGGCGAAGAACGCGAACGCACCGATATAGCTGGGAATGGCCAGCGGCGCGGCCAGCAGCGCGAGCCAGATGCTGCGGCCCGGCAGGTCGGTGTGCGCGGTGACCAGCGCCAACGGCACGCCGATGAGCACGGCGCCGAACACGGTCAGCAGCGTAAGCGTCACGGTGTTGAACACGATGCCCGCGACCTGGCCGCCGAGGTCCAGCTCGGCACCCAGTGCGAGTACGACAAGTACCGCGATGGGTGCGAGAACCGCCAGCGCCACGCCTGCGCTGGCGACATGGCTGAAAAGGCCGGTGGCGTTCGCGGCCCGGCCCGTCACGTCACAGCACTCCCGTTTCGCGCAGCAGCGCCAGCGTTGGCTGCAGGTCGGCCAGCCGCTCCAGGTCGACCTCCGGCGGATCGATCTCGGCGATCGGCGGCAACCCCTCCGGCGAAGAAATGCCGGCGACCAGCGGGATTTCGTAGGCCTCGCGGGCGAGATAGCTCTGCACCTCTTCGGTGAGCAAGTGCCGCACGAACCCGATCGTCAGTTCGCTGTCGTTGAACATCGCCGCCCCGGAAGCGTTGAGGAGCGAACCCGCATCGTTCGGCGTGAACGTCAATGCCACCGGAGCGTCGGGCTTGCCCTGCTTCATGCGCAGCGCGTAGTAGTGGTTGGCGAATCCCAGGTCGACCTCGCCGCGCGAGACGGCCATGACGACGCCGAACTCGCCGGCGTAGCGCGTGGCCTTGTCACGCATGGCCAACAGCCATTCGCGCGTCGCCGATTCGCCCTCGAGCAGCCGCATGGCCGTGACGAAGGACTGGAAAGAGCCGTAGGCCGGCGCCCAGCCGAACTTCAGATCCGTCTCCGGCAACGCCATGACGCTGTCCGGAACGTCCGACGGCGACAGCGCGTCGGTGTTGTAGGCGATGGTACGGACGCGCCCGGAGATGGGCACCCACCCGGCATACCGGAACGCGGGCTGGAGCTGCTGCTTCAGGTCGTCCGGTACTTGCGCGACGGCGGCGCGGTCGGCCACGACGCCCAGCGAAGCCGCGTCGATCGACCAGAACACGTCGGCCCGGATCCGTCCGACCTGGGCTTCGGCGGCCAGCGTGTTGGCCAGCGCCGTCGCCGGACCCCGGCGGACGCTCAATTCCAGCTCCGGGTTCCGGCCGCGGATTGCATCGAGGATGTCCTCGTACAATCCGCCTTCGCCGCGGCCCAGATACAGCGTGAGTTCGCCGGACAGCTTCGGCAGATCGTCGACGGATACCGGCGCCGGGCCGGCCGAGCTGCCGTCGGCTCGCATGGCGGCGAACGCCGGCAGCGACGGCAGCAGACCGGCCAGCGCCAGCGATCTCAGCAACGCTCGGCGGCGCACGTTCAAAAGACCTCGGAACGGGACTCCTCGGCCGCGACCAGCAATTCACGGGCACGGGCGAGATCGTCCTTCATCGAGTCCAGCGCCTTGCGCACTTCGGCGACCGGGGCTTCCTGCTGCATCAGCATAGGCAGCGTGGCGTTGAAGTCCTTTTCGAGCTGGGTGACGAGCTCGGCGTCCGCTTCGATCAGGTCGCCCTCCAGGTATTCGAAACGCTGCATGTAGGCATCGTGAATCATCGATTCGGCCGCGTTCGCCTCGCCTTCGGCATAGTGCTCGACGGCGCTCTCCAGCTCGGCGACGATGCGATCGATGGACTCGCCCCCGGAGAGCGTTTCGTCGCCGCTCTCGGCATGATGCTCTTCATCGACCTGGGTGGCGGCCAGCCGCAGTGCACCGAAGGCCTGCCAAAGCGATGCAGCGACATTGTCGGCCGCGTCGGCGACGGCATCGTCCGACTCGCCTTCCATCGTGGCCTGCTGGAATCCGATGATGGCCTGCCAGATTCCGGGATAGACCACAGGCACGTGCGTTTCGATCGCATCGTGCACCGCGATGTCTTCCCACCGCTCGATCAGTTCGTCGATCATCGGCTGGACGTTTTCGTCGCCGGCGTAGGCACGACTGATCGAGTCGGCCTCGTCGACGAACGCGACGATCTCGCCGCGGTAATCGTCGAGATGTTCGTGAAATTCGGAAACGCTCTCGTCGGCTTCGCCGTGCGCCGACGCGACGGGAACGGCGAGGAAAGAGAATGCTGCGACGAGAAGCGATGATGAAATGAGCGAAGCGTGTTTCAAGGTGGTATCTCCTTTAGAAAGCATGCAAATTATAACAACTCTCATTTGCATCTGGTGTCGATGCAGCACGATCGCAAGCGCCGGCACGGCGAGCAGCCGGCGCGCCCGTGTGCCATGATGCGGCGATTTCCGTTTCTTTATATGTCATGAGCGTTCAGGCGTTTCGCAACACGGACGGCCCGACCCCCGGCCATGGCGCTGCGCCGATGCATCGGTCCGCCCCGCCGGTGGCGGGCTCGCCCCGCTCGAGCGTTTCATCGCGCGGGTGCGAATGAACGAATTCGACCTCATCGCCGCCATTCGTTCGCGCGTCGACGACGCCGCCGGCGTCGTGCTCGGGATCGGAGACGACGCGGCCGTGCTCGAGCCCGGGCGGGGCACGCAGATCGTCGCGACCGCCGACAATCTCGTCGCGGGCCGACATTTCGTGGACGGAGGCCCGCACGCGGCGACCCCGGCCGAAATCGGGCACCTCGCGCTGGCGGTTAATCTGAGCGATCTCGCCGCGATGGGCGCGCGGCCGCGCTGGTCGCTGCTGACGTTGACGCTGCCCGACGCCGATCCGTCATGGCTGGACGCCTTTCTCGACGGCTACCTGTCGCTCTCGGCCGAGCACGGCTGCTGCCTGGTAGGTGGCAACCTCGCGCGCGGACCCCTGGATATCTCGGTCACGGCGCTGGGTGAGGTACCGACGGGCGGCTTCGTCACGCGAGCCGGCGCCAGGCCCGGCGACCGGATCGTCGTGACCGGTACGCTGGGGGACGCGGCGGCGGCGCTGGAACTGGACGCCGGCGCCGGAGACGCGCTGCGGGAACGTCTGCTGAAGCCCTGCCCCCGGGTGTCGGCCGGGATGGAGCTTGCAACACGGGCCCGTGCGGTGATCGACGTCTCCGATGGACTGCTCGCCGACCTGGGCCACCTTGCCGCCGATCTGGGAGCGGAAATCCGCGCCGACGCCTTGCCGGTATCGGATGCACTCGAGGACTCGGGCATCGAACCCGAACGGCGGCTCCAGCTGCAATGCGGGGGCGGCGGCGACTACGAGCTGCTGGCGGCCTTGCCGGCGGACGTCCCGGTTCCCGCGACGCTCGGACAGACGCGGCTGACGGAAATCGGCCGCATCGACGATTCCGGCCTCGTACGCTGTGTCGATGCCGACGGCAACGAACTCGCGAGCGAAAGAACCGGCTGGGACCATTTCGGGACGGAATGATGGCCGAACCACGCAGGACCGCGGCGCGCATTCGCCGCTCGTTGACCGCGTCGGATCCGGCCACCATCGAGGCCGCGCTGTCCACGCCCGGCGGCCTGCTCGCGTTCGGCCTCGGGGCGGGCCTGAGTCGATGGGCGCCCGGAACGGTCGGAACGCTGGTGGGCATGCCGCTGGCCATTCCGCTGATCGGCATCCCGCAGTGGGCCGCGCTGCTGGTCATCGCGATGGCGTTCGTCGCAGGGGTCTTCATCTGCCACCGCGTCTCGCTGACCCTGGGCGTCCACGATCACGGCGGCATCGTCATCGACGAGATCGTCGCGGTCTGGCTGGTCCTGCTGTTTGTCCCGCCCCACTGGGCCTGGTGGCTGGCCGCGTTCTTCGCCTTCCGGCTGTTCGACATCGTCAAGCCCTGGCCAATCGGCTGGCTGGACAAGCGCCTGGCCGGCGGCTTCGGAATCATGGTCGACGACGTCGTCGCCGCCGGATACGCGTTGGCGGTGCTGGGTTTCGTTCACTGGTTGGCTGGTGGTTAAAAAGGGGCGAGGGAGAAGGGAGGGGCTGGTAGAGAAGCGCGGGCCTTGCTCGAATTCCGGGTCATTCCCCCAATCCCGGTCCCTATCCCTGGTCCCTATCCGCTGGTCCCTTTCCCCTGGTCCCAGGTCCCTTCCCCTACTCGTCGGCCTCGAACGCATCGCGGATCCAGTCGATCCCGCCGCTGTCGCCCTCGATGGCCACGACGTCGAATCGGCACGGGGCTTCCTGCCAGGCCGGATGGTCGACGAGGTACATCGAGGCGGCCTGCACCAGCTTGCGGCGCTTGAAGGTATCGACGCTGCCGGCGCCGTCGGCGAATCCGCGGGGGGCGCGCAACCGGACCTCGACGAATACCAGCGTCTCGCCATCGGCCATGACCAGGTCCAGCTCGCCCTGCCGGCAATGCCAGTTGCGATCGAGGAGTCGCAGCCCGCTGCGGCGAAGGAATTTCTCGGCCCGGCGTTCGCCGGACGAACCGGCCAGGCGCCGCAGCATTCAGGGAGCGGGATCGGGTTCGACGCGCAGCGGCACGCCGTCGACGATGCGCGCCCAGGGAAGATCGCGCTCGAGGACCACGCCGTCGGCAAGCCGGAGACGCCCGACGTTGCCGGCGACGTAAAGCCGCGGATCCCGCTTCATCGCGGAAAACCAGGGAACCAGCGCCATCGCGTCGCGCCCCAGCGCATAGAGCACGTTCAGCGTCGGTGAAGTATCCAGCTGCGGGTACAGCGCTTCGGCCCTGCGACGCTGCTCGGCAGCCGGACCTTCCTGCAGCGACCATGGCGCGATCGGAAACTGCACGCCGTCGAGATCGGTGCCGACGTCGCTTCCCGGATAGATGTCGGACGTGGAATACAGCGGCGTGTCCGGAAGGTCGAGGAAGCGCAGTTGCGGGACGATCTGCAGGCCGTCGCCGCCGCGCACGGCGAGGAACACGATGTCGAAGTCGGTGCGCCGCTGCACAACCGCCTCGAATTCCACCGAGAGCACCTCGCGCAGGCGCTCGATGCGCCGCTCGGAGCGATCGATCTCGAGCAGCAGCGAAAGCGTCGCGGTATGGTCGAACTCGCCCGGCGCGTAATCGGTTCGCGCGAGCACGCGACCGCCGCCCAGCTCGAACGTTTCGGTGAAGCGATCGGCGACGCGCCGGCCGAAATCACTGTCCTGCGCAACGACGACGGCGCGTTCGTGTTCACCGACCAGTGCCCGCACCGCTGCGAGTTCGGCTTCCTCTTCGGGGGGAAGCGCGAGGATCGCCAACGGCTCGGCCGGGCGCGGTGGACGCGCCGGCTCCATGGGCCGATTCAGCAGCAGCACCGGCAGCGCGGTGTCCGGCAACGCGACCAGGAGATCGACCTGGTCGCGCGCCAGAGGCCCGATCACGAACTCGGCTCCGGCCGCGCGCGCCTCGAAATAGGCCGAAACCGAAGCGTCCGGTTCGGCGCCGAGGTAATGGAAGTCCAGGCGCGGACGCCGGTCCGGCGGCAGGTCCAGCCATTTCGAAACCAGGCCGTCGCGAAGGACCCCGCCGGCCGCCGCGAGCGGTCCTTCGCCGGGCAACAGGACCGCGACCGAGGACGGAATCGGGCGGGTTTCCCGCCAGGCCCGGATCCACTCCGCCAGTTCATCGGGCAATTCCGCCTCGAAGCCGTAGCGCGTCCGCCAGGACTCCAGTGCGCGCTCCAGTTCCGGGTCGTCGATGAGCCGCGAACGCGCGGTGACCGCCAGGTCCAGCCACGGCACGAGCGCCGGGCGGTCGGCGCCGGCGGCGCGAAGTCTTTCCAGTTCGGCCAGCGGCAGATCGACCAGCAGCGATAGCGCCGTGGCCGGCCGGAACGAGGGTTGCCGCACGGCCTCGGCCAGCGCGTCGAGACGCGCGGCCGGAGAGTCGGGGTCTTCCCCCTCCAGTTCGATCTGCAGACGGTCGAAACGGTCGCGCAGCGCGAGCGGAACTTGCGTTCGCGGCATTGCCAGCAAACGCTTGGCGGTGTCGAAATCACGCTCGGCCAGCGCCAGTTCCGCGCGCAACAGGTCGAGTTCGAATGCCTGTTCGCGGTCGGGATCGAGTCCGCGCAGACTCGCGATCACGGCGCGCGCGCGATCGGTCCGCCCGGCTTCCAGCCACTGTTTCGCCGCGGCGGCCCGTGCGTCGAACGCCGCGTCCGGCCGTTGCTCGGCAACCCGGAGCCAGGCCTCGGCGGCCTCGGCATGACGGCCGCGCTCGGCGAGGACGGTCGGGTCGGAACGATCCGCGTCGGACCCCGGGCCAGGGCCCGGTGCGGCACAGCCGATCAGCGCCGCCGCCAGTGCGGTGGCCACCACCCATTTCATCGAGTATCGGATCATGGGTGCCATAATAAACGCGTTGTTCCAGATGGAATGCCTGCTTGACGCGATTGTCCCCCGCTGCCGGAACCCTCTGGGTGGTCGCCACGCCGCTCGGCAACCTCGACGACCTCTCGCCCCGCGCGGCCGAAGTGCTCGCGTCGGTTCCGATCATCGCCGCCGAAGACACGCGCACGAGCCGCAAGCTGTTGCCGCCGCGCGACGCGCAGCCACGGTGGATCGCTCTTCACGAGCACAACGAGGCGCGCATCGTCGACCGCCTCGTCGACGCGCTGCGCGAAGGTGACGACGTGGCGCTGCTGTCCGATGCCGGCACACCGCTGATCTCCGATCCCGGCTACCGGCTGGTCGCCCGCGCCCACGACGAGGATCTTCGGGTCTCTCCCATCCCCGGGCCCTGCGCCGCGATCGCCGCGCTGTCGGCCGCGGGGCTGCCCACCGACCGGTTCCGCTTCGAGGGCTTTCTCCCGGCCAGGTCCGCGGCCCGGCGCAAGCGTCTCGGTGCGCTCGCGGGCGCGACCGAAACGCTGGTGTTCTACGTGCCGGCGCGCGATCTCCCCGGCGTTCTAGGCGACGCCGAGCCGGCCTTCGGCCCCTCGCGTCAGGCCGCGCTGGCGCGTGAACTCACCAAACGCTTCGAAACCGTTCGCCGCGACGGCCTTGCCGAGCTTCGGCACTGGATCGAAGCCGATCCGGACCAGCAGCGTGGGGAAGCGGTGCTGCTCATCGCCGGTTGCGACGAGGAGGTCAGTTCTTCGACGCTGGACACCGAGAACCTGGCACGGGAACTCGCGCGCGAGCTTCCGCCGGCACGGGCCGCGCGCGTGCTTGCGCGCACCAGCGGCCTGGACCGGCGCGCGGCATTCGCGCTGGTCGAGCGGGTGCGGGAAGACTGATGCACATCGTACTCGGCATCCTGCTGCTGCTCGCCGTCGTCGTATTGCCGGGCTGGTGGGTCAAGCGCGTGATGAACCGCTACTCGCAGCCCGCCGATCGGTATCCGGGCACCGGCGCGCAACTGGCGCGCCACCTGCTCGACCACCTCGACCTCGAGGCCGTGCCGGTCGAGAAGAGCGAGCACGGCGACCATTACGACCCGGACGCCCGAGCCGTGCGCCTGAGTGCATCGAACCACGACTCGGCATCGCTGACGGCCATCACGGTGGCCGCGCACGAGGTGGGACACGCGATCCAGCACGCCGACGGCTATGCGCCGCTGGTCGCGCGCACCCGTATGGTCAAGGCGGTCCAGAAGTTCCAGCGCCTGGGCATGGTCCTGATCGCGATCATGCCGGTCGTCCTGCTGGCGCTGCGCCTTCCGCACGCCGGGCTCATGCTGCTGCTGGGCGGGCTCGCCGCACTGGCCTCCGGCATCGTCGTCCATCTCGTGACGCTACCCACCGAACTCGACGCCAGCTTCCGCCGCGCCCTGCCCATCCTGGTCAAGGGCGGCTACCTCAAGCCCGAGGACCGCGGCCCGGCGCGCCGCATACTCGTCGCTGCGGCGTTCACCTACGTCGCCGCCTCGATGATGGGACTGGTCAATTTCTGGTGGTGGATGCGGGTGCTCAGGCCCTGATCCATCTCGGGGCGGCCGGACGGGGTCGGCCGGCCCTTGCCGTCAATGATGCTCCATCACATCTCCTTCCTTGAACAGGAAGGTCCTGAGCTGCTCATCGAAATCCTCGTCATTGCGGCGCAGCCATTCGAGCACCATCGCGGCGTGCTCGATCTCCTCGCGCATGTTGTGCAGCAGGATCTCGGTCAGCGCCTCGTCGTCGCAATCGTCGGCGCGCTGCCGGTACCAGTCGGCCGCTTCCAGCTCTTCCATCAGGGACACGATGGCCTGGTGCATCGCCAGCGTCTTGTCGCTGAGGCGTTCGCGCGGTGCGTGCAGGTTTTCACTCGACATGTCGATTCAGCTCCGGTTGTCAATCGCAGAATCAGAATAACTCGAAATGTCGATCCGGTAACGTTCGGCCCGAAATCTGACCCAACGAATGATGAATACGCCCCAACTCGTTCAAATCGATGGATTTTCCGGTATTGCAATTCGGTGCGAATCCGTGCATAGTAGGCGCTGGAGGGAACCTGGAGCTCGTGTGACCCGCCAACCATGATCGCGCGCAACCTCGCATTGCTGATTCTCATGCTCGCCGTGGCCGGCACATCCGCCGCCAGCGAGGTGGAGAACGTGCGCGTATGGTCCGGTCCGGACAAGACGCGCGTCGTGCTCGACCTGGACCGCGAAGTCGAATACCAGGTGTTCTCGCTGGACGACCCGGACCGGCTCGTCGTCGATCTCGAACGATCCAGCATGTCGCTGGAACCCTCGCTGGACCCGGAGCACAGCGGCGTCGTGCAGAACGTCCGGCACGGCATCCGCGAAGGCACCGACCTGCGCGTCGTGCTCGACCTTTCCGAGGCCGCACGGGCCAAGAGCTTCCTGCTCGAGCCGACCGGCCGGTACGGCCACCGCCTGGTGCTCGACCTGTTCCCGAAGAGCGCGCGCTCGGCGACCGAACGCGTCCGCTCCGTGGCGCGCCGTCTGCCCGACGACAACCGCGACATGATCGTGGCCATCGATGCCGGGCACGGCGGCGAGGATCCGGGCGCCATCGGGCCGAGCGGCATGTACGAGAAGAACATCGTGCTCGCGATCGCGCGCGAGCTGGAACGGCAGATCGAGGCCGCGCCGGGCATGCATCCGGTGATGATCCGCACCGGCGATTACTACGTGCCCCTCAAGGAGCGCTACGAGCGCGCCCGGGAGGCGCGCGCCGACCTGTTCGTCTCGATTCACGCCGACGCGTTCCGCGACCGCCGCGTGCGCGGCAGCTCGGTCTACGTGCTGTCCCGCTCCGGCGCATCCAGCCAGGCGGCCCGGCTGCTGGCCCAGAGCGAGAACGAGGCCGACCTGATCGGCGGGGTCGAACTCGACCACGGCGACGACATGCTCAAGTCGGTCCTGCTGGACCTTTCCCAGAACGCCTCGATGGAATACAGCCGCACCGCCGCCACGAAGATCCTCGGCGAGCTCGGTTCGGTGGGCCGCAACCACAAGCGACGCGTCGAAAGCGCGAATTTCGTCGTGCTTCGCTCTCCCGATGTGCCCAGCGTGCTGGTCGAGGTCGGCTTCATCAGCAATCCGTCGGACGAGGCCAACCTCGGTTCACGCGGGCACCGCGAGCGCCTGGCCGTCGCGCTCCGAGAGGGCATCTCGGAGCATTTTCGCGAAACCGCGCCGCAGGGCACGTGGTTCGCGGCCAACCGCGGCGAGCCGGCCCGCCACATCGTTCAGCGCGGCGACACGCTCGGGACCATCGCCCAGCGCTACTCGGTCAGCCTGAACCGGCTGCGAACGGCCAACGCCATCGAGGGCGATGTGATCCATCCCGGCGCCGTCCTGGTCATCCCGACCGGCTGATCGCGGAAATTCGGCCGCCGGTCTTGCCGGGCCTGCGAAAATCTAGTAACATTCCCGCTCTTTGACCGGACCGATGTTCCGAGTTTCTGGAGCAGGTACAGAATCATGAAAACCTTCAGCGCCAAACCGCACGAAGTTCGCCGTGAATGGCTGGTCGTCGACGCGGCCGGGAAGAACCTGGGCCGACTGTCCAGCGAAATTGCCCGGCGACTGCGCGGCAAGCACAAGCCCGAGTTCACGCCGCACGTCGACACCGGCGATTACGTCGTCGTGATCAACGCCGAGAAGATCGCGGTGACCGGTCGCAAGATGACCGACAAGATCTACCACCATCACACCGGCTACATCGGCAATCTCAAGTCGATCTCGCTGGAGAAGCAGCTTGAGAAGCACCCGGAGCGCGTCATCCAGACCGCGGTCAAGGGCATGCTTCCGAAGAATCCGCTGGGCCGCGCGATGTTCAAGAAGCTCAAGGTCTACGCCGGCGACCAGCATCCGCACGCCGCGCAGCAGCCGCGTGCGCTGGAACTGTAACGAATCAGGAAAGACGATGGCGAACGAACAGTTTTACGGAACCGGCCGACGCAAGACGTCCACCGCGCGGGTGTTCCTGCGCAAGGGCAGCGGCCAGATCCTCATCAACAACAAGCCGCTCGAAGAATTCTTCGGCCGCGAAACCGCGCGCATGATCTCGCGGCAGCCGCTGGAACTGACCGACATGGCCGAGAAGTTCGACATCCATGTCACGGTCTCCGGAGGCGGCACCACCGGCCAGGCCGGCGCGATCCGCCTTGGCGTGGCCCGCGCGCTGACCGAGTACGACGAGAACCTGCGCAGCGAACTGCGCAAGGCCGGGTTCCTGACCCGCGATGCACGCGCGGTCGAGCGCAAGAAGATCGGGTTGCACAAGGCGAGGAAGGCCACCCAATACTCCAAGCGCTGATCTGGCGGCGCCCTTTCGCCGCTGGGCGGCGTTCGGGTCGGCTACGGAATGCTCATGTACAGAAACACGTACATTCCGCTTCCTTCACCGACCCGAGCCTTGCCAGCGACGAAAGATCACTCGCCAGATTCCGGGCCGACCTGAATTCCGCTCGCCGCGCGGGCTGGAACCGAATCAGCAGAATCGGCTCCAAACAATCAGTCAAGTTCTACTGGGGGATCGTCTAGCGGTAGGACTACGGACTCTGACTCCGTCAGCGGGGGTTCGAATCCCTCTCCCCCAGCCAACAAAAAGAACAGGCCCGGCATCCGCCGGGCCTTTTTTGTTGGCTGGGGGAGAGGGATCGATGCGAAGCACCCGAGCGCAGCGAGGGCAAGCCGAACAGCGTCCGGCGCAGTCCATCCCGGAACCGGCCAGCCCGCCGACGGCGACCGAAAGCACTAAATCCGAACTCTGGAAAAAAGAACAGGCCCGGCTCCGCCGGGCCTTTTTTGTTGGCTGGGGGAGAGGGATCGATGCGACTGCGCGCCAGCGCAGGCGCACCCGAAGGGCAAGCCTGCCGCAGGCAGGCGCAGTCCATCCTGGAGCAGAACGGCCCGCGGAAGATCAACGAAGCCATCTGAAGAAGAATCTTGAAAAAGCATAAGCCCGGCTCCGCCGGGCCTTTTTTGGCTGGGGAGAGGAATCGAAACGAAGCCGGATTCCATTCCTGTGGGAGGCGCGACCTCGCGCCGACAGGTTTAGAGGAAAAGCCGCTGGACTCGGCTCCGGCCCGGGGCGACCGGCAGAAGACTTATTTCCCTCTTCGTGCCCTTCGTGTTCTTCGTGGTTTCCCGCATTTCGGCGGCTCCGGCCGTCGCGGCGAATTCGCCGCTCCTACAGCACTGGATTCGGGATGGTTTCCATTCCTGTGGGAGGCGCGACCTCGCGCCGACGGTAGGGGATCCAGAGCTGAACATCTCGCGGCGTGGACGCCGCTCCTGCGGAGAAGGCGACCGTGTCGGTTCCCGGGACGACATCGTCAGCGACCGGCGGAGCCGTGTTTGCCATGGGAGGCGGCTTCAGCTTTCAAGCCTTTGCCTGTCGCGGGGAATTCGCCGCTACCACGGGAAGCCGGCAGATCACCACATCAACATTGCATCCCCGTAGCTGAAGAAGCGATAGCGTTGCTCGACGGCGTGCCGGTACGCGGCCAGGATGTTCCCGCGGCTGGAAAACGCCGATACCAGCATCAGCAGCGTCGAGCCCGGCAGGTGGAAGTTGGTGATCAGCGCGTCGACGACGCGGAATTCGAAGCCGGGATAGATGAACAGCCGACTGTCGCCGGAGAACGGCTTCAGCTCGCCGCCGGCCGCGGCCGTTTCCAGCGCGCGCACCGACGTGGTGCCGACCGCGATCACGCGATTGCCTTCGGCCCTGGTCCGGCGGATTCGCTCGACGAGATGTGCGTCGACTTCGATCCACTCGGGATGCATGACGTGGGACTCGACGTCGTCGACCCGCACCGGCTGGAACGTGCCGGCACCGACGTGCAGCGTGCAGAAGGCCGTTTCGACGTCTTGGTCCGCGAGCCGCTCGAGCAGTGCATCGTCGAAATGCAGCCCTGCGGTCGGCGCGGCGACGGCGCCCGGCTTCTCGGCATACACCGTCTGGTAGCGCTCCGCGTCCTCCGGCTCGTCGGACCGCTCGATGTACGGCGGCAGCGGCATGTGTCCGGCCCGTTCCAGCAACCGCAGCCACCCGTCTTCGGAATCTGCCAGCCGCAATCGCCAGAACGGATCGTCGCGCCCCTCGACGACGATGCGCGTGCCGGTCTCGCGCTCGACCACGACGCTTCCGGCGGCCGGCTTGCGGTTGGCCCCCAGCTGCGCCAGCGCGTGCCCGGAGTCCTCGACGCGCTCGACCAGGATCTCGACGCGTCCGCCGGTCTCCTTTTCGGCGTGGAGACGCGCCGGAATGACGCGGGTGTCGTTGAACACCAGCAGATCGCCCGGCGCGAGCAGCTCGTCCAGCTCGGCGAAGCGGCGATCGTCCAGCGCGCCGGTCCGCCGGTCCATGACGAGCAGGCGACTGGCGCTCCGCTCGGGCAGCGGATGCTGGGCGATCAATTCGGCGGGCAGATCGAATCGGAAATCGGAGACCTTCAAGACCGTTCACCGGGGGACACCGGAAGCCAGCTATTCTACGCAACCGGCATGGCGCGCACCTCGGCACGCCAGCCGACCCGGTGAATCGTCGATGCCGGAAAGCGGGTGCAGGTTCTGGCAACATGACGCGCTCGTGATTCCGTCGGCGGGCCTCTTGCCGGCAGCCGCGACGAACCAAGGAGCCCGTTCGACCATGCAAGCCGCCCAGTTCCGTCACCGCTTCGCCTTTCCCCGCCACGGCGGCGACGGCGAGAAACTCTATTTCTGCGGGAATTCGCTGGGACTGATGCCCGACTCGGCCCGCGAACGCGTGGAGCACGAAATGCAGCGCTGGGCCGAGCTGGCCGTCGACGGGCATTTCCGCGGCGACCCGGAATGGCTGGGCTACCACCGGCAATTCGAGGACGTGCTGGCGCGGCTTGCCGGCGCGCGCGAGGGCGAGGTCGTCGCCATGGGCTCGCTGACGGTCAACCTGCACCTGCTGATGACGAGCTTCTACCGCCCGGACGGTGGCAAGCGCAAGATCCTGATCGAGAAAGGCGCGTTTCCGTCGGATCGCTACGCGGTCGTCTCGCAGCTAAAACTCCACGGGTTCGACGCAGAACACGACCTGGTCGAATTCGAGCCGGGCGAAGACGGCCTGATCGACGAGCAGGAGGTCGCCGAAACTATCGCCGCCCGTGCCGACGAACTGGCAATGATCCTGTGGCCCGGCGTGCAGTACGCGACCGGCCAGTCGTTCGATCTCGCCAAGATCTGCAGCGCCTGCCGCGCAAACGACGTCGTCGCCGGCCTCGATCTCGCGCACGCCATCGGCAACGTGCCGCTGGCGCTGCACGACTGCGATGCCGATTTCGCGGCCTGGTGCAGCTACAAGTACCTCAATGCCGGCCCGGGCGCCGTGGCGGGCATCTTCGTCCACGAGCGGCATGCCGACTTCACAGGTCCGAGGCTGGCCGGGTGGTGGGGGCACGACGAATCCACGCGCTTCCTGATGGGGCCGGATTTCGAGCCGATCCGCGGCGCCGAGGGCTGGCAGATCTCGGGAGCGCCGATCCTGAATCTCGCCGCGCTGGCCGGCGCGATGGACGTCTACCGGGACGCCGACATCGACAGCCTGCAGGACAGTGAGACCGACCTGGCCGCGAAGATCATCGACCTCGTGCACGCCCTGCCCGGCCGGCCGCTGGACATCGTCACGCCACTGGATCGCCCCTGGCGCGGATGCCAGCTTTCGCTGCGCGTCAAGGCCGGTCGCGACCAGGGACGGGCGCTGTTCGACCGGCTGCAGGATCACGGCGTCGTCGGCGACTGGCGCGAGCCCGACATCATCCGCGTCGCGCCCAACCCCCTGTACAACTCGGCCGACGACGTCGAGCGGTTCGGCAGGATCCTGGAGCGGTCGCTGCCGTGAAACCCGACGGCCCGACCATCGTGGCCTGGATGCTGACGCTGGTGCTGGTGGGCGCCAGCCTGTTCGGCGCCTGGATGATGACCGGCGAAAACGTCGAGGGGCTGATCGCGCTGTTCGAACGACTCGAAGAGCGCAGTCTCCATAGGCCGTTCTCGACGGCGCTGGCATTCGCCGCCATCTTCGCGTTCACCACTGCGCTGACGCTGCCGACCGCGACCGTGCTGTGCGTATGCGCCGGCTACCTGTTCGGCACGCTGACCGGCACCGTCGTCTCGATGGCCGGCGCCATGGGCGGGGCGGTCATCACGTTCGTCACCGTGCGTTTTCTCGCCGGCGAGCGCGTGCGCAACTTCCTGCTCCGGGGCCGGACACAGGGACTGGTCAAGCTGCTGGAACGCGACGCGTTCTTCTACCTTGTCACGTTCCGGATCGTGCCCGTGGCACCGTTCTTCGCGATCAACGCCGCCGGCGCGCTGATCCGGATTTCGGCACGGCGCTACCTGATCGCGACGGCCGTCGGGCTGCTGCCGATCACGCTGGTCTACGCCAGCGTCGGCGCGGGACTGGGCACGCTGCTCGAAGCCGGCGAAGTGCGTGGCCCGGCCGTCCTGCTGGAACCGCGCGTCCTCATGCCGCTGGTGGCCGTCATCGTGGTGGTCGCCGCGGGCATGTACGCGCGCCGGGCCGTGCGACGCCGACGCGAGCGACGGATGTAACCCAATCCGAGCCGCCGTCGCGGCGAACTCGCCGCTCCCACAGAAGGGAATTCGGCACCGATCAATTCCAGTGCGAGGCACGAATTCGCTGGTCCTACAGGAGTCGGGTCGGCACCGATCCATTCCTGTGGGAGGCGCGAATTCGCGCCGACAGGTCTCGAGGAAAAGCCGCCGGACCCTGCTACGGCCCCGGAGGAACAACCGGAAAGCGGATGTCCTTCTTCCTCGTGCCTTTCGTGTAATTCGTGGTTTCCCGCCTTTCGGCGGTTCCGGCCGTCGCGGCGGATTCGCCGCTCCCACGGAACAGGATTCGGGCTGGTTTCCATTCCTGTGGGAGGCGCGAATTCGCGCCGACGGTTTCGGCCCGCCGGATCGGCTCAGTCGTTGCCTTCTCGACACCCGTACAGGCCGTGCTTGCGGATGTAGGCCAGTACCGTGGACGGCAACAGGAAACGCGGGTTGCGCCCCTCGGCGAGCTGCTCTCGGATATCGGTCGACGAGATCGCGAGCCGCGTGATGTTGACGTTGCAGATCCGGCCGGCGGCGTGGTCCATGAGGTCCGACGGCGCTTCGACGAAACGGCCGTCGAAGTGTTCTTTCAGGACATCGGAATATTCCGGTTCGCTGTCCGGCCGCGTCATCACGACCAGGTGCGCCAGTTCCAGCAGCCGCCGCCACTCGTGCCATTCATCGAGGTGATTGGCCGCGTCCTGGCCGACGCACAGTAGCACCGGCAGGTCGCTCGACTCACTCCGGATGCTGTCCAGCGTTTCGTCCATGTACGACGGACCGCCGCGCTCGACCTCGCGCTCGTCCACCGAAAGGTCGGCGTGCGGCGCCAGCGCCAGTTCCAGCATCGCCAGCCGGTGCCGCGACGCCGCCCACGTGCCTTCGCGGTGCGGCGGCTGGCCGGCGGGCAGCAGCCGGAAGTCGTTCACGCCCAGCTGTTCGGAGACTTCGGCGGCGGCGCGCAGGTGGCCGTAGTGCACGGGATCGAAAGTGCCCCCGAACACGGCGATGGCCCGCGAGCCCATCTCAGGCGGCCCTCGCCGGCGTCGCGGCAACGGCCGTGCAGAGGCGCTCGAGTTCGATCCAGAAATCGCCATGGACCTGGCCCTTGGACAGCAGGTCCAGCCGGCTCAGGCGTTCCACGGCCCGCTCCAACCGGGCCAGGCCGTTGCGCTTGACGCAGGACTGGATCGGGCCCTGGCGCGCTTTCCAGACCTGGTGGTCGGCGAACACCCGGTCCGCCGACTCCCGGTGGCCCCGCCGCGCCAGCGCGAGCGCGATTTCGAGTTCGCGGCC
>JBPRGD010000060.1:0-2106 GCA_051428125.1 Candidatus Wenzhouxiangella sp. M2_3B_020
CTGGATCGACTCGCCGCCGACTACGAGGCCAGGAAACAGCGCCTGCACGCCCGATGGACCTGCGCCGTTCGGCCCACCGAAGCCGTGCTCAAGCACGACGAAGACGGCGCCGTCGCCGAACACATGGCGCTGATCGTCGAGCACGGCGAACTCGAGGGCCGGATCCGCTTCGCCGAATCGCGCGGCATCGACTGCTCGGACCCCTCGACGTGGAGGCCAGTGGAATGAATCGAATCGCAGGGGCATTGACCGCGGTCGCGACGCTCGCATTTGTCGCGTGCACCGTTTCCGCGCACGGATCCGGCTCCGCGACCGATTTGATCACACCGGCTACCGGGGTCGAAATACCGCAGCAGGCCGAGCCGCGCGATCCCCTTACCGAAATGGCGATCCGGCTGTCGAGCCGGGCCGACCCGCGGCAGCGCGCCGCCGGGCTGCTCTATCGTCTTTCGATGTTCGGCCGCGCGCAGGCGGCGCGCTCGGCCGGCGAGACGCCCGATGCCGCATCGACGATCGACGAGCTCGAGAACGCGATCCGGACGACCACCGACGGAGCGGCGCTGGCCTGGCTCGCGCTGGCATGCGCCGGCGCCCACGTCCGGGAATTCTGCATCGAGAAAGGGCTGGACGACGCCATCGTCGCCCACGACGACGCGAATTTCTTCAGCCGCATTCAGCTGCGCAGACAGCCAGACGTCGAAGAAACGCGCCGACTGCTGGTCGAAGCCGGCGCCTGGCGAACCTACGAGCCCGAGCGGGTCGCACTCTGGCACGAGGCAATGCAACGCTACGACTGGCGCGAAGCGCTCGAACCGCACGGCGTCGAACTGTCCGAAACGCCGTTCAGCGAGTTGTCGTTCGCGCTGCTGGCCGGATTCAGTTCGTTTTCGATTCCCGTCGGATTGATCGAGGCCTGCGGCTCGGAATTCGACATCGCCGGCGACTGGACCGACGCCTGCGACGAGATCGGCGCCGAAATGGCCGAGCGAGGTCGTACAGCGTCGCAGCGGTTGCTCGGGCTTCGAGTCCTGGCCAACCGCGCCGAGGCGCTCGGCGATCCGGATCTCGCGGCGACCTACGAGGCCAGACTGGAATCGCTGAGAAACCGCTACTACTGTAGCTCGCGAGCATTGAGCGCCGTCGACGGCACGGCGGATGAAACGCTTCAGCGCGACTACCTGAAATGGCTCGAAGAGGGCGGCGAACTCGGCGCGCTGGAGCGGCTTGCCGAACTCGCCGAACTGGACTGTTCGAGTCCGCCTGACGCGCGTGCCGAAGCACTGAACCAGGCCGGGATCGATCCAGCCGATTCCTGATTCCATCATGCGACCAGGACACTCGGTCCGGGCTACATACTGGAACAACGAAGAACACGAAGAGAAAGAAACAGCTTACCCGGGTTTATTCGTGATCTTCGTGAGCTTCGTGGTTAATCGCCATTCAGAACATTACGTCGGTGTTTGGTCCAGGGCTCAGTTTCGTAGCCCGAGTAAGGCCGAAGGCCGCACCCGGGTCCAGGATTCAGGGTTGAAACCCCGGGTGCGCCGCGCTTGCCCGGCCCGCACATTCAAAAGCCTGGAACCACGAAGAACACGAAGACCACGAAGAAAAAAACAACCCGGTTTCCTTCGTGCCCTTCGTGAGCTTCGTGGTTCAAGCGTTTTTCTTGGTTCAGGTGTTTCAATGAACCCAGCCTCGACGCGAACGAACGATCAGGTCGCCTCGCGGTGCACCCCGGCGACCGAACGGCCCGACGGGTCGGCGCGGCCGGCGAAGCTCGGGTCCCAGGCCAGCGCGGCTTCCGAGCTGCAGGCGATGGACTTGCCGCCCGGCACGGTCGCGATCGCCGGGGCTTCCGGGAAGTGCTCCTCGAAGATCATCCGGTAAAGGTAGGCTTCCTTGGTCGCGGGGGGATGCACATCAAAGCGGGTTTCGGCGTCGGCGAGCTCGGCGTCGGTGATGCGCCCGTCGGCGAAGTCGCGCAGCGCGTCGATCCAGCCGTAGCCGACGCCGTCCGAGAACTGTTCCTTCTGCCGCCAGGCGATCTCGTCGGGCAGAAGGTGCGCGAATGCCTTGCGCAGCAGGTACTTCTCCATCCGGTCCGGT
>JBPRGD010000061.1:0-2598 GCA_051428125.1 Candidatus Wenzhouxiangella sp. M2_3B_020
CCGGTCGGGCGGATCGGATTCCGCGCCGGCGGCATCATGGCCGCCGCCGACCGCTTCGTGATTACGGTACACGGCAAGCAGACGCACGGATCGACGCCGTGGACCGGGGTCGATCCGATCGCCGTCGCCTCGCAGATCGTCGTCGGCCTGAACATGATCATCAGCCGCCAGACCGAGCTGACGAAGGAGGCCGCGGTGATCTCGGTCGGACGCGTGCGTGCCGGCGTTCGCAACAACATCATCCCCGAGAGCGCCGAGCTGATCGGCACGATCCGGACGCTGGACACCGAGATGCAGGACAGGATCCATGCAGCCATCGGCCGCACCGCCGAGCACATCGCCGCGGCCCAGGGGGCGACCGTGACCGTCGAGATCGACCGCGGTTACCCGGTCACCTACAACGATCCCGAGCTCACCGAGATGATGGCGCCGACGCTCGAGCGCGTCGGCGGCGAGAACGCGGTGCGCGTCGACGCGATCACCGGCGCCGAGGACTTCTCGTTCTTCCAGCAGGAGATTCCCGGGCTGTACTTCTTTACCGGCGGCATGTCGCCGGATGCCGATCCGTCCGAGGTCGCACCGCACCACACGCCCGATTTCTACATCGACGAGTCCGGCATGAAGACCGGCACCCGGGCGCTGGCCAACCTGGCCATCGACTACATGCTGATGTCGGAAGGCGGCTGATCACGGGTCGAAGCGGGGCGCTGCGGCGCCCCGCTCCGACCAGGCTTTCGGCGTCGTCGTGCCGCGCGGCGGCGATCTTCGCCGAAGGCCTCGTCACGTTTCCCGGTCAACGAACGACTCGCGATCCGGTTGACGACGGCGAACCCGGCAGCTCAGGGTCGCCAGCGCAGGCCGTGCTCTTCGAGACGTCGCTTCAGGTCCTCGTCGATCGACGGCATCTCGCGTTCCAGGTGCGCACGAAACGCTTCGGCCGCCGGGCTGATCCGGGCGCCGGCGCGCTGGATGAGGTGCCAGTTCACCGGTGCGGGAAAATGCGGGACGCGCGGCAGTGAAAGCACGCCCGCGGCAAGTTCCAGCGCGACCGCATGCAGCGAGATCACGGCCAGGCCGTGGCCCCCGCGCACGGCCTGCTTGATCGCCTCGTTGCTGCCCAGTTCGAGTTCGGGCCTGAGCTCGGCGCCGAAGCGTTGCAGCCATTCGGCGGTCCAGAGCCGGGTTCCGGACCCCTGTTCGCGGACGACGAAGCGCGCCCGCGCCACGCTGCGGAAGTCGATGCGCGAGCGCCGCGTCCAGGGATGATCCGGGGCGGCGATCATGACCAGCGGGTTGATCCCGACGCGTTCCATCCGAAGCTCGCGGCCCGTGGGCGGCCTTGTCATCAGGTACCAGTCGTCCAGGCCCTGGTCCATGCGCCGGATCAGGTCGTCCCGCGGCAGGATGTGCAGGCTGGTCTCGATGCCGGGGTGCTCATCCCGGAAGCGGCCGAGCAGTCGCGGCATCAGGTACTCGGCCGTCGATACCGCGGCGATTCTGAGCCGTCCCCGCTCGACACCGCCCCGTGCGGCCAGCCGTTGTTCCAGCCGGCGCAGTTCGTCTCCCACGTTGCGAGCCGCCTCCACTACGTCCTCGCCGGCGCCGGTGAGCTTGAGCTTGCGCCCGGCGATTTCGTAGAGCGTCGCGCCGGCGGACTCGGACAGCTGGCGCAGCTGGATGGAGATCGTCGGCGGGGTCAGGTGAAGGGCGTCGGAGGCGCGCACGATCGAACCCTGTTCGGCCACGACCTTGAAGATACGGAGTTGGTGAAGCGTCGGGCGCATGGTTGGTCTCCGCTGAACGGGTCGGTGAGATTTTAAATAGACTTTCATCTAATAGAAAGTATAAAAAGTTTAACTTTATAAACGTTCGTCCCTGCATACACTATGTCCGTACCTTCGATGGAACCAGGCAATGGCAGTCGACATCCGTTACATGAAAGGCGAGCTTTACGGCGCGGCGCCGGCACCGGTCACGGTCAGTCTCGCCGAGGGCGACGGGATCGGCCCCGAGATCTCGGCGGCGGTGCGAACCGTGCTCGAGGCGGCTGGCGCGGCGGTGCGATTCGAGCCGATCACGATCGGGGAAGCCTGCTACCGGGCCGGCGTCACCTCGGGAATTCCGGGCGAGGCCTGGGACTCCATACGTGAGCGCCGCGTCCTGCTCAAGGGCCCGATCACGACGCCTCAGGGCGGCGGCTACAAGAGCCTCAACGTCACGCTCCGGAAGTCGCTGGGGCTTTTCGCCAACGTTCGGCCTTGCAGGGCCTGGCATCCGTTCGTGCCCACCCGGCACCCGGGAATGGATCTCGTCATCGTGCGCGAGAACGAGGAGGATACCTACGCGGGAATCGAGCACCGGCAGACCAGCGAGGTCACGCAGTGCCTGAAGCTCATCTCCCGTCCGGGCACCGAGCGGTTGATCCGCTACGCGTTCGAGCTGGCCCGGGCCCAGGGCCGCAGGACGGTCCATTGCCTGTCGAAAGACAACATCATGAAACTCACCGACGGGTTGTTTCATCGCGTCTTCGACGAGGTGGCCGCCGACTACCCCGAGATCGATGCGCACCATCTCATCATCGACATCGGCACGGCGCTG
>JBPRGD010000062.1:0-4305 GCA_051428125.1 Candidatus Wenzhouxiangella sp. M2_3B_020
GCCGAAGTGACGGCGGCGAGATACGGGGCCGGCAGCGCGCCCCAGCCCCATTCGGCGATGGCAGGGGATAGCTCGGCCGGATCCCGCTCCGCCTGGGACTCGACGGCCATGCTGACCGTCTCGGGCGCATGCAGGAACGGATGGCACTCGGAACTGTGTCCGGTACCGGAATGCGAGTCGCCGCCGGCGACGGCCACCGGATGCACCGGCATGAACCCAGCCTCGGCACTGCTCACCGGTGCCGCCATCAGCAGCAGCCAGCACAGCAACAGCAGGGGAAGCAAGGCCCGACGCACGATAGGGAGACTCCATCCATCCGACTTCGGCGATTCTATGCCACCCTGGGTATAGGGGCTTTGACCCAGGTCATCCAGTTGCGCCCGCGGCGCGCCGGCACGGGCGTCATATCTTCACCCGGCGCAGCCGCAGGGCGTTGCCCACCACCGAAACCGAGCTGAAGGACATGGCCGCCGCGGCGATGATGGGCGAGAGCAGGATGCCGAAGAACGGGTACAGTACGCCGGCGGCTACCGGCACACCCAGGCTGTTGTAGACGAAGGCGAAAAACAGGTTCTGCTTGATGTTTCGCATGGTCGCGCGGCTTAGCCTGCGCGCCCGAACGATGCCGCGCAGATCGCCCTTGACCAGGGTTACGCCGGCGCTCTCCATCGCCACGTCCGTGCCGGTGCCCATGGCGATGCCGACCTGCGCCCGGGCCAGCGCCGGCGCATCGTTGATGCCGTCGCCCGCCATGGCGACGAAACGTCCCTGGTTCTGCAGTTCGGCGACCTTGTCGGCCTTTTGCTCGGGCAGGACTTCGGCGAATACCTCGTCGATGCCCAGTTTCCCCGCCACGGCCCGTGCGGTGGTTTCGCTGTCGCCGGTGAGCATGACGATTCGGATGCCGTCGGCGTGCAGGGCGTGAATCGCTTCCTGCGTGGTGTCCTTGACCGGGTCGGCAACCGCCACAAGGCCGACGGCCTTGCCGGCGACTGCAACGAACATCGCCGTTCGGCCCTCGGCACGCAACGCCTCGGCCTGTTCGGCCAGCGCTCCGGCCGGCACTTCCAGCGTATCCATCAGCGCCTGGTTGCCCAGCGCCACGCGCCGGTCGCCGACCCGGCCCTTGACGCCTTTCCCGGTCACGGATTCGAAGTCGGTGTAGCGGTCGATCGCAACGCCGCGCTCCTCGGCGCCTTGCACGATGGCCGCGGCCAGCGGGTGCTCGCTGCCGCGCTCCAGCGTGGCGGCCAGGCCGAGTACCTGCTCCTCGTCGAAGCCCCCGGCTGCCACCACATCCTGCAGCCGTGGCCGACCCTCGGTCAGCGTGCCGGTCTTGTCGACCACGAGGGTATCGACCCGGCGCAACGTCTGGATGGCCTCGGCGTTCTTGAACAGTACGCCCACCGACGCCCCCTTGCCGCTTGCGACCATGATCGACATCGGTGTCGCCAGCCCCAGCGCGCACGGGCAGGCGATGATCAGCACCGCCACCGCGTTGATCAGCGCATAAGCCATGGCCGGTTCAGGCCCCCAGATGCTCCAGACAATGAACGTGATGGCGGCAACCACCACCACCGCCGGGACAAAGTAGCCGGCGACCACGTCCACCAGGTTCTGGATGGGCGCGCGGCTGCGGCTGGCCTCGGCGACCATCTGGACGATCTGCGAGAGCATTGTGTCGCTGCCGATACGCTCGGCCTCGATCACCAGTGAGCCGGTGCCGTTGACGGTGGCACCGATTGTCTTGTCGCCTTGGGCCTTCTCAACCGGGATGGGCTCACCGGTGAGCATGGATTCGTCCACCGACGATCCGCCTTCGACGACGCGACCGTCAACGGGTATCTTTTCACCCGGCCGTACCCGCAGCCGGTCGCCAAGCTGGATATCCTCCAGCGGCACATCTTCCTCACTGCCGTCCGAGTTCAGGCGCCGGGCGGTCCTGGGCGCGAGCCCCAGCAGCGCCTTGATGGCCGCATTGGTTGAACTTCGTGCTCTGAGCTCCAGGACTTGCCCCAGCAGGATCAGCGTGACTATGACCGCCGCGGCCTCGAAATACACCCCGACTTCGCCGCTGTCGCTACGGAACGAAGGGGGGAAGATTTCCGGAAACATCGTTGCAATGATGCTGTAGACGTACGCCACCCCAACGCCAAGGCCGATCAGCGTGAACATGTTCAGGTTGCGTGTGACCACAGAGCGCCACCCACGAACGAAGAACGGCCAGCCGCTCCAGAGCACGACAGGGGTTGCGAATATCAATTCCAGCCAGATGCCGATCCGGTGGGGTACGAGGGCTTCCATATCCACACCCGGAATGTATTTGCCCATGGCCAGGATCAGTACTGGGACACTGAGCAGAGCCGCGACCAGGAAGCGCCGCCGCATGTCGCGGAGCTCGGATTGGTCGTCGTCCTCCAGACTTACGGTTTCGGGCTCCAGGCCCATCCCGCACAGCGGACAGGAACCCGGCTCGACCGAGCGCACCTGCGGGTGCATGGGACAGGTATAGACCGTGCCGGTGTAGCCCCGAGGGACCGTATCAAATCCACCGTTTTCAGCGCCGGTCAGTTCCTTGTGCTGGCTGCCGTGATGACAGTGTTCGTGTTCATGGTTCATTTCGCACCTCGTGCGTCGGATTGTGGCCAGTTCGACCTTCGCTCGACCGCGAGAAGTCAACGGAACGATTGAGTCGTATTCTTATCCTTGCTGGCATGGATGTACCGCCTGTTTGTGGCGTCCCCTGGACATTTCCCGAGTAAGCCACAGCCCTGAGCCAAGAAGAAGCGCGCCGCCGGCCATCATGCTGGTGCCGGGCAACTCGTCAAGAATCAGATAACCCAGCGTGGCAGCAATGACCGGAGAAACGATGATGTCAACCAGCGAATAGACATTGGCATTGATCGACTTGAGCACAATGCTGATCCCGAAATATGCGAACCCCGTCGACACCACGCCCAGCCCGAGAGCCCACAGCATCACCGGCAAATCGATGCCAAGCGATGGAACGGTTACCAGGCCGGTCACCGCGCCGGGGCCGGCGAATACAAGTGCCGGAGACAGCAGCAACGCCGCCGTTGCCATCGACCAGAAGATATCGTTGCCCACCTCGCTCTTTCCCTCGGCACGCAGGTAAACCACCATAGCCGCGTAGATGGCGCCATCGCCCAGCGCCACCACGTTGCCCAACATGTGTCCCCCTTCCAGCGGCTTGGCGATAAAGACGCCCAAAAGTGCGAGCAGAAAAATGGCGATATAGATCCTGCGGACCGGCTCATCCAGGAAAAGTGCGGAAAAGATGAACACGAAAAACGGTGCGACGCTCCAGAAAATGACGACATTGGCGATCGGCGCCAGCGTCATCGCGAAATTGAAGACGCTGATCTGAAGCCCGATCAACGCCCCGATGATGCAGGTGTCTCTGACATTGCCATGCGGAAAACGCAACGGCTGCCCGGTCGTGAGCGGCATGGCGATCATCAGGAAAAGCGCCGCAACGGCAAGCGCATAAAAATTGAGTGTGAAAATCGGAATCCTGCCGTCGGTCAGCTTGACGAATACACCGATGGTTGCCTCCGAGAACGTGATCAATGACAGCAACAGGAACGTCTTCATGGTCAATATTCCGAGCCGCCGCGATCCGTGATGTCGATGTCTTCGGCACCCGACTCGTCCAGGCATTCCTGCTCGACCTGCAGCGTGGCAAAGAAGAAGCCGTAGTCGGATTTGAGCAGGTGGTAGGCAGTTCTGAGTACCGCGTTCGTGTCGGCCCCGTCCCGGGCGCGCAGGTGGGCCGAAAACACGTAACGGCCGCTGGTCAGCGCCCAGGCATGGACGTGGTGGGCATCCGCAACGCCGTGGATATCCTCCAGTGATCGGGTGATGACGGAAAGATCGACATCATCCGGGGTGCCCTCCATCAACAGATGCATCGAATCCCGGAGAATTCCCCAACTGGCCCACAGCAGAACGAACCCGAAAGCGATGCCCAGTATCGGGTCGATCAGCAGGAATCCGGACAATTTGATCACCACCGCCGTGACGATGATCAGCAGGCTGCCGACGAAGGTCTGAATGATGTGCCACAGTGCCCCTTTTACATTCAAATCGCTGCGGCTCTCCTTCCAGATCAGGCCCAGCGAAATCAACTCGGTGACCAGCCCCCCGGCGTCTCTGCTCCAGTTGCTCGGCGAACAGCGGCACCGCCTTTTCCGGGTCGCCGACGTAGGCAAAGAATGCTGCGAGATTGTTGGCGGCCTCCATTGCGTTGTCGCTGTCGCCGATCGCGGTGAAGATCTCCATGGA
>JBPRGD010000063.1:0-2891 GCA_051428125.1 Candidatus Wenzhouxiangella sp. M2_3B_020
GCGCAGCATCCCGATTGCGGGGCAGGCTGGAAGTGCAGCCGGTGCCTGAATCCACTCTTGTGCACGTAAGGGTTTCCGCTTTCGATTCCGAATTCGCCGCACGCATGGCCAACGCGATCGTGGGCGAATACATGCGATCGAGCATGCAACGCAGGTTCGAGGCCGGCAACCAGGCCCGCGAATTCCTGGAGGACCAACTGGCCGAGATGCGAATTCAGCTCGAACGCGCTGACCAGGCACTGCTGGACTTTGCCCAACGCAACCAGGTGGCCGATCTCGAACAGCGGATCGCGATGGCCACAAGCACACTCAATGACCTGAATCAACGGCTCAGCAACGTCGAGACCGAGCTGGTGACGCTGGGCAGCTACAAGACCATGATCGAGCGCGGCCAGGCGGCCAATATCAACATGGTGAACGAAAGCGCGGAAATCCGCAATCTACGTCAGCAGCGCGCCCAGATGGCCACCGAATACTCAAGCCTGTCGCAGCGATTCAAGGAAGACTACCCGACCCTGGTGGAACTGCGAAACCAGATGGATACCATCTCCGACCAGATCGCCGAGGAGCGCACGCTGGCCATCCGCGGGATCCTCAGCCGCTACAACAGCCTGAACGCCGAGGCCGATTCGCTCAGGGAAGCGATCGAACAGCGCGAGCAGACCATCCTGGCGCTGAACCAGCAGGGCGTGCAGTACAACATCCTCAAGCGCGAGTTCGAGACCAACCGCGAGCTCTACGACGGCCTGCTGCAGCGCATGAAGGAGATCGGCGTGGCCGCCGGCGTGCAGGAAAACAACATCGCCGTCATCGACGAGGCGCTGGCCGCCGGCGCGCCGTTCAAGCCCAACCTCAGCCGCAATCTCGCATTGGCACTGGTGCTCGGCCTGATGGCCGGCGTGGGCCTGGCGCTGGTGCTGGAGTTCTTCGACTCCACGATCCACCGCACCGAGGACCTCGAAGCGCTGACCTCGCGGCCGGTGCTTGGGCTGGTGCCGATGGTCAAGCAGAAGCAGATGCGCGCCGACAACCAGGATTCCGCGCTGCCCGAGCGGGCCGTGGGCCACTACAGCGCGAAGTTCCCGAAGTCGTCGGTCTCGGAGGCCTTCCGCTCGCTGCGCACCAGCCTGATGTTCTCGACGCCCGAGGGCATGCCCAGCACCATCCTGGTCACCAGCCCGGGTCCCGGCGACGGCAAGACGACGACGGCGATCAACCTCGCCACGGTCATGGCGCAGAACGGCTCGCGCGTTCTGCTCATCGACGCCGACCTGCGCAAGCCCCGGCTGCACCGCGACTTCGGCAAGCCGCAGAGCCCGGGGCTGACCAACCGGATCGCGACGACGTCGGGCGAGCAGTCGGACTCGGCGACGATCCTGCCGACCGACGTCGAGGGGCTGTTCGTCATGCCCAGCGGCAATTCCGCGCCCAACCCGGCGGAGTTGCTGAGCTCGGAGCGGATGAGCAAGATCATCGCGATGAGCGGGCGGGCGTTCGACCACGTCGTCATCGACACCGCGCCCATCCTCGGCCTGGCCGATTCCATGGTGCTCTCGCGCCAGGTCGACGGCGTCATCGTCGTGACCTCGGCCGGCAAGACGGCCAAGGAAAGCATCAAGACCAGCATGAAGCGCCTGCAACAGGTGCGCGCGCCGGTGCTGGGCATGGTGCTCAACACCGTGGACCTGGAGAGCCCGGATTACGCCTACTACTCGTCTTACTATTACAACTATGAATCCGAAGACGATGCCGAGGAAGGCGACCGGAAGGCGCTGGGCAGCACCGCCTGAGCAGGCGGCCGGGATCGGCTCGGAAGGCGAACCGGCGGTCGGGAACGACACCGCGACCGGCGCGACCGATCACTCTTCCGTGGGAGCGGCGAATTCGTCGCGACAGGCCAGGCCACAATCCGTCGGGGACGGCGCCCCGACCTACCCTTTCCCGCTCGTAGGAGCGGCCTCCGGGCCGCGAGATGGTTCGGCTCCGGCGGCCGATCCGTCGGCGCGAATTCGCGCCTCCCACAGAAGTAAAACCGGCTCCGGGGGCGTACAAGATCCTGTGGGAGCGGCGAACTCGCCGCGACGGGCCTCCCACAGAATTGGATGCGGGCTCGATCTTCCTCCTGTGGGAGCGGCGAACTCGCCGCGACGGGCCGGGCCACAATCCGTCGGGGACGTAGCCCCGACCTACCCTTTCCCGCTCGGAGGAGCGGCCTCCAGGCCGCGAGATGGTTCGGCCCCTATGGCCGATCCGTCGGCGCGAATTCGCGCCTCCCACAGAAGTAAAACCGGCTCCGGGGGCGTACAAGATCCTGTGGGAGCGGCGAACTCGCCGCGACGGGCCTTCCACAGAATTGGATGCGGGCTCGATCTTCCTCCTGTGGGAGCGGCGAACTCGCCGCGACGGGCCGGGCCACAATCCGTCGGGGACGGCGCCCCGACCTACGGCTTGCCGGTCACCTTTGCCGGCCGCGCCCATGTCGGGGGGCTGGTGCTGGTGGCGATGTTGGCGCTGGGCGCCTACGTCATGCTGGCCGATTTCGTGAACCTGCGGGCGGCCCGGTCGGCCGAGCAACCGCAACCGATTTCCGAGCTACCGATGCCGCAGCCCTGGGGCGGGTACGGCTGGCGGGCGTTGGCGCGGCTGGCCGGCGATGCGGGAATGCTCGCGCCGGACACGGCCGAAGAGGCGCTGGAAGCCGCCGCCGTGCGTTACCCGCTGGACGCGCAGCAGTGGCTGGACCTGGCCCAGCTGCACGCCCGCGCCGACGAGGTCGATGCGGTGGACCGTGCGCTGGCCAAGGCGCGCGCTTCTCAGCCGTTCGAACGCCGCGCGCTGTGGCGGGCCGCGCAGATCGCGCTGCAGACCGGCAACGACGCGCTGGCCGAGCG
>JBPRGD010000064.1:0-3999 GCA_051428125.1 Candidatus Wenzhouxiangella sp. M2_3B_020
GCGGGAGGCTGTGAAGAACTCCTGCTCTGGTGCCGTGTAGAACTCTCGCTCCGGCAACGTTCGTGGGTCCGGGTCTGAGTCTGGTTCTGGCGGCTTCATTTCCTGTTCGCGTCGCTGGCGGCGGTCGGACTCAATTCTCCGCTGCTGAATCTGCTGCTCGAACGCATCCTCGACATCGGCTGTCCGCTCTACGTCAGCGATCTCTATCTCGGTCGTTTCACCGTCGCCGCCTCTGCGCCCGAGTGAGCCGAGATTCGCCTGCGCTCTGTCTGCGTCTCGGAACTCGTCGATTCCACGGCGAAGCCGCCGCCCACCGCGGACGGCTGTGCTCGCGGGGTCGAAGTCAAGCGTTCGAAGTGCTTGGCCGGTCCCGCCAGTGCCGAACCTCGTGGAGCCAATACCTGCGCCAAACACTGCGCCAGCAGCCGCTCCCCCGGCTAATTGCCCAAACGTTTCAACCGGTCGCTCCTGCGCGTTCGTAGCAAAGCCTTCCCCTGCTTGGACACCAAATGCCGCGCCAGTTTCTGCGATGTCTGCTGCTGACGCGTCTGTTTCTTCGCCAACACCTTCCAGCCCTGCCGCAGTATCGGCGATTCGGTCTGCGGCCAAGACGCCCTCGAAGCCGAGGCGAGCACCGCCTCGCTTAAACTGGTCATTCAAATCCGAAATCGTGCCGTACTCGGGAGTCTCGATACCTGTCGCGTCACCCACGGCTTCCGTCACTGCGATTTGTGCGTCGATAACGTTCGGCGCGGAACGGCCGAACTCGCCAGCCTCCTGGGAGAGCGCTTGCACTTGCTGCGCCTGTCGGTCGGTGATGAACACGTCCGTCGAGGTAGCTTCGGCCGCAACGGTTTCATCTTGCTCAAAGCCACTCGTCGCTCGCCCGACGGCTTCGTCGGTCCCGCCAGCGAGGAAATCCAATCCAGCAGCAGCATCACGCGTCGAGACGCCGAATGTGCTCGGCGCGTCACTATCACTCTGATCCAGATTCCGGACCGAGTCGACTGCCGAGCCGAATGCAGCAGCACCACGCCGCCCGGCCCGTCGTCCACTCCGCCGAGCCTGTCGAAATCCGCGTCGCGTTCTGCTGGTGGCGTCCGGTTCGGTCGGCATCCGCGTCGAGAGATCACGCTGGCCCTGCTGCACGCCACCACCAACCGACCCTGATAACTCCGAGGCACGCGCCTGGTCTTCCTGCACGGCGCGCTCAGCGCCGCGTGGCGCGTCCGTGGTCGAAGCAACGTCCCTCGACTGGTCAAGCTCCACGGCCCGCTCAGCGCCGCGTGGCGCATCCCCGCTCTCACTGTCGCCGCCAGCAGTGCCAGTCTCGCCAGCCGAGTCGGCTTGCTGGTCTTTCAGTTCCCGGACCGCCCGCCGGTCCTGCTCACGCGCCGCGTCCTGGTCCTCACTCCCGCCAGTATCACCGGCCGAGCTGCTGTCACCACCCGTGTTCCCAGAAGGAAGGTTCGCCATTGTTACATCGCTATTGCCCGCGACACCACAAAAAGCTACGTCCCGGCCGTCAGAACTCGACGTCCATGTTGAACGTCGGCTCGCCACCGATGCCGGGTGCGTCCGCGGCCATGATCTCGCCCCCGATATCGTCGAACGCGAACGGGTCATCGCCCTCGGTCGGCGACTCGCGGGATTCGAATTGCTCGCGGAACTCGCGTTCCTCGCGTTCGTCGTACGGGTTCCAGTCGTCCGGGCCGGGCGTTGCTTCGCCTTCCGACGCAAGCGGTGCGCGCGACATCAGCGTTGGCGTGATGCCGTTTCCGGGGCTGTAGCCATGGGTTTTGGACTCGCGTTTACTGTGTGGAAAGTCCATACGCGGCGTATTGCGCGCCACGAACTTAGGCGTGCCCCTGCTAGAGGTCGTCCATCGTTGCATCACGGTACCGACCGATGATCTCAATCGGCCCGGTGAGCGCGATGTAGCCCGGCACCATCGCGAGCGCCACGCCGAGAATCGTCAGCTCTGGGTGGCTGAACGTGTAGGATACGCCACCGCCAACGACTTCGATATTGAGGGTGCCGAACGTCCAGACGCCCCAGAGCACGAACCCGATGACGCCACCCATAATCGCGAGCGCGTCATCTTGGTCGTCGAGGTACGTCGCGCCGATGACGACGACGAGTGTCCAGACGAACGCGATACGACCGACGAACAGGAATGCTGATTCAAGCATGGTTACACCGTCACCGCCATCGTTTCCGCAGTCAGGTCCTTCGTCCCGCCAGTGTTCTCGAGATACGCTGACAGCGTATCGCCGGTGTCGACTTTGATTTCGGCGAGCGAGACGATACCCACAGGCGAGCTGTTGTTCGGCAGGAAGCCTTTCACCTCGCTTCGCGGTATCGGGCTGCCGTTCAGCCCGATGTAGAGCGATACCTCCGTGTTAGCGCCACTCACCGACACGTTCGCGTGGACAACCGTTTTCCGTGCGGTCTTGCCGGTGTACTCGATGACACCGTTCGACGGTGACGTCGACCGCTCGGGGTTGTTCAGGGTGGTCGTACCGACGATCTGTGCCGGTGCGCTTCCACTGCCAGTGACGGTTGTTGTGGCTGTCAGGTCAAGGTCGCCAGTTAACGCCGACTCCGCGAGCGGATAACTATCCGCGACCCGATATCCGACCGCCGTGGTCGCGGCCTCGCCGTTCAGGATGTTTGTTGGCGTGACGGTGCTGTCGTGCGTCGTGCCTCTGTATTGGAAGATGTCGTTTGGCGAGCCACCGGTTTCGACGCGCACCACTTCGGTATCGGACTGGACGCCTTTGATGTAGTTGTTCGGCATGTCGACGATATCGACATCGAGCGAGCCCGCGAACGTCAGCATCGTCACGCCGGTCGTCGTGATGTTCCGGAACGGACACCCGCGGATGAATATCTTGTCCGGCGAGCCATCGAACGTCAAGCCACTCGTGAAATCCTCGAAGTTGCAGCCTTTGAACGACGGGACCCTGAAACCATCGACGGTCCCGAGGTTGCTGATTGGCGCGATGCCAGCCGCGTCCGAGAACGCACACGACTCGACGAGGATTTCCGTGTCCACCGTCCCGCTGATATCGAAGAGCGTGCCAGCAGGCGCGTGGATGTAGAGGTCGCGGGCGAAAAAGCCGGCGTCCGTGCCGGTGATGGCTGGCCCGCCGCCAGTACAAATGAAGCCGTCGACGCTCCCATGCCGGCCGATCAGGGGCGTGCTCGCGCCGAGCTCGAGGCCATACTGACTCGCGATAAACCCGTTGAACACGTACGCGGTATTCGCTTCGAGAGTGTGCGTGCCGTTCGTCGGCGCGGGCAGGTCCTCGACCGACGTCACGACGGTTTGCTGTGTTGCATTCAACGCCTCCCAACTGGACTCACCATCTCGCAACAACGAGCGATTCCCCGACTCGTCCTCGTAGATGTACGCGTACCTCGTTTTGTTCTCGAAGAACTCACTCCCAGGCGCTGGCCGCTCTGTCGCCGCGCCGGTCAACACCTCGGCAGCATCGAACGCATACGCTTGCTGTGGGTTCTCCGGGTTGTCAAGTTGGAATTGGCCGCCGCGAGTGACGCCTGTGATTCCGAGCGCACTTGCTTGCAGTACCTGCCGCCGTGACAGATCTGGTCCGTCGTCCATCACCGACCACCCCCCTGCATCACGACGACGAGCAATCCAAGCGCGATCAAGACAATCGCGCCGATACCGCCGTACACGAGCGCTGACGCCCCGCCCTGCCCGACGCCGGTGAACACGTCAACGCCGAGTTGATAACTCTCGTTCGCCGATGTAGAGTTGAGGCCTGGCTTCGCTTCCTGCGCGCTCTGTGAAATCGCCGTCAACCCGACGAACAGAAACGTGATCGCACCAAGAATGGCGACGCTCGCGCGCATTTATACACCACCCCATCGTGCCCGGAGTGTTTCCGCGCCGACCACGACACCCGTCAACACGAGCACGCCGCCGATGGCGTCGCCGACGACGCCCTGCGCGCCGACGGCAGACACCAC
>JBPRGD010000065.1:0-5900 GCA_051428125.1 Candidatus Wenzhouxiangella sp. M2_3B_020
GCCGAGACCGGCGTAATCGGTGGCGACCCAGATCCAGCCCTGCTCCAGGACGTCCGGCCAGCCCGGAACGAAGGAAAAGGTGTTCTTCAGAAGCGAAGGCGCGCAACCGCGCGCGATGCCGGTCGTGCCGTGCGCCCAGGCAACGACCGGGCTGGCACCGGCGGGCCGGCGGCGCGCAACCGCGACGACGGCGCTGGCAAGCCGCACTTCGCCCTTCAGGCCCGTCGTCGTGTACAGGATGCGCCAACCGCGCGCGTCGTCGGGAATGTCTCGCACGAACGGTTCGGCACGCAGGAGTTCGCCGGGCGATACGTCGCCGGGGAGCTCCAGCGTATAGAACTCCCCGGGCTCCGGCGGCTCGGCCAGCCACCAGGCGAACACGCCGAGCACGAGGCCGACCGCCAGCGCGGTCCATGCGATCTTCGAGGCGCGTGAAAGACGCGGTCGTGTGCGTGTCATCGCCGACGTCCTCCTCGGACCCTCGTCACTCCACGTAGACGGCCTCGAAGCGCGCGAGCATCTCGCCGGCCTGATTGAACAACTCGAGATGAGAGCCGACCACGCGATAGCGGCTTACCCGATCCAGCGCTGTCCGAAACTGCCGCGCCTGTTCCTCGCCCTGTGGGCAGGCCATTCGCGTCGTGGCGATCGCGCCGAAACCGATTGTGTCGCCGTCGATTTCGTAACGGGCTCTCAGCTGGTTGCAGCCGTCCGATCCCGTCATGCCGCCGTCGGCATTGAGCACGATGTGCGGTTCTCGCGACTCGACGATCCGGATGATGGATTCGTCGCCCATGCGCGTCAGCTTCCAGTAAGTGCCCTTCAGCTCGGCCCGGCTGAACGGCGTGCCGCAGGTCTCGCGCGGCCAGACGGCGTGAAACGCCAGCGGTACGACGGTCGGCTCGGGTGCGCTGCCGTCCATCGGGGGACGCTGGAGGATGCGGCCGGTGATGACGGCCAGCAGGCCCTCGCCCGGCGCCGGGTCGACATCTAGGTAGCCGCGCTCGAGTTCGACGTTCGCAGCCTCCTGGGCCACCGGCATCCGACGCCCGGTGCGGCACTCCATGAACGTCGCGGCGTCGGCCATGTAGCTGTACATGCCCCGCATCCGGAGCTCCGGGCGGATCGGTTCGAACGACCCGGTACGCTGCAGTGCGTCCTCGGGGCTCGGCCCGCTCGCGCCGTCGGCGCCCCCGTCGATCAGGCGAAGCCGGCTCTCGCCGATCGGCTCGAACCGCATCGGCGACTCGTAGCCGCCCTGCAGTACGAGCGCGCCTTCGCCGGGCACCCAGGCCCAGCGTCCGATGTTGTCCATCGTCCCGTCGTCGGCGCCGACCCGGACGGTCCGAAGATGAAAGGTTTCGTCGGCGAACAGGTCGAGATGGTGCTCGATACCTTCGCAGTCCTCGCACGGCAGCGTGCCGGTGAAGGTTGCGGGGAGCCCGGCCAATTGCGGCGGGGCGTCACTTCCGTCGCTTGTCGTTTCCTCCCTGGCTGCTTCGCCGGGGCGTTGCAGCAACAATTCGGCCTCGTAAGGGTGGCCCCGGGTGATCACCGGCACCGGCTCGGCCGATTCGAACAGGACGTCCTCGCGATCCAGTAGCCGGACATCGATCACGTAGCGATGGTCCGGGTCGATGTCGGAGCGCCGGTACGGCACCTCGAACGAATACGGCGGCTGGCCCGCCTTGGCCACGACGATGCGAGTGACCAGCCCGGTCGCCGGGTTCGCGGCCGACGCGTCGGTCAGCGTTACTTCGAGACGTGTGCCCGAAGGCACGGTGACCTCTTCCCGGTAGGTCGCTTCTCCGGTGACCTTGCCGATGTCGGCGGCATCTTCGGAATCACCGCATCCGGCAAGCAATGCGACCGAGGCGATCAGGGACGGCAGCGCGAATCTCATGCATTCTCCCGAAGTCACGAAACGTAGATTCTAATCCACCGGCTCCGGCATGCCACCTCGCTCCCTACATTGCCGAGCCGCCGGTCGGTTAATCTGTTGCCGAGTCCCGACGGCAGGATGGGTACGAATGGCCGAATGCTGGGCCCGGACGACGGCGATCGCCGCCACGACGACGATCGCGGCAGTGATCGTGACCGCAGCGGCCACCGTCGCAAGCGTATCGGCCACGCACCTGGAGGACCGGCTGGAGCGGCTGCGTGAAACGACCGGGGCGCCGGGCATGGCCGCCGTCACGGTATCGGCCGACGGCGTCGAGAAGCGTGCTGCGGCCGGAGTTCGCGCACAGGGTCGTGATGAGCCGGTCGAGTCCGGCGATCCCTGGCACCTGGGCTCGAACGGCAAGGCGATGACGGCGGCGCTGGCCGCGGTGATGATCGAGAAGGGTCTCGTCGATTGGGACGACAGCCTGACCGATCACCTCGGGGATCTGAACGTAAGGATCCACTCCGAATGGCGCTTCGCCACGCTCGAGCACCTGCTCACGCACTGCAGCGGACTGCCGCCGAACGTCTCGCGGCTGAAGATGCTCTCGCTGGCCGGTACCGACGGTGAACGCGACGCGACGTCCGACCGGCGCGACTACGCCGAGGCCCTGCTCGCCGATCCGCCGCTCGACGATCCCGGCGACCGCTTTCGCTACTCGAACGCCGGTTATGTCGTCGCAGGCGCGATGCTCGAGGCCGCCGCGCGCCAGCCGTTCGCCGAACTGATGCAAGAACACGTGTTCGAACCGTTGCGAATGCGCAGCGCCGGCTTCGGACCGCCCGGCTCGACCGACGCGCTGGACGCACCTCGCGGTCATCGCGCAGGGATGCTCGGATTCGGGCCGGTCCGTCCCGGCGCTTTCGCCGACAATCCGCCGGCGATGACGCCGGCGGGGCGATTCCACATGACGCTGCCCGATTACGGCCGCTTTCTCGCCGAGGTCGTTCGCGGCCTCGACGGACACGGAAGGCTGCTGGATCACCGCGCGCACCGCTTCCTGGTCGAGCCCGGCTGCAGCGATGAATACGCCAAGGGCTGGGGGCTACGCGACGGCCGGCTCACGCACGCCGGATCGAACACCATGTGGTTCGTGCTCGCAACCGTGGACCCGGAACGCGGCCGGGCCGCGGCGATCGCTTCCAACGACGGCCGCGTGGACCGGCAACGCGCCGCGTTCAGGGCGGCGCTGGATCAGCTTCTCGGCTTCGACAACGACTGACGAGATGGAATTGAAGCGCTTTCGCTGGGTCCTGATGCCGCTGGTTGTCGTGCCGGTCACGGCCATACTGATCGTGCCGATGACGCTGGCCGCGCTCGCGAAGCTCGTCGTGCCGATTCGGCAGTTCCGCATCGGCTGCCGGCGCGTCGTGGTCCGGATCGCCGAAGCATGGCTGAAGCTGCTGGTCTGGATGTTCCGGCACACCCTGGATACCCGCTTCGACGTCACCGGCGAGGTCGACGTGGGCCGTGACCGCAGCTATCTCCTGATCTGCAATCACCAGTCCTGGAGCGACGTACCGGTGCTGCTGTACGTGTTCGGCGACCGCGTGCCGTTCTACCGATTCTTCCTCAAGCGCGAACTCATCCGCCTGCCGCTGCTCGGTCTCGCCTTCTGGGCGCTGGAGTACCCGTTCGTGCGCTTTTCGTCGGATCGGTCCGCACGTTCGACGCGGCAACTGCGCGGCAGGAACCTGAGCGCGGCAAAGCGTGCCTGCGAGCCGCTGCGCCACATGAACAGCACCATCGTCAATTTTCCGGAGGGCGCGATCTATTCGCCGGAGCGCCATGCCAGACGTTCCGGCGATTACCGCCATCTGCTCCGGCCCCGGGCCGGCGGCACTGCGCTGGTGCTGGGCGCGCTCGGCGACCGGCTCGACTCGATCATCGACGTCACGCTGCATTTTCCCGACGGACCGCCCGGCCTGGGCCGCTTCGTCGGAAACCGGGTCCGGCGCGTGCGGGCTCATGTTCGCCGGGTCGAGATTCCCCCCGACCTCGTCGGCGGCGACTACGAGAACGACCCGGAATTCCGCGACCGCTTCCAGAAATGGCTCAACGACCTGTGGCGAGAGAAGGACGAGCGGCTGGATCGGATGATCCTTCCGGCCGACGTCGACGACTGAGTGGTCGCCTGCTCGACGCGAATTCGTGGCGTATTCATGGTGCCGAACGCGTTGAAAGACCCCGAGATACAAACCGGCCGGACGCGTCGAAGCGCGTTTCCATTCGGCCGTCTCGCAATCATCTTCACCGGGGAGGCATCATGTACAAACCAACCATCCTTCATCTTTCGGCCGCGCTGATTGCGGTCACCGCCCTGTCCGCCTGCGGGGGCGAAGCCGGCGACTCCGGCGACGGCGGCAACGCCTCCGGCGAACCCGAGTCCCGGTGGACCTGGACGATCTCCGGCGCCCACGAACACCGCTTCGAGGGCGAGGGATACAAGTTCTACTCGTACGGCGACAAGGGCGAAGCGTACATCCAGCTCGACCCCGTCCGCAGCGGCGATACGGAATTCAACTTCAAGACGTTCCTGATGATGATGTTCCAGACCGGTCCGCTCGACGGTTCCGGGGCCGCTCCGATAGAGGCCGGGAATGCAAACCTGACGTACGCATCCGACGAGGGCGGCAACTTCGACTGCAGGGCCGGGGAACCGGGCGAAATCCGCTTCGACCGCTACGACGACGAACGGATGACCGGGTCTTACGACGCCCCGATGACGTGCGACGGCGGCGGCGAGGTCGAGGTCTCGGCCGAGTTCGACCTGGTTCGCTGACCGACCCCGGCGCCGACCGTCAGGCCAGCCCGGTCGGCGGCGCCATGAACTCCGGGCCGACCGGGTCCTTGACGGCCTCGGCCAGGATGGAGTCGACCGCCGCCAGCGCGGCGCCGTCCAGCGACCAGTCGAAGAGCCGGTCCAGCGGCTCCATCTGCTCGGGTCGGCGCCCGCCCCAGATGGCGATGGGCACGCCCATCTCGAGCACCCAGCGGACGCTGAAGTCGATCAACGATCGTCCGAACCGTTCCTTTGCGTACCGCTCGAGCCGGTCGACCGCCCTGAGGTACTGGCCGTAGCGGGGTTCGGTGAACTTGGGATCGTTGTTGCGCAGATCATCGCCGTCGAACGAGGCATCGGCGGTCATCTTTCCGGTCAAAAGCCCGCGGCACAGCGCGCCGTAGGTCATGAGCGCGACCTGGTTGCGCTCGCAGTACGGCTTGACGGACGAATCGATGCCGCGTTCGAAGATGTTGTACGGCGGTTGGCAGACGTGGATCGGGCATTCGGCCCGGAAGCGCTCCATCTGGTCGCAGGTGAAGTTGCTCACCCCGACGTGCCCGATGAGCTTCTGCTCGAGCAGCCTGCGCATCGCTCGGGCGGTTTCTTCCACGGGCCGGGTGGGATCGGGCCAGTGCACGTGGTAGATGTCGATCGTCTCGCGTCCAAGGCGTTCCAGCGAGTCGTCGATCTCGCGCTTTATGCGTTCGGTGGAACCGTTTCGGTGCACCCCGCCGTCGTCGTCCCACTCCAGTCCGACCTTGGTCGAGACACGAACTTCGCCGCCGCGGTCGTGCTCGGCCAGCGCCTTGCCGACGATCTTCTCCGAGGTGCCGAAACCGTAGACCGGCGCGGTATCGACCAGCGTCACGCCCCGGTCGATCGCCGCATGGATCGTCTCGATGGATCTGCGTTCATCGGTGCCGCCCCACATCCAGCCGCCGATCGCCCAGGTGCCCAGGGCGATCCTCGAAACCTCCAGGCCGGTTCCCGGAATCCTGATCGTCTGCATCGAGTCTCCTCCTCGTTCGCCGAACCGCCGGTCGGTGAATCGCTCGGCGGCGCGCTCCGTTTCTTCATTACCGTATCATCGTAAGGGACGCATTCGTGCGTCGGACCGCGAACGTTGAAGCCGCGTCAGCGCGGCGTCGACTACCGTTTCACCAGCGCGTG
>JBPRGD010000066.1:0-1885 GCA_051428125.1 Candidatus Wenzhouxiangella sp. M2_3B_020
CGGCCAGCGCCGTCGCGGTGACGAGACCGGCCAGCAGGGAAATCAGGGTCTTCATGTGCGCGTCTCCTCGTCTCGGGACGTGTCTCCGGGCGGGCCGGTCCGCTCGCCGCGCACCGTGAATTCGCCGTACGGGCCGGTGCCATTGCCGCGGCCGCGATCACCCTCGACGTCGAGATTCAGCGAAATCGTGCCGCTGGCGCCGAAGTCGCTGGCGTCGATCTTCAACTGCACCTGGTTGCCGGATACCCGGCCCTCGGTGATGTCGGCCGTGCTGCCCATGACCGTCAGCGAACCCTTCAGCGCCGTGGGTTCGCCGGTCAACACGAGCTCCGCGTCCATCTCGCCCATGCCGGCCACGCCCAGTCTCAGGTCCCACGTGCCGACGGGATCGACTTCCGGCGGCTCCAGCTTCGCCAGTTCGAAGCGATGACCGTCGACCCAGACTTCGCTGATCGTCGGCGATTCGGCGAACAGCTGGCCCTCGACGACGACGAGGTTGGCCATGTAGCCCTCGGCGATCCGGCCGGCGCGATCGCCGATGCCCAGCCAGTCCGCAGGCGCGGTCGTCAGCGCGGCCAGCGCGGTGTCGGCATCGAGCCCCTGCTCGACGGCCTTTGCGATCTGGGCGAACAGTTCCGTCGGAGCCGACTGCTTCCACGCGGTCAACAGCAGCGGAAAGCCGGCATCGACCAGGCGCGCCGGATTGGATGGCGCGCGCTGCCAGTGCCGCAGCGCCTCCAGCGGCACGTCGCGATCCTGCTCGTCCTCGACGTCGGGCGCGTCGGAAAAGTCCAGCGGCAGGATGTGCGGAACCTTTCGGTCGAAATCGCCCAGGCGCTTGTACTCGGCGCCGTGACCGACCAGGACCAGGTCCAGGTCCTCGTCGACGAGATCCAGGATCCGCAGGCTGTCGAGCAGGTCGCGGGATTCGAACACCAGCGGCTGATCGCCGGCGATCATCGGTCCCAGCGCGTCGACGCCGCCAAGCCACTCGGGCCTGGCCTGCGCCGGGTTCTCGTTCCAGGCCTGGCGGGCGCGCTGCTGCCAGCCGGCATCGGCCAGCGTCTGGCGGAACAGCGCGACCGAACCCATGAGCGATTGCGGGTACTTGCCGTCGGGATGGCGTTCGTGCAAGTGCGCGTGCTGGGCGACATCGCGACCCAGCAGGTTGGCGCTCAGGCCTCCGTCGCCGAGGTTGGCCACCAGCGAGCGCCCCCGGAACAGCCCTTCGTCAGGCACCATCAGCGCGGTCGTGAAGCCGGCGCGGCGATGGGCCTCGACCGCTTCGGCCGGCCAGTCGCCGGCGCCGAAGGCGCGGTCGGGCCGAACCAGCGGGTGGCGGCCCGGAACGTCGTCGGATTCGTCCTCGTCCTCGCTGCGTTCATCGCCTTCCTTGCCGCCGACGACGAGATACGGCTCGACCAGGCCGGGATAGACCGTGACCGGCGGCTGTTCGTCGTCGCGCTCGAACTCGACGATTCGCGCATCGGCCGGCGGCGTGACGTCGGCGCCGACGGCCTCGATCACGCCGTCGCGAACGACGACGGTGCCCGATTCGACGACTTCGCCGGGCCGAGTCACGATGCGAACGTCGACGATGGCGTAGACGTCCGGCAGCGGCTGTCGCAGTTCGGCCGCGTTCAGCGGTCCCAGCAACAGCGCGCACAGGGATAGGAGTGCGTAGCGCAAGGCGGTCTCCGGAAATCGGGGGAACGGGCAAGTTAACCAAGCCTCGTGAACGCATCATGGGCCATAAGTCATGCGGCCGTCGCACCCACATGGGGAATCATCCGAAACGCTAGAATTCGGCCATGCACTTCTTCGCCGGCAGCCGCGCGGACGAGTACTGGTTCCGCGAAGGCTGCTACATCACCGAATGGGCCAA
>JBPRGD010000067.1:0-3687 GCA_051428125.1 Candidatus Wenzhouxiangella sp. M2_3B_020
CTCGACGATCAGCGCCATGTGTTCGGCGACGGCGCCGTCTTCGTCGTGCTTGAGCACGGCTTCGGTGGGCCGAACGGCGCAGGTCCATCGGGCGTGCAGGCGCTGTTTCCTGGCCTCGTAGTCGGCGGCGAGTCGATCCAGACCCAGGGCCTCGGCGCGTTCGGCGCGGATCGCCAGCGGCAGCATCTGCGCCAGCGCGCCGTCGGCGTTGTCGGCCATGTCGTCGAGGACACGGTCGCAGGCGATGTCGAGTTCGCTGCCGGGAACGGCGCCGGAACCGCATGCGCGGCTGAGATCTCCGAACGCCGGAGTCGCATAGGCCAGGCTGACCGAAAACGCGCCCACAGCTCGGTCCCGGTCGCTCAGGGACACGCCGGTCACGCCGTCGGCCAGCGCTTCGAACCAGGTCTCGGTGAGCTGCATTTCGTAGGTACGCGTTGCGCGCGCTTCCATCAGGAGCGTTTCGAACGGGGTGGCTTCTGCATCGTGCAGCAGCGCGGCGCGGCTGAACAGGTTGGCGCCGTCGTGCCGGACGATCGCCGCGTCCAGCCCGGCGTCGATGCAGAACGTCTCGATTCCGGCGTTGCGACAGGCCGCGGCGAGCCACGCCAGCGCCGCGCCGTCGGTGGTCGTGCGGATTGCCTGCTGGAACCGGTCGAGCAGTTCGGTCGTATCGAGTGCGGCAACCTGTTCCCCCTCCTGAATCGCGCGATCGATCCCGTCGATCGCCGCCTGCCCGACCGGGCCGTCCGGCCGTACCCGATCGAGCTGCAGCAGCGATTCGGACCATTCGAGCTGTTTCTCGATGTCGCCGATCGCGCTCACCCGCTCCAGAAGGCCCGCCGCCCGCTTGCGCGGATCTTCGTGTTCCAGCAGCCACTCGGCGGCTTCGACGCGCGCCGCGGCGAGCCGCCGCGACTGTTCCTTGATCGCAGCGACGTCGGCGTCCGAGACTGCCGTGAGCCGTTTTTCCTTCGAGCCATCCGCCGCCATCGAACCAGAGGCGGTGGCCATTGCTGCCGCCGAACACAAAAGAACTGTCGCAAAACGGTTCATCATCATGCAAGTCCCATCGCTGCCAAGGAAATCAGCTTAGCCGGGCCGCCGGAAACGTGCAATGCACGCGGAAGGCGCGTCCGGAAGCCCGGCGTCATCGCGCGGCGAGTCGCGACCTGTTGTTCGGATACGCAATGCGTACGCCGACGTTCGGAGCCGCTTCCGATCGTCGGCTTTCGGCCTCGGCCGGTTGCCTCGACTTCTTTCGTGCCCTTCGTGCGATCTTCGTGTTCTTCGTGAATCGCTTTCCGCCTTTTGATCGTGCCCGTACGCTTGCTAGGGGGCCATGCTGCAGTCGAGCTTGTTGAGCCTGCCGTCGGTCAGCGAGTAGATCATGCCGTGGATCTCGACCGGCCGGTCTTCGGCCCACGCGCTTCTGAGGATGGGCGTTTCGGCGATGCGCGCGACGCTGTCGACGACGTTGAGTTCGGCCAGCCGGTCGCGCCGGGCATCCGCGTCGAGGTCATCCAGTTCGGGGGCGTGATCGCGGTTCAGACGTCGGATCGGCTCGATCCAGTGGTCGACGAGCCCGTGCGAGCCGTGCTCGCAGGCCGCGGCGACGCCGCCGCAGCCGTAGTGGCCGCAGATGATGATCTTGCCGATCTCGAGGCCCTCGACGGCGAACTGCAGCGCGGCCAGCAGGTTGAGGTCGGCCGAGTGGACGACGTTGGCGACGTTGCGGTGGACGAATACTTCGCCAGGCTCCAGTCCGGCGATGACGTTGGCGGGCACGCGCGCGTCGGCGCAGCCGATCCAGAAGTAGTCCGGCTTCTGCAGTGCGGCGAGCCTGGAAAAATATTCGGGAGAGCGCGCGCGCACGCGCTCGGCCCATTCGCGGTTGCGTCGGATCAGTTCTTCGGGCATGGCATGACCACGAGAGGAGCGCGGCCCGATTGTAGCGGCGGACTCAGGCTCCCTGCCGCAGCGATTCGAGTTCGTCCTCGGCCGCCAGCCACTCCGATTCCAGTGTTTCCAGCCGTTGTTTGACCTCGCCGTCCTCGGCGAGCAGGCGCTTGAGCTCGTCGGCGCGCTCGGGCTGGTACAGCCCCGCGTCGGCCAGCGTTTCGGCCAGTTCGCCCTTGCGTGCTTCGAGTCGCTCGATCTCGCCGGTCAGCTTCTTGATCCGGTTGGTCAGCGGCTTGACGCGCTCGCGCTCGGCGGCCTTGCGTTGGCGCTCGGCCTTGCGGTTGGCGGTGCTGCCCGCGCCTGCGGGTTTCTCTTCGGGCTGGCCGATCAGCGTACGGTAGTCATCGAGACCGCCCGGAAACGGCCGCACGCCGCCGTCGGCGACCAGCCAGAAATCGTCGACGGTCTCGGTCAGCAGGTGGCGGTCGTGCGAGACGGTGACGACCGCGCCGGTGAAGCCCTGCAGCGCGATCGTCAGCGCGTGGCGCATTTCCAGGTCGAGGTGGTTGGTCGGCTCGTCGAGCAGCAGCAGATTCGGAGCCCGCCAGATGATCAGCGCCAGCACCAGCCGCGCGCGCTCGCCGCCCGAGAGCCGCGCGCATGGATCGGTGGCGAGGTCGCCGGAGAACGCGAATCCGCCCAGAAAGTCGCGCAGCTTCTGCTCGGGGACGTCGCCGGCGACCCGCGAAAGATTGACCAGCGGGCTGACCGCGGTGTCGATCTGCTCGACCTGGTGTTGGGCGAAGTAGCCGATGCCGAGGTTGCGGCTGTAATCGAGGCTGCCGGCCAGCGGTCCCAGCTCGCCGGCCAGCGCCTTGACCAGCGTCGACTTGCCGGCGCCGTTGACGCCCAGAAGGCCGACGCGATCGCCGGCCGAGAGGTTCAGCGAAAGGCCGTCGAGCACGACCGTGTCGCCGTAACCGAGCGTGGCCTCGCGCATCGCCACCAGCGGATCCGCCGCGCGGGGCGGTTGGGGAAATTCGAAGTCGAACGGGCTGTCGACGTGCGCCGGCGCGACCTTTTCCATCCGCTCCAGCGCCTTGAGGCGCGCCTGGGCCTGCCTGGCCTTGGTGGCCTTGGCCCGGAAGCGGTCGACGAAGGCCTGCCTGTGGGCGATCTGTTTCTGCTGCTTCTCGTAGCGCGCCTGCTGCAGGCTCAGCCGTTCGGCGCGCTGCCGCTCGAAGTCCGAGTAGCCGCCCGCGTAGCGGTCGAGGTTCCCGCTTTCGATGTGGACCACGCCGTCGACGACGTGATCGAGGAAATCGCGGTCGTGCGAGATCAGCACCAGCGTTCCGTCGTAGCGCCTCAGCCAGCCCTCCAGCCAGATGATGGTCTCGAGGTCGAGGTGGTTGGTGGGCTCGTCGAGCAGCAGCAGGTCCGACGGGCACATCAGCGCGCGGGCCAGCGAAAGGCGGATCCGCCAGCCGCCCGAGAACTCGCCGACGGTGCGTTCGTGGTCGGCCTTTGCGAAACCCAGCCCGGCCAGCAGCGCGCCGGCGCGTGCGCGGGCGTCGAAGCCGCCGGCGTCGTCGTAGTGCTGGTGGGCCCGGGCGATGGCCTCGCCGTCGCCCGCGGCGTCCGCCTCGGCCACCGCGCGCTCGGCGGCGCGCAGGCGCTCGTCGCCGTCGAGCACGAAATCGATCGCCGGGCGGTCGAGTTCCCGGATCTGCTGGGCCATGTGCGCGACCGTCCAGTCGGCCGGGACGTGCACGTCCCCGGCATCGG
>JBPRGD010000068.1:0-3819 GCA_051428125.1 Candidatus Wenzhouxiangella sp. M2_3B_020
CTACGACTGAGCGGGGTTCGGAGGTCGCGGCGCCGTCTCCGACGCCCATGGACTGGCGGCGAGGTCGCCGCTCCCACAGAAGATTGCCGGGTCGGTTTTCGTTCCTGTGGGAGGCGCGAATTCGCGCCGACGGTCGGGCCGATTACCGACAGGACATCGCGGCGAAGACGCCGCTCCTACGACTGAGCGGGGTTCGGAGGTCGCGGCGCCGTCTCCGACGCCCATGGACTGGCGGCGAGGTCGCCGCTCCCACAGACGGTTGTCGAGTCGATTTTCGTTCCTGTGGGAGGCGCGAATTCGCGCCGACGATAGGGCCACCGAATCCCGGCACGGCGCTCCATTCGCCACCCACGAAACACACCGAGACCCCCGCTTGCTGAAAACTTCAATCTGAAAACTGAAAACTTCGTCTTCCGCCCGTCAAAGCGAGCGCAAGCCCTTTTTTAACCTCGGTTTGGTTACAGTTCCCCGCATGACCAGCGAACAACCCCGATCCACAGACCCGGCCGACGAGGGACTGGTGCTGTACGGGTACTGGCGCTCTTCGGCCAGCTACCGCGTGCGCATGGCGCTGAACCTGAAGGGGCTGGATTACGAGCAGAAATTCGTCCATCTCGTCCGCGACGGCGGTCAGCAGTACCTGCCCGACTACATCGCGCTGAACGCGCAGGGCCAGGTACCAACGCTGCTTCATGGCGAAAAGGTGCTGACCCAGTCGATGGCGATTCTCGAGTACCTCGACGAGGTGTTTCCGGGTGCGCCATTGCTCCCGGGCAACCCCGACGGCCGGGCGCGCGTGCGCGCGATGGCCAACGTGATCGCCTGCGACACGCATCCGGTCAACAATCTGCGCGTTCTGAAGTACCTGACCGGCACGCTGCAGGTCGATGAGGACGCGAAGCTGGCCTGGTACCGCCACTGGGTGGAGATGGGCCTGGACGCGGTGGAGAAAATGCTGGTCGAGAGCGACGACACCGGCGCCTGCTGCCACGGCGACGAGCCGACCCTGGCCGATTGCTGCCTGCTACCCCAGGTTTATAATGCACGCCGTTTCGAATGCGACGAATCCCGCTGGCCCAGCATCGGCCGGATCTGCGCCCACCTGGCGGGGATCCCGGCGATCGAGCGGGCCGCTCCGGAGAACCAACCCGATGCCGAATAGACCGTTTCTACCGGGCCCCGCCCTGGCCTGCGTGATGGCCGCGACCGTCGTGCTGGCCGGCTGCGCGACGACCGACGCCGATCCCGAGATCCTGCTGGAAGCCGACGACGCGATCGCGCTGGCGCAGCGCGCCGGGGCGAGCGACCACGCGCCGCTGGAACTCGACGAAGCCATGGAGCTCCGCTCCGAGGCCGCGCAGGCGGTCTCGGAAGACGAGCCGGTCGAGGCCAGCCGGCTGGTGCAGCGCGCCGCGCTGCAGGCGCGGCTGGCCATCGTGCGGGCCGAAGGTGCGCGCGCCCGGGCCGAGCTGGAACGCAAGCGTGCCGAGCTCGAGGCGCTGCGCGACGAACTCCGCGACGCGTTCGGCGACGCCATCGATACCACGCCCGATCGGGAGGACGCGGAATGATGCGAAGGACGATCGCCGCGATGGCCCTGGCCGCCCTGCTGGGGTTGGTCGGGTGCGCCACGCCGCCGCCCCCGCCCGGTGTGCTGGACAACCTGCGCGCCGACCTGCAGGCGCTGGAGGAGAACGACGAGATCACCGAGCTCGCGCCCGGCGCGCTGGCCGATGCGCGGGTCGCCGTGAGACGCGCCGGCATCGAGGACCTGGACGAAGCGCAGCGCGAGCAGCGGATCTGGATGGCGAGAAAGGCGCTGGAACTCGCGCGCGCCGAGGCGTTCGCCGAGCGAGCGCGCCGCGAGGTCGCCGTCGTCGGGAAGCGGCGCACCGACCTGCTGCTGCGCGCCAGCCGCCTGGAGGCGCAGGAGGCGCGCCGGGCAGCGGAGGACGCGATGATGGCCTCGGCCGCCACGCGCGAGGAGATGGAGCGCGCACGCGAAGACGCGATGAGCGCCGAGCAACGCCGCGAACGGGCCGCGCAGCAGGCCGCCCAGGCGCGCCAGGAAGCCGAGCAGGCCCGCCGGCTGGCCGAGGCGCAGTCGGCCGAGATCGAGCTGGCCCGCCGCGAGGCCGAACTGGCCTCCCAGACCGCCGAGAGCCTGCAGCGGCGGCTGGAGTACATGGAATACCGGCAGACCGACCGCGGCGTGGTCGTCACGCTGGGCGACGTGCTATTCGCCGTCGGCGAGACGGAACTGCTGGATTCGGCCACCGAGAACCTGCGCGACGTCATCGAGCTGCTGGAAAGCGAACCGGACAAGCAGATCCGGATCGAGGGGCATACCGATTCCACCGGGCCCGCCGATCTCAACCTCCGGCTCAGCCGGCAGCGCGCCGAGGCCGTGCGCGACGCGCTGGTCGAACTCGGCATCGACCGGGCGCGGATCAACGCCGTGGGCATGGGCGAGGATTTCCCGATCGCGACGAACGAGACCGCCGAGGGCCGGGCCAGGAACCGGCGCGTCGACGTGATCCTGCTCAGCGACTCCTGAGTCGTACCCCCTCACAGGCCCTCCCCCGCGAGGGCGCGGGCCGAACGGGCCCTGGTGCCAGGCATACCGGGAGACGCCACAACCCGGGCAACGACCGGCCGGATCCGCGGCCTATCCGGAACGACCGTTCGAAACCTCGTCGGAGAGAATCGCTTGCCAATCCCGGCCGAATGCGATACAAATGGAGGCCAAGCTGGTCGGAACGAACAGTGCAATCAGCCAGTCAGCGTTTCCCTGCAAGCCAAGTACGAATTCCGCCCGCGCGCTACGGGCAGTCCCCTCGCGGAGCCCGGCTCCGCCTCTTGAAAACGCCTACCACCAGACCGACGATTGTCATGAACCGGTCGCGCGGCGGCTCATCCGCCCCCGGCCGCAAGCCAGCGACACCGTCCACGAACAAGGAGAAGTGCCATGTTTGAAAATCATCGCGAGCAGATGGAAGTATTGCTGAAGGAAAACGAGGAGTTCCGTCGGCTTTACAACCATCACCAGAATCTCGAAAAGCGCGTCATGGCGGCCGAGAACGGTACGGCTCCGATGGAAGACCTGGCCCTCAATCAACTCAAACGGGAAAAACTCCGAACCAAGGATCAGCTGACCCGCCTCATGGAGCAGCACCAGGCCGCGGCCTGACCCGATCCAACCGCCCTTGCGCCTCTGCGCGGAAGGGGTTACGGGCCAACGGCACGGACGGCGACGTCCGTGCCGTTTTTTGTTTCGATCCGGGGTCCAGGCAGGCGGTGGGCCGGTCTCCGGTGGTTCCGGCGTGCTGCCGCGGGAGGCCGGTGCCGGTGTGGAGGCTTCGACCGTCGCGGCGAGGTCGCCGCTCCCACAGAGGCTTGTCGGGTCGATTTTCGTTCCTGTGGGAGGCGCGAATTCGCGCCGACGGTCGGGCCGATTACCGACAGGACATCGCGGCGAAGACGCCGCTCCTACGACTGAGCGGGGTTCGGAGGACACGGCGCCGTCTCCGACGCCCATGGACTGGCGGCGAGGTCGCCGCTCCCACAGAAGATTGCCGGGTCGATTTTCGTTCCTGTGGGAGGCGCGAATTCGCGCCGACGGTAGGGCCGCCGAATCCCGGCACGGCGCTCCATTCGCCACCCACGAAACACACCGAGACCCCGCTTGCTGAAAACTTCAATCTGAAAACTGAAAACTTCGTCTTCCGCCCGTCAAAGCGAGCGCAAGCCCTTTTTTAACCTCGGTTTGGTTACAGTTCCCCGCATGACCAGCGAACAACCCCGATCCACAGACCCGGC
>JBPRGD010000069.1:0-4427 GCA_051428125.1 Candidatus Wenzhouxiangella sp. M2_3B_020
CCCGCATCTTTCCCATACGATGACCTCCAGTTTCCCGAGCGGGCACTCCATGCTCGCGGCCGTCACCTACCTGACATTGGGCGCCATGGTGGCCGAGATGGCGGAGCGGAAGCGGCAGATCCTCTATCCGCTGATCGTCGCCCTGATCCTGACCGTGATGGTGGGCGTCAGTCGCATCCATGTAGGCGTGCACTGGCCCACCGACGTGCTCGGAGGTTGGACGGTGGGGGCCGCGTGGGCGTTGCTATGCTGGTCGGTGATTCGGTGGCTCCAGCGCCGTCGAGCCCTGGAAGGAGAGAGCGACGGCGAGACCGATCCGGTGGAGCAGAACCGTCTTGCTGCCGATGAAGAATAGAAGGTCGCTTCCGATAGCGGACTCCATCCTCGATTGCATCTTCGCGTGGGGTACAGAGCCGAAGAGCGGGGCCGTCTGAGGTCATGGAGAGATTGTTCGAATGGCTCTTCGACCTGCCGCCCCTCACGGCTTATCTGCTGATCGGAGTACTTTGCTGGACGGAAGCCGCGTTCTTCCTCGGCTTCATCACTCCCGGAGAGCTTGCTGTGGTGACGGGTGGGGTTCTGGCGGCCCGCGGCCAGGTGGAGTTCGGCGTATTGCTCGGCGTGGTGTTCGTGGCCACCCTGGCAGGCAACGCGACGGGGTTCTATCTGGGACGCCGCTGGGGCGAGGACGTGCTGGAATGGGCGCCGTTGCAGCGATTCCTCGGCCGTTCCATCCGGAAGGCCCAGGACTTCATGGTGCGCCGCGGGGAATGGGCCATCGTTCTGGGACGCGTGTCCACGCCGACCCGGATCGTGGTGCCGTTTCTCGCCGGCGCATCGGGTCTGCGCTACCCCAGGTTCGTCGTATTCGATCTTGCGGCCAGCCTGCTCTGGGCCTTCACGTGGATCTCGGTCGGCTACCTGCTCGGGGAGTCGTGGGACGTGATCCGTGAAGTCAGCGGAAACGCCGCGATCCTGGTCCTCATCCTGTTCGTCACGGCCGTTGTACTTCGCTGGATCACCGTTCGCATCGCGGCCAATCAGCGTCGCGTGCAGGCGTTCTTCCGCCTGACGCTGCGAGCGACGGGAACACAGGGCATTGCCCGAGCGCTCGCCCCGGGGTTTCGGTGGTTGGGCCGGCGACTCCATCCTGGCCTTGCCCAGGGCTTGAGCCTGACGCTCTGCTTTCTGGTTCTACTGGGTGCGGTGGGGAGCGTCGGACTGATCTTTACCCAGACACGCGCGGCCGATGGGCTGGCCCTCATCGACTTCCCGGTGCTGGAGTGGATGTCCGAAGTGCGGACAGAAGATGCCGTCGAGATCGCGCGAAGCGGGTTACGCATCTTCGACTGGCCGGCATTGGCCGCATTGGCGATTCCGCTCATGGCGATCGCGTTCGGGCTGGCCGGGCGGGCGGCGGCATTTCGGTTCGGGGCGGGCGTGATCGGCGCGGGCGGCGGTGCGAATTTCCTGGACGCTTTCGTGCTCGAAGGCAACGTTCCCCATTCCGAGTATCCCTCGGTGGCAGTCGCGGCCACCGCCGCGCTGCTCGTGCATTCGACGGCGCTCACGGCTCGCGTGCGCGACTGGGCGGGGGCGGTTGCCTGTGCAGGGATCGGTACGTTCGTGCTCTTCACCGTCGCGCTGGGAACCCTGGTTGCCGGCTGGGCAGCGCCTTCGGGCATCGCGCTGGGGCTTGCGATGGGAATGGCGTGGGCCGCAGCGCTGGAGCTTCCCTGGGCGGCAGTCTGGGCGAACTCCCAGGCGACCGAGCGACATGAAGAACGTCCGATTTCATCAGGCTCCGGTCAGGACCCGGGCGAGTGATCGTTCCGCAAGACCCGGAAATCGCACGCTCTCGACGGGGCCGCGCGTTCCGGGGCGAAGCGGAACTTCGTGCTCGGCCCGGTATGCATTCGACGAGTGCTGATTCCTTGTGCGAATCAGGCCCGTGTTCAGTTACGGGCGTGTTTGGTGGTGCCCCGGCACAAACGTCGAAGGGGTGTCCGGCTCCCCGGTGAAATCGTCGAGGGCCCGTGGCAGTTGTCCAGCGCGCTCGGGCAGTGGGGCGGCACCGGATCGCTGGACCCGGCCGGTGCCGGTCTGGACACTCACCGGCGTCCGTCGATCGGATCGACGTCCAGTTCCGCAACGGCTCGGAAAGCCGAAGTCCGGCCCGCATCCGCCGAATGGACGCGATCGGAGGCATGCCAACGAACCTGGATCGCCATCGCCGCAACGGTTCGGCCGGTAGCGGGAAAATGCTCCCGTCCGGAGGGCGGAATCCTGCTGACCGTTGGTCCGCTACCGGTCCGGCATGATCAGGCCGAAGCCGCCAGCGCCCGGTCGAGATCGGTCAGGATGTCGTCGATGTGTTCGATGCCGATGCACAGCCGGATCATGTCGGGCGTGACGTCGGCGCTCGCGAGTTCCTCCTCCGACAGTTGGCGGTGCGTGGTCGAGGCCGGATGCGCGGCGAGCGACTTCACGTCGCCGATGTTCACGAGGCGCACGAACAACTCCAGCGCGTCGTAGAACTTCACCCCTGCGTCGTACCCGCCCTCGATGCCGAAGGTGAGCAAAGCCGATGGGCGGCCGTCGCAATACTTCTGCGCCAGGTCGTGGTAGGGAGAATCCGGCAGACCTGCGAAGCGCACCCAGGACACCCGCGGGTGATCGACCAGGAACTTCGCGACGGCCAGCGCGTTGTCGCAGTGCCGCTCCATGCGCAGCGGAAGCGTCTGCAGTCCCTGCAGGATCAGGAAGGCGTTCAGCGGACTCAGCGCTGAGCCGGTGTTGCGCAGCGGGACGGTGCGCGCCCGCGCGATGAATGCGGCCTCGCCCATCGCCTCGGTGTAGACGACTCCGTGATAGGCGGGCTCGGCTTCGGTCAGCATCGGGTACTTGTCCGCGTGTTCGGTCCAGGGAAAGGTCCCGCCGTCGACGATCACACCACCCAGGGAATTTCCGTGGCCGGCCATGTACTTGGTCAGCGAGTTCACGACGATGTCCGCTCCCCAGGCGATGGGCTTCGTGATCGCCGGCGTGGCCACCGTGTTGTCGACGATCAGCGGCGTGCCGCGGTCGTGCGCCATCGCCGCAAGCGCTTCGAGGTCCACCACGTTGCCGGCCGGGTTGCCGATCGTCTCGCAGAACACTGCGGCGGTCTTGCCGTCGACGTGCTTCGCCAGCGATTCGGCGCGGTCGTCTTCGGCAAAGCGCACATCGATGCCCAGTTTCGGGAGCATGTGCTTGAACAGCGTGTAGGTGCCGCCGTAGAGCCGCGGAACCGTGACGATGTTGCTGCCGGCCTCGGCGATGGTCAGGATGGCGTAATTGACCGCCGCGCTGCCCGCCGAGAGGCCCAGGGCCGCAATACCCTGCTCGAGCTCGGCGCAGCGCTGCTCCAGCACCGCCGTCGTCGGGTTCATGATCCGGGTGTAGATATTGCCCTCGACCTCGAGGTTGAACAGATCCGCCCCGTGCTGGGCGCTCTCGAACTCGTAGGCGACGGTCTGGTAGATGGGCACCGCGACCGCGCGTGTGGTGGGATCGGCCTTGTAGCCTGCGTGGATCGCCAGGGTTTCGTCCTTCATCGTATGTTCCTCAGCGCGAATGCTGTTGGTTCCGCCCGCCGGCAAGCAGTCCGAGCGGGTCCTCCGGGTCGACGCCCGGCATGAAGGGCCGGCGCCGGTCCAGGTCCGTAAACCTGTAGACCAGTCCGAGCCAGTTGTTGAAGATGGCTTTCGCCGTGTCGCCCCAGGTATTGTCGATCAGCGGCTCGACCGCCGCTTCGATCTCGGCCACGCGCGCCCGATCGCTCGCGACATCGAGTAGCTGACGGGCCAGGCGCTGCGCCCCGCCGTCGAGGTAGTTTTCCGGCAGAGGTGGACGGCCGCGCTCGCCTGCGGCGAACCGGAACGCCTCGCGCTTGTACTCCTTCCATAGGCTGGAGGCGTCGTATTCCGGGTGCCCCTGGAAGTAGATGAGCCGCAGCTGGTCCGGACTGGTGGCCAGGTGGACCCCGCCCGACTCGCTTTCGGCGAGCACGGCGAGCCCGGCGGCTTCAAGCTGGTTTCGCGTGATGTCGTTGTGGCGCGAATGAGGTGCGTCGAAGCGGGTGTTGACTTCCCGCAGCAGCGGATGTTCGGGGTTCGTGACCTTGTGGGAGTACACCCCCCAGCGCTTCCGCGGAAGCTGCTGCCGGTCGATGCCGTGCTTCAGTTTCAGAAGCGCGTGCGTCGCCAGGCAGGAACAGAGCGTCGAGGTCACGTTTTCCTCCGCCCAGTGCGCCACCTCGGCCAGGGGCTTCCAGAACGGCTCCTCGGCGAGAGCCGGGTTGGCCACGTTCGCGCCCGTGATGATGAGCGCGTCCAGTCCGTCGGCGGACAGTTCGTCGAAGGAGCTGTAATGCTCGGCGATGTAGG
>JBPRGD010000070.1:0-2184 GCA_051428125.1 Candidatus Wenzhouxiangella sp. M2_3B_020
CCGGGATCACCGGTGCGATCAGCGCGCCCACCGGCACGCCGGCCGCGGTCAGCCGCGCGATGGCGCGAAGCCGCGCCTTCGCCGACGCGGCCCGCGGCTCGAGCCTGCGCTTGAGGTCCTCGTCCAGGCTGGTGACGCTGACGTGGACCGAGACCAGGTCCAGCGCGGCCAGTTCCGACAGCACGTCGACGTCGCGCTCGACCAGCATGCCCTTGGTGATCACGCTGACCGGGTGCCGGTATTCCAGCATCGTCTTGAGCAGCCCGCGCGTGATGCGCCGTTCGCGTTCGATCGGCTGGTACGGATCGGTGTTGGCGCCGATCGTGATCGGCTTGCAGACGTAGCCGGGCTTTCGCAGCTCGGCTTCGAGCCGTTCGACGGCGTTGTCCTTGGCGTGGAGCTTCGTCTCGAAGTCCAGGCCGGGCGAGAGGTCGAGATAGCTGTGCGTCGGGCGTGCGAAGCAGTAGACGCAGCCGTGCTCGCAGCCGCGGTACGGGTTGATCGACTGCTCGAACGGCACGTCGGGCGAGGCGTTGCGCGAGATGATGGACTTTGCTGCTTCCGACCGGACGACCGTCGCCAGCTTCGGCAGCGCGTCGAGCTCGTCGGTCCATTCGCTCTCCGCGGGTTCGATGACATCGCGGGCGAATCGCCCCGGTCGGTTGGAGACCGAGCCGCGGCCCTTGCGGGGAGTGGTTTCGGGTCGTGACATCCGTGACTGCCGGGGGCTCGCGATGCGTCGGGAGTAACGCACGCTGAAGTGTATGAAAATACAGTATCACACCACGCTGGCCAATAGCTCGAGTCCGATCAATCCCTCGACGGCGACGCCGCCGGGATTCTTCGCCGACCGGTCGCGTTCGAAAGCCGCCCCCGCCAGCCGTGCCTTTTCTGTGGGAGGCAGCTCCAGCTGCCGATGAGCCCGAACAGCATCGCGAGCTGGAGCTCGCTCCCATGCTGGGCGGCCCGGAACGACTGTGAGGAATTCCTTTACTTCGTGCCCTTCGCAGTTCATCGTTTTTCGCCGGTTGCCTACAACCGCTCCTCCAGGGGCCGCCCGTCGCGCTTGTAGATCACGCCGCCCTTCATGACGAGGTCGACGTCGGAGAGCTGGCTGATGTGCTTGAGCACATCGCCGTCGACGGCGATGATATCGGCCTTCTTGCCCGCCTCCACGGTGCCGAGTTCGTCGGAGACGTCCATCATCACCGCCGGCCAGTAGGTCGCGGCACGTATGACGTCCATGGGTTCCATGCCGAAGATGTTGACCAGGCCGTCCATTTCGCGCCAGGTCGAGTCGCAATGGAAGTTCATCGGCACGCCGGAGTCGGTGCCGACCAGGAACACGACGCCGGCCTCCTTGAGCTGCCCGATCTTGCGTTTCAGCGTCGGTGCGCGCAGCGGGTGGAGCTGCATGTAGTCGAGTTTGCCCGGCTGTTCGATGGAGCGCTCGATGTCGGCGACCGTGTCTTCGGCCAGGCCGCGCTTCCAGCACGGATCGTCCAGCGGCTCGGGGTTGTCGACCAGTTCGGTGTAGCTGTAGAGACCCTCGACGGTCGGGGTCCAGAACAGCGGCCCGCCGGCGACGCGGCCGGTGGCGGTTCGCTCCTTCAGCATTCGCATGAGGTCATCGGGGTACTCGGGCGCGGTCGTCAGGCCGGTGTGTTCGAAGTTGTCGACGCCGATCTCGAGTCCGCGCCGGATCTCGGACGGGCGGTGGGAGTGGCCGACGACCTTCAGGCCGAGCGCGTGCGCGGTATCGACGATGGCCTGCGCCTCTTCCAGCGTCATCTTGTCCTGGTCGATCAGCTTGATCATGTCGACGCCGGCGTCGGCCAGCCGTTGCACCTTGTTTCGCGCGTCGCGCGTCCCTTCGACGGCCCACCGGTAGTGCGACTGCCAGTCCTCGACCTCGTGCTGCAGGAACGGACCGGAGACGAACAGGCGCGGACCCGGGATCTTCCCGGACGCGATCCGTTCGCGCACGTCGATGGACACGTCCAGCGGCGCTCCGAGATCGCGCGCGGCCGTGACGCCGGCCATCAGCAGTTGCACCGCGGCCGCCGGCATGATCTCGTCGGCGTAACGGTCGGCGTACTCCTCCTGCCAGTGCACGTAGTCGGCGTGGCCGACGATCATCAGGTGCGCGTGCGACTCCCACAGCCCCGGCAATACGTCCATGCC
>JBPRGD010000071.1:0-8028 GCA_051428125.1 Candidatus Wenzhouxiangella sp. M2_3B_020
CTTTGCCAGATCAAGGCCGCGTAAGGCCGGAGGAACCGCAATGGCACGTATGAAATTTCTCTGTGACGCCGATCGCTGCATCGAGTGCAACGGGTGTGTGACGGCCTGCAAGAACGCCAACGAAGTCCCGTGGGGCATCAACCGCCGTCGCGTGGTGACGCTGAACGACGGGCAGCCCGGCGAGAAGTCGATCTCGGTGGCCTGCATGCACTGCAGCGACGCGCCGTGCGCCGCCGTCTGCCCGGTGGACTGCTTCTACACGACCGAAGACGGCATCGTGCTGCACGACAAGGAACTGTGCATCGGCTGCGGCTACTGCTTCTACGCATGTCCGTTCGGAGCACCCCAGTTCCCGAAGACCGAAGCGTTCGGTATGCGTGGAAAGATGGACAAGTGCACCTTCTGTGCCGGCGGTCCTCCCGAGGACGGCAGCCAGGAGGAATTCGAAAAGTACGGGGCGAACCGCATTGCCGAGGGCAAGCTTCCCGCCTGCGCCGAGATGTGCGCGACCAAGGCCTTGCTCGCCGGCGACGGCGACATGGTGGCCGACATCTATCGGCAGCGCGTGATGCGTCGAGGCGGACGGCCACAGACCTGGGGCTGGGGCAAGGCCTACGGCGAGGCATGATTGCCATGAAGCGCACGATTCCACGCATATTGTTTCTCACCCTCGTCGGACTGGCGCTGGCGGGTTGCTACGAGTCGGCGGAAGTTACGCGCCACGAACCGGGCGTCTACAAGGGTGAGCAGGACCCGCTCACGAACAAGCTCGCGAACAAGGACGATCTGCAGGAGCAGCTCGATCAGCGATTCGACGGGCAGAGGGACCGGTGACCATGAGACCCGGACTCGGGACGCGATGGACGTTCGCCGGCATGCTGCTGGCACCGCTTCTGCTCGGCGGTTGTTCGACCGAGCACATCGACGAGCCGTGGGTGAACGAAGAACAGCGCGAGCGGCTCGAAGGACAGATCGAGCGGACCGAGGAAACGGCTACGGAACTTCGCTATCGCCTGGCCAAGGTCCAGGCGGATCGGTGAATTGGAGGTCAGGAAGATGAGCAAACGCACCGCAACGGGCGGCAAGTCGAAACGAATCCTGATGGGTGCTGCACTGGTTCTGATCGCGGCAATGTTCGTGCCCCTGACCGGATACGTCTATGTCGCCGTCGCCCAGCCGCAGATCGAAACCCCAGCGGACTGGGAGGAAACCAACCCGAGGTCCGAATACTGGCGCGAAGGGCGGCAGGGTACCGAGGGCTACAGCGCGGTCAAGGGACCGGCGGCCAACGTGCTGATCGACAACGGCGGCCAGAACTTCCGCCAGATCCGGAACGGACCGATCTCTACGATCGGGCCCTGGGTGCTCGCGGTAATGCTACTGGGCGTCGCGGGGATGTTCGTGCTCAGCGGTGGCGGCCAGAAGGTCGAGAAACCGCTGTCCGGCAAGCGCGTGCCGCGCTGGTCGGCCTACGTCCGCGTCGTGCACTGGATCATGGCCATCGCGTTCATCCTGCTTCTCATTACCGGTCTGAGCCTTCTGTTCGGTCGCGGCGTACTGATCCCGTTGATGGGCGCCGAAGGTTTCTCGGCATGGGCCATCACGGCCAAGTACATCCACAACTTCACCGGTCCGGTGTTCGCCGTGACCCTGGTGCTGCTGGTCGTGTCGATGATGCGCGACAACATACCGTCGAAAGTCGACGTGGACTGGTTCCGCAAGGGCGGTTTCGCCGGCAAGCACGTGCCCACGGGCAAGCTCAACGCCGGCGAGAAACTCTGGTTCTGGTTCAACGCCATAGGCGGTCTCGTCGTGGCCATCTCGGGCATCGTGCTGATCCTCCCGAACCTGTTCGAGGCCCGATCGACGATGCAGATCGCGCTGGTCATTCACGCGGGACTGGCCCTGCTGTACATCGGCGGCAGCTTCGTGCACATGTACATGGGAACGCTGGGCGCGAGAGGAGCGCTGGATGCCATCACCAAAGGGCACGTCAGCTCCGAATGGGCAGAGCAGCACCACGACCTCTGGTACGAGGAAGTCAGGAAGGACGGCGAGGAATTCGTCTCCGACGACGACGAACGACGCGGGCCGGGCAGGGAAGTGCCGGCAGGCTCCGGCTCCACCGCCTGAGCCGACTCCCCGGGGACGACTCCAGGGGTCAAGCGTCGTCGCTGCCGTATCGCGGCAGCCCGAGGAAACGCCGGATCGGAATGGTCCGGCGTTCTTCGTTGACCTCCAGTTCCAGGCGTCCGCGCGCATCATGACCGGCCAGCGACCCGGCGATCTTCTCGTCGCGGCCAATCGCCAACGCCATGGGCGTGCCGGGCCGATCGCTGCGACTGGAAAATTCCCGGAGAACCGGCTGCATGCCTTCCTCCGCCCACAGATTCAGCCAGTAAAGGAACTGGCGCGAAAACTGCTCCAGCAGAAGCTCCGGCGTCATGTCGGGGTTGCCGCCTTCCTCGAGCAGGCATCCTCCGTCGAAGATAGCGTCGGGGCGTGTTTCGACGTTGCAGCTCAGCAGGAGCGTCAGCCAGCCACCGGTCCGATCTTCTTCCAGCCACAAGCCCGCGATCCGGGTGCCGCCGACCAGCAGAGCATTGGGCCAGCGGTAGCGGAGCTCCGTCATGGGAGCGACCAGTGAAGCCATCGCGGTACCCAGCGAGACCAGGCCGACCAGCGCGATCTGTCCCCGATCTTGCCAATCGAACTCGGGACGCAGGATCAGACCCGCGTACAGGCCTCGAGGTGGCGACTCCCAGGACCGACCCCACCGCGCACGACCCTCGGTCTGGGTATCGGTCCAGACCAGCGTGCCTTCGGGAGCACCCGAACGCGCGAGAGTTGAGGCCTCTTCGGCGAGGTCGCGCGCCGAGTCGATGCGTACGGGCTCGAACAGCGGCGGGATCTCCGGCACGTGGACGGGCTCGTCAGACATCGAGGGATCCGGTGCCCGTGGGCTTTTCCTCGATGGTCTGAAGCAGCTTGCGCAGTTTCTGCACCGGTGCGGAAAGCATGTTGAGCGTTCCTTCGCATGCGGCAAGGGCGTCGCGAATCACCGCACGCGCCTCTTCGGGCCGGCCGAGGTCCTTGCACGCACGACCCAGCAGTGCGACGACGTCGAGGTAGGTACTGCCCGTCTTCCCGGACTGCTGCGCGATCCGCTCCTCGATATGCAGCAGCAGCGGCTCGGCCATATCGGGCTTGCCGCCGTCGATGTACAGGCGTGCGAGCTCGGTCAGGGCGCCCAGCGTGTGCGGATGGTCCGCACCCACGATTTCGCGCCACAGTTCGATGTCGGAGCGGTACAGCGCTTCGGCTTCGCTCCAGGCCTCGCGCTCGCGCAGCACGCCGGCAAGATTCAGCAGGGTCGTGGCGAACGCGGGGCTCTTCTGGCCCGTGACCTCGTTCCACGTCTCCAGGGCCCGGCGATAGAACTGCTCGGCCTCGGTGAGCTTGCTCATCGATTCGAGTACGACGGCGAGGTTGTGCATGCATACCGCGGTGTCTTCGTGGTCCTGGCCGCGGATCGCCATGAGCAGCGACAGCGACCGGCGGTGGCACTGCTCCGCCTCCGGAAACTTGCGGCGCGCGTCCAGTACGGTCCCGAGGTTGCCCAGGCAGGCCGCCGTTGCCGGGTGCTGCGGGCCGAACGCTCGCTCGGTGATCTCCAGTGCCTCGCGATACAGCGGTTCGGCCGCGTCGTACTGGCCGTTCATGTAGGCGATCCCGGCGAGCTGATCGCAGCACACGGCAGTCGTGGGATGGGGCGCTCCCAGTCGCGTCCGGGCCAGTCTCAGGGCGTTTCGCGCAGCCCGGTCGGCCGCCGCCAGGTCGCCGCATGCCTTGTGCGCGGCGGCCAGGTTTGCCGACCACGGAATCAGTCGCGCGGACTCCGCCCCAGCCTCGGCTTCCACGCAGGCGATTCCGAGCTCGTATTCCCGCCTCGCTTCTTCATGGAGCCCTTCGCCTTCCAGCGCGCAGGCAAGATCATGATGCAGCGAGGCCCGCACCGCGCCATCGAGCGCGTTCTCGTCGGCAAGGTCCAGGGCCCGGCCGATCATCTCGCGCGCGTCGGCAAACGGGGTTTCGCCGTGCCTTGCGGTCCGCTGCAACGCCTCGACCAGGGCAGGGGGGTCGCCTTCGGTCTCCGCGCGCTCGACGGCCTGGCTCAGCCATTTCAGGGGGGCGTCCCCCGCCGTGCCGGCGGCGAAAAGCCGGGCCGCCCCGAGTATGGACACGCTGGATCGTCCGGGCACCGCGCAGGCCGCTTCCAGCGCTTCGTTCATCCGCTCGCTACCGCCCGACGTCGCCCAGTGACGCACGGCCTCGAAGACGTGGAAGGGCCGGTCCATCGACTCCAGCAAGCGCGGTTCGATCAGCGTTTCCTCGAGCCGATCGAGGCGGCCCGCGGCCGCCCAGTGCCAGCAGGCCAGCACCAGCGAATCCGCATCGCCGAGTTGTTGGAAATGCGCGGCCAGTCGAAGGTGTAGCGCCTGGCGGAGGCCGTGATCACCGAGCCTGCGACGCGCGACGGCGTCGCGCACCCGCGCCGAGGCCAGCGCGATGCGACGGCCGTCGAACAGCAGGCCTGGCGATCCCGGATCGAGGTCTGCCGGCCGCGACTGCGTCAGCGACTCAAGGGCCTCGAGATCGAGGCCGGCTCGAGACGCCCACAACAGCTCCAGCCATTGCCCCGCCGCGTCCGATTGCAGCGTGCTTTCGGACAGCTGCGGCCCGGTTGCGCCGTCGTCGTGCAGCGTGAACACGGCCTTCGCTCGCTCCCGGAATTGCTCGGCAGCCGGGCCCGGTGGCGCCGAAATCAGCACGGCGACGCCCGGCGGCAGCCATTCGGGCAGCCAATCGAGATCGGCGGTCAGGCCGTCCAGGCTGAGTTCGTGGGCGTCCTCGACCACGATGGCCAGGCCGCCCAGCGCGGCCGCGCGCGCAAGCCAGTTCGGTAGCGCCTCGCGCATGGATTCCAGCGCCACAGGAACGGGATCGGAAAACCCGAGGCGGTCCCGCAGGGCGGACAGCAGTCGCCACAGGAAGCGGTACGGATCACGACACGCCGGACCCAGGCCGGCGGCGTGAAAGAATCGATGTGCGGCGTTTCGACGCGCCGTCGCATGCAGGCACGCCGCGGGCTCCATCGAGCGCGGGCAGATCACCAGATTCAGCCCGTCGACCGCATCGAGCCCGGGCGCATCGACCTCATCGCCGGGCTCCAGCCGGCGAATTCGCATCTGCATCAATACGTCTTCAGGCGAAGAGATCATGTCCGTAACCTGGGTTTCCTGCGCGCACGCGACCACCGATTATCGTTCATGCCGGTCGCCCGGTGGCGTGGTCCTTCGGCCCCGCCGGCCGGCTTCCGCTCCGCAGGGAAAGTCAACCGGGCATTTGCCGCACCCGGCGATGCCTCGGCCTGGGTGGAAACGCGAGCCGACTATCGAGCCCCACGAGCGAGCACGCGGTATTCGCATTCCGACAGCCAGGGCAGGCCTCGATCGCGGAAACGGGGATGAGTCGCGAGCACGTCGCGGCACTCCAGCCGTTCGAACCGCAGGCCGGAATGCACGCGCTCGAAACGCGTCAGCTCGTCGCCCATGACCGAAAACGGCGGGCCGTCCATGCAGTCCTGGGGGTATTCCAGCGTGATGAGCAGCCCTTCGGAAGGGCGGGCGAGCAAGCTGTCGAGGTGCCGGAGATATTCCGGCCGCATCTCGGGCGGAAGCGCGATCAGCGCGGCGCGGTCGTAGAGCAGCTCGAAACTCCGGTCGGGCCGAAAATGGAAGAAATCGCCCTGGTAGATCTCGATCCGGCCCCAGCGCCACCGTCTCAGGCTGCCGACTTCATCGACCCGCGGTTGCAGGCCGGCCTCGTCGAAGAATGCGGCAACGGCCGGCTCGGCAAGCTCGATGCCGACAACGGCGTGACCCCGCTCGGCCAGCCAGTGCAGGTCCAGCGACTTGCCGCATAGCGGAACCAGCACCGCTTGCGACGAATCCCGCGCGATGCCCGCCCAGTGCCGCTCCAGCGCCGGGTGGATGTCGTCGCGGTGAAATCCGATCTCGTTGCGCTGCCAGCGCTGTTGCCAGAAGTCACGGTCCACCGCTGATACTATACGGCCCACTGAGCAGAGCATGGAGTGCAGGGCACGTGGATCACACCCGGCAACAGGTCGCAACACCGTCCTCCAGCGTGATGCTGGACCGCCAGGAGGTCGCCAACGTCGTCACCCACGGGGTCGGCGTGCTCCTAGCGATCGGCGGCGGTGCCGTGCTGATCACGCTGGCCTCCATCCATGCCGGCGCCCGGGAGATCATCAGCGCGGCCGTGTTCACGGCCACACTGGTGCTCCTCTATACGGCCTCGACGCTCTACCACACCGCAACGAATCCGCGGCGGCGAGCACGGCTCAAGGTCCTGGATCACTGCGCGATCTTCCTGCTGATCGCCGGAACCTACACGCCGTTCACGATCGCCGCCATTCGCGGCGGTTGGGGATGGTCGCTGTTCGGCGTGATCTGGGGCATGGCCGTGGCCGGCATCGTCTTCAAGCTGTTCTTCACCGGTCGCTTCAAGGTACTGTCCACGGCGATGTACATCGGCATGGGCTGGTTGGTGATCGTCGCGCTGGTTCCGTTGGTCCAGGCACTGACGCCGGCCGGGCTGGCCTGGCTGGTCGCCGGCGGCGTGATGTACACGCTGGGCACGCTGTTCTACCACCGTGAATCGCTGCCGTACGCCCACGCCATCTGGCACGGCTTCGTGCTCGCCGGAAGTTCCTGCCATTTCGCTGCGGTGGCGATCGAGATGCTGGCAGCGCGATGAGGGGGAGGGCGGTCGCGTTCGTTCCGCGCAATAACAAAACCCCGGTCTCTTGGAACCGGGGCTTGTCCGCGGATAATTTGAGATTGGAGCGCCGGTGCTGTGTCTCCGGATTCTCGGCAATCCGTCCTGACGGAGGGTTGCCGCCAAGTCTCCATTGGAAAGAGCCTTCCGGCGCCGCTTCACCCTTGTGAGGCTTCCGCGTTAGGTATTTTTGTACGCTTCTCGGACGCGCTTGTCAACGATTTTTCGAAAAAATCTCCCACTTTCTTTAAATTTATCAGTGATTTACTAACTTGCGCCACCTTCCTGAAACGTTCGGGGAAGAACCTTCCGCAAGCTATTGAATCACCGTTTCCGGAGCCCGCGAAATGACGTTCACCGAATCCCTCTGGAACGAGAATCGCACGCTGTACCGGGCGATTCTCGAGCTTCCGTTCAACACCGAACTGACGGCGGGAACCCTGACCGAAGAGCGCTTCGCGTTCTACGTCAAGCAGGACTCGCTGTATCTCGCCGACTTCTCGCGTGCGCTCGCGATCGCCGGTACGCGGGCGCCGCAGGCCGCAGAACTGCAACGGTTCCTGGACTTCGCCGGCGAGGCCGTCGCCGTGGAGCAGGCGCTGCACGATTCGTTCCTGGAGCGCTTCGACACCTGGATCGACGTCGGAAAGTCGCCGGCGTGCTTCGCCTACACGCATTTCCTGCTGTCCACGGCCGCGCACGCGTCGTACCCGGTGGCCTGCGCCGCGCTGTTGCCGTGTTTCTGGATCTACCGCGAAGTGGGGCTGTACATCCACGAGCGGGCCGCGCAGCCGAACCCGTACCAGGACTGGATCGACACCTACGCCGGCGAGGACTTCTCGCAGGCAGTCGACCGGGCGATCGAGCTGACCGAGCGCGCCGCCGAAGAAGCCGGCGAGGCCGACCGCGAGCGGATGCGCACGGCGTTCTTCGAATCGACGCGCCTGGAGTGGATGTTCTGGGATTCGGCGTACCGGCTCGAAGAGTGGCCAATCTGATCGACTGCGGACTGATCGGGCGCGGTCGGGAAGCGGCTGCACGAAGGACACGAAGAAGGCACGAAGAGCACGAAGGATTGAAAAATGAAAATGACTCCTGCCGAGTCGGAATACCGAGTCCGAAAACGATGAATCCTCGGCGTTTGGTTCGGCTTCCGGCCCGTGGTGA
>JBPRGD010000072.1:0-3643 GCA_051428125.1 Candidatus Wenzhouxiangella sp. M2_3B_020
AGCGAATCGGCCTCGGCGTTCAGGCTGTTGTAGCGGCTGAGGATCCCGCGGATCGCCAGCGTGCGCTCCTCGGCGATCTGGTCGGAGATCGTGTCCATCTGGTTGCGCAGCTCGACCAGCGTCGGGTAGTCGTCCTTGAAGCGCTGCGACAGGCTGGAATACTCGGTGGCCAGCTGCGAGCGCTGCTGGCGCAGTTCGCGGATCTCGTCGCTTTCGTTGACGAGGTTGATGTCGGCGGCCTGGCCGTTCTCGATCATCGTCTTGTAGCTGCCGAGCTTGACCAGTTCGGTCTCGACTTCGCTCAGCCGGGTGTTCAGGTCGTTGAGCGTGCTGGTCGCCATCGTGATGCGCTGCTCCAGGTCGGCGACCTGGTTGCGCTCGGCGAAGTCCAGCAGCGCCTGGTCGGCGCGCTCGAGCTCCACGCGCATCTCGGCGAGCTGGTCCTCGAGAAAATCGCGCGCCTCGCTGCCGGCCTGGAAGCGGCGCTGCATCGAAGAGGCCATGTATTCCTCGACGACGGCGTTGGCCATGCGCGCGGCGAACTGCGGGTCGAAGGCCTGCACGCTGACGTTGACGAGGTTGGAGTTGCGCACCGGGTTGACCTCGAGCCGGTTGCGCAGCGTATTGGCCGCCGACCGGATCTTGCGCTCGCGCCGCTGCTCGGCCGTAAGTCCCTGGACTTCCGGGCGCTGGTTGCCCCCCGACAGCGCGCTCTTGATCGCGCCGGGCAGGGCGCGCAGCTCGCCGATCAGGCTGCGCTGGCGGATCTCGCCGGTCAGCTCGGGATGCTCTTCCACGCCCTCGGCGCGCACCACCGACTCGGCCAGCTCGCGCGAGCGCAGGATCTCGTACTGCGTGGTGTAGAACTGCTGCGTGCCGAGGTAGCCGCCCTGCTCGGACTGGAAGTCGGCGTATTCGAGGATCTGCGAGTTCGGCGGCGTGATCTGCACCGTCGCGGTCGACTTGTAGACCGGCACCATCAGGATCGTCGACAGCAACGCCGCGACGACGATGATGGCCACGACGCTCAGCACCACCCACTTGCGCTTGACCAGGATGCGCCAGTACTCGCGCAGGTCGATCGTCTCGTCGTCCTCGTGCTGCTGGGCCTGGAACGGGTCGTACTGGACCATCTGCCCCTGGTGGGGCGAAACCGTCTTCAAATGCCTGCCCGGCTGATCCTCGTAGCGATCGTCGTTCATCCTTCAACCCGACCCGATTCCATTGAATCCCTCATATTTTCCTTCCCCCGCACTCAATCCAGCATTGCAAGCCCGGGTTCCGGTTTTGGTTGCTGAAAACTGAATCCTGAAAACTGAAAACTTCCTTTATAGCGGCCTGAACCCGAGCAGCGCGATGCTGCGCAGCCCGCGCCAGAAGCCGACCCAGGCCGTGCGGATCGGGCCGTTCTCGACAATCACGATATCGCCGTCGGCCAGCGGCACGTCCTTGTTGGGCGAGCTGCGGATGTCCTCGAAGGCGACCGCCTTCTGCTGCCACTCGCCGCTGTTCGGGTCGCGCCTGAGCACGTAGATGCTGTTGCGCTTGGCCTCGAACTTCAGCCCGCCGGCCATCGCGATGGACTTGAGCACCGTCGTCGAGCCGGGCGCCTGGTAGACGCCGGGATTCTCGACCGCGCCCTCGACGAACACCGAGCCGGCCTCGGGCACGTTGATCAACGCCGATTCGCCGAGCACGACGTTGACGTCGGGCCGGCCCTGGCTGAGGTCCTCGACCGCGATGGCCAGGCTGCGCGTGCCCAGTTCGCCGCTCTCGGTGTCGCGGATGCGGTCGGTGAGGTAGACGGTGGGGCCGGCCTTCTCGCCCAGCCCACCGGCCATCGCCAGCGCTTCGATCAGCGTGACCTTGCGCTCGATGTTGTAGACCCTGGGCTGCGCGACCGCGCCCACGGCAGTGAACTGCTGGCTGCGGAACTCCAGCACCGCGACCGTGATCTGCGGGTCGCGCAGGTAGTCGGCGCCGTAGCGGGCCTCGAGCACTTCCTCGGCCTCGGCCAGCGTGTAGCCGGAGACCTCGACGTTGCCGATCAGCGGCAGGCTGATCCGGCCCATGCCGTCGATACGGTAGTCGCCGGACAGGTCCTCGACGCCGAAGACGTCTACGGTGACCTCGTCGCCCGGGCCCAGCCGGTAGACGCCGTCGGTGCTCTCGGCCGAGACGGCCATCGAAAGCAGCTGCTGGTTGACCTCGTCGATGTCCTGGGCGCCGCCGACGGCGTACTGGCCCTGGAACTCGTCGACGCTCATGACGTCGTCGGAGGACTGGCGCGGGCCCGCGCAGGCGGCGAGGAGGGCAATGGAAACCAATACGAGAAGCCGCGCGAACGAACGGCTGCCGCGCGCATTCAGGCAGAACCTGAAATCAATCGATTCGAACATGTTGCCTGGTCAACCTGCCGGATTCCCGGCCATTACGGGCGCGAGATTCGCGCCACCCCTTTGAAACGTCAGGCCCGGAGCCCCACCGGGGCCCGGGCCTGCATTGAACTCGATGTATAACGCGATCGGCGTCAGGGCGATACCGGCTCCGGATCGTCGTCGTCGACGGCATCCGCGCCGATGTACACGGCCACCGCGCCTGCCGCCACCGTGATCGCACCGCCCACGATCGGCTGGTTGGTCCAGTACGCGCCCACGGGGCCGCCGCGAACGTCGAGGTAGACGAAGCGCTTGATCGCGCCGGTCTCGCCGTCGATCACGCGGATCTCGTAGTCACCGGGGTCACCCGGAGCCTCGAACTCCAGCGTCTCGCCCTCGTCGGTGCTGACCACCGACTCGAACTCGTCGGCCGGCGCGCCTTCCTCGGCGATCACGAGGTAGTCGCCGTCGATCGGCTCGTTGGACTGCCAGCGCACGAGGAAGTCCTCGTTGGTTCCGACCTGTTCGGGCGACTGGATCAGGATCGGCGGCACGCGGCCTGCCTCGACCTGGCCCTGCGTGCGGATCGTGCCGGCCGGCAGGTCCAGCAGGCCGACCGTCTCGCCGGCGTTGACCTGGTAGCGCACCGATTCGCCGTTGGCGATGAACAGCGCGCCGTCGCGCACCATCGCCTTGATGTTGCCGTCTTCCAGCAGCTCGATCGTGCCGACGTAGCCTTCGCCGCTGGACACCTGCAGCGCCTGCGCCTGCTGCGGCTGGCCGGTGACGGTGAAATTCCCGGCCTGGAAGCGGAAGTTCCGGCGGCCTTCGGGGAATGCGTAGAGCAGGGTCCCGTTCTCGACCGAAGCTTCGACGGTGCCGTCGTCGGCCAGCGTGACGGTGACCTCGCTGCCCTTCGTGAAGCCCAGGCCGCCTCCGCCGTTGAGGTTCAGCACCGCCGGGCCCGACTGCGCCGTGACGGTATCGCCGGAGAAGAACGTGTACTCGTCCTGGCTGAAGCGGGCCGTTCGCTCGCTATCGGCCGCGCGCACCTCGAACCGCCCCTCGGACTGCAATGTGCCGATCGGAGCGGAGGCAACCGCGCCCGCCGAAAAAGCGGCGAGCGAAACGACAGCGATGATTCCCTGGAAACGCATACAGAATTCCCCTGTATTCAAAAATTTGAGTCCATTCGGCTCCTGCCAACAAGAGCCGGACAAACCACCCTTCGCAAGAGTCTACCGGCCCGAAGCCCTTAATTCAAC
>JBPRGD010000073.1:0-5273 GCA_051428125.1 Candidatus Wenzhouxiangella sp. M2_3B_020
CGTCAAGACGCATCCGGAGTCGGACAACCTCTGGGTGGACACGCCGCTGAACCCGGACCAGGAGATCAGCCAGTCGATCGCGGTGTTCGACATCGACAACCTGGACGAGGGCTTCGAAGTGCTCCCGATCGCCGAATGGGCGGATCTCGGAGAAGGCCCGAAGCGCGTCGTCCAGCCCGAGTACAACCGCGCCGGCGACGAGGTCTGGTTCTCGGTCTGGAGCGGCATGGAACAGGAATCGGCCATCGTGGTCGTCGACGACAAGACCCGGGAACTCAAGCACGTCATCAAGGGTCCCGAGATCGTAACGCCGACAGGCAAGTTCAATATCCACAACACGGTGCACGAGGTGTACTGACGGTCCGGATCGGACTCCCGCAAATCCGGCGCGCGGCACCTCCCGGCTGCGCGCCGGATCTCCCCGGGCCTCGAAGAGGCCGTGCCCCGGCCTGCAGCGATGCGGCCGGGGTTTTTTTCCACTTCACCCCCGGATCGGACTTCCGGGAAAGGCAGAACCGAACATGACCAGGAATGTTCCAGGGCCCACGCTCCGGTTTTCATTGGCTGCAGCAGTGCTGACCGCCAACGTCGCCGCGCAGTCACAGCCCGAGGACGGGGCCGAATCACGGCAGGCCGTCGATCTCGAGCGCGTGACGGTGGTGGCTTACCGTCAACCGCGCAGCCTCTCCGAGGTCGCCGGCACCGTCACGATCATCGACCGTGAGCGGCTGCGCCGCGACGTCGCGCTGGACATCCAGGACCTGGTTCGCTACGAGCCCGGCGTCAGCGTCGACGGCGGCGGCACGCGATTCGGGTTCGGCGGGTTCAGGATCCGCGGTCTCGGCGGCAACCGGACGGCGCTGCTCGTCGACGAGGTCCCGGCACCGGATCGCTTCGAGGTCGGCAATTTCGCCGACTCCGGCCGCGGCCTGCTCGAAATGGGCCTGGTCCGGCGCGTCGAGATCCTGCGCGGGCCGGCCTCGACGATCTACGGCAGCAAGGCGCTGGGCGGCGTGGTCGCGGTTTCGCTGCTCGATGCCCCGGAGCTGCTGCAGGGCCGTGACCGGACGACCCGGATTTCCTTCGCGGCCGGGAGCGACAACGACCGTCTCCGCACCAGTGCCGCGACCGCGACCCGAAGCGGAAACTGGGACGGTCTGCTCGGCGCGTCGGTCCAGACCGCCTCCGAACGCGACGTCGCCGACCTGCCGCCCGGTACGGAACTCGATCGCCAGGATCGCGAGCAGGGCGCGTTTCTGCTGCGCGGCGGCTACCGCACCGGCCTCGGCCGGCTGAGAATCACGCTGGACGGCATGCGCGAAGAGCGGGAAACCGACGTTCGCGCGCTGCTGGGAACCGGTCGCTTCCGTAACACCACCGAGCTTCGGGGCGACGACCGTCGCCACCAGTGGCGCCTTCTGGTCGATCAGGAACTGGCCGGACCGGGCCCGGTCGCCCGCGGTCAATGGCGCGTCTGGCACCAGCGCACCGACACGCTGCAGGAGACCGACGAAACGCGTGCCGCCGCTACGCCGCCGGTCGACCTCTTCCGCCGCTTCGAATTCCGGCAGGAAAGCACGGGCGCCGGCGCCGATCTCGAAAGCGAATTCCGGGCCGCAGGCGTCGCCCACCGCATCGGCTATGGGTTCGAGGCCGTACGCACCGATCTGACGCAGGAGCGCGACGCGCTGCAGACCGACCTCGAGACCGGCGAGACGTCGAAAGCGTTGCTGGGCGAGCGATTCCCGCTGCGCGATTTCCCGAAGACCCGGCTGACCGAATTCGGCGCCTACGTTCACGACGAGATCCGACCGTGGAACGGCGGGCCGATGTTCAGCCCCGGCATTCGGTTCGAGTACTACGACCTCGAGAATAAGGACGACGCGCTGTTCGGGGACCGGTTCCCGGACGCGCGGGTCACCGAACTCGACACCACTGCGTGGACGCCCCGACTCGGCGTGGTCTGGCCGATCACCGAAGATTTCGAGCTGTTCGGCCAGTACGCGCGCGGCTTCCGGTCGCCGCCGTTCGGCGACGTCAATATCGGCCTGGACATCCCGAGGTTCAATATCCGCGCCATCGCCAATCCCGACCTGGAGCCCGAGGAAGGCCGGACGCTGGAGGCGGGCCTGCGCTGGCGAACGCGGTCGTCGCGCGTCGATCTGTCGGTCTTCCGCAACCGGTTCGACGACTTCATCGAAACCCGGGCCTTCGTCGGATTCGACCCGGCCACCGGCACGCTGCTGTTCCAATCGGTCAATCGGGAAAAGGTCCGCATCGAGGGGGCCGAATTGCGCGCCCTGCAGACCCTGGGTAACGACTGGACGCTGGAGCTGGCAGCCGAGTGGACACGCGGCGAGGACCGACGTACCGGACGCTCGCTGCCGTCGATCACCCCGCCGCAGGCCATCGCCGCGCTGGCATGGACGCCGCGCCCCGACGTCGAGCTTCGGCTGGTCACGACGGCCACGCGCGATCAGCGCGAACTCGTCGACGACGACGGCGAACCGCTGTTCGCGGCGCCCGGGTACACCGTGGTCGACCTGACCGCGCGCTGGGACATCACGCCCGAAGTCTCCGTGACCGGCGGGCTGTTCAACCTGACCGATCGGACCTACTGGCAGCACGCCAACGTCATCGGCCGCCCGGCAGGCGATCCCACGCTGCCGCTGCTGGCCGAACCGGGTAGGCACGTTCGCGCGATGCTGGACTGGCGGTTCTGACCCCGCGCCCGTCGTGCGGCGGCCGGCGCCGCACGACGGGCATCAGTTTCGGTTCGCCAGGACCTCTTTCAGCACCACCGTATGATTCCGCTCGCGGTCCTTGGCCGCGGTGAGCAGCGTGAGGTCTTCGTCCCGGGCCTCTCGGGCAAGCCGGTCCAGCTCGTCGTCGGCCGTTTCGAGCTCGGCCCGGTAACGCTCCCGGAATTCCTGCCAGCGCTCGTTTCGGTCCTCGTGGAACCACTTGCGCAGTTCGTCGGAAGGCGCGACCGCCTTGCACCACTCGTCCAGTTGCGCATCGGCCTTGGCGATGCCGCGCGGCCAGAGGCGATCGACCAATACGCGCCGCCCGTCGTCGGCTTCGGCGTCGTCGTGGATGCGTTTCAGGCGAATCGTCCGCTTCATGATGAAATCCGACTCGTTCCAGCGTTCGGCGCCGCGTTGCGCGGCGAGCGAATACGGTAGCAATCACGTCGAGAGCCGGTCAATGGATCCCGACGGCCGGCGTGCGTGGTCTCTCGCGATCCCCGGGGACTCCATCGACACCGCGATCCCTGCCGCGTTGGCGTCTATCCGCCGCGGCAAGTTCGGACGGCTGGCGGACGCATCCGCCTCCCGTCGTTCGTCCGACAGGCATTGGCTATACTTCGCCGCGATATCGTCATGCCTACGCCGGGCACCGTCTCGAATCAGGCCGCTTCGCCCCCCGACGCCACACACCGCAACGAACGCCATGAACCTCGAAAACCTATTCCAGATCGCGCAGCCGCTCGCTTTCGTCGGCTGGGGTTTTCTGCTGCTCGCTCCCCTGCTTCCCCGGCTGGCCGACCGGATCGGCGGCTTCGGGATACCGATCGCGCTTGCCGTGACTCACCTCGTGCTGCTCACCATCCACGCACATGAACTCGACGGCGGTATCGGTTCGCTGTCCGAGGCCATGGCACTGTTCAACGTGCCCGGCCTGGCCATGGCCGGCTGGGTGCACTACCTGGCGCTGGATCTCTTCATCGGCGGCTGGGAAGTCCGGACCGCGCGCCGCGAGTCCATCCCGCATGCGCTGGTCGTCCCGTGCCTGCTGCTGACGATGTTGGCCGGCCCCACCGGCCTGCTCGTTTTCCTCGCCCTCCTCGCCTGGTTCCGCCGATCCCGCAACGAACCCGCGCCCGGCTGACCCGGCGCGGTTTATCATCTCGGCATCCCCGTCATCGGAGCCATAACGTGCGAATCGCGCTGTTCCTGATCGTTCTTCTTTCCCATGCCCCCGTGGCGCTCGGCTGGGGCCAGACCGGTCACCGCGTCACCGGAGAAATCGCCACTCAGTACCTCTCGCCGGCCGCACGTGTGGCCGTCACCGACATTCTCGGGTCGGAAACGCTCGCGCGTGCATCCACCTGGCCCGATTACATGCGGGCCGATCCTTCCACGTTCTGGCAGGAAACCGCCAACCCATGGCACTACGTCACCATTCCGCCCGGCAAGACCTACGACGAAGTCGGCGCGCCCCCGAAGGGCGATGCGTTCACCGCCCTGCAGCGCTTCTCCGAGACCCTGCGCGACCCCGATGCCGCGCGAGAAGACAAGGCGCTCGCGCTGCGCTTCATCGTGCACATCGTCGGCGACCTCCACCAGCCGCTGCACGTCGGCACCGGCGCGGACCGCGGCGGCAACGACTTCGACGTCGTCTTCTTCGGAGAACCGACCAACCTGCATCGCGTTTGGGACGCGAAGCTCATCGACCGGATGCAGCTGTCCTACACCGAGATGGCCACCTGGCTGCTGGCCGACGTCGACGGCGCTGATTTCACGGCCTGGAACGATCCCGATCCGCGGACCTGGATGGCCGAGAGCACGAAACTGCGCGACCGGATCTACCCCGAGGAGCGTGAGCTGCGGTGGGACTACGGATTCCAGTGGCGAGACGCCATCTACCGCCGCCTCTCGCAGGCCGGCGTCCGGATCGCGGTCTACCTGAACACCCTGTTCGAATCGCCGGACGACTGATCGACGGGCGCCCGGCGCACAGGAACTCCGCTGGCGCCGGGCGACTCTCTGAATTATAATACCGGGTTCGCGCGCTCGGACGTTCCGGGCCCATCCCTCCCTCTCGCGATCCGAACGGATCGCCGGTCGGAGACGCTCGGACAGCCGGGCTTGCAATCAGAACAAGTTTCTGCGGAGAGGTGCCGGAGCGGTCGAACGGGCTGGCCTGGAAAGTAAGTGTACGCGCCGGTCATGACAAGCGCCGTACCGAGGGTTCAAACCGAGCCGAAGGCGAGCTCGATGCCGATCGCGCAGCGCGCGAGAAGCACCCGAAGGGCAAGCGGCGAAGCCGCGCAGTCCATCCCTCCCTCTCGCGATCCGAACGGATCGCCGGTCGGAGACGCCCGGGACGGCCGGGCTTACAATCAGAACAAGTTTCTGCGGAGAGGTGCCGGAGCGGTCGAACGGGCTCGCCTGGAAAGTGAGTGTACGGTAACCCCGTACCGAGGGTTCGAATCCCTCCCTCTCCGCCATTTTCAGTTTGACGCCAAGTCCCCGGAGAGGTGGCAGAAC
>JBPRGD010000074.1:0-3734 GCA_051428125.1 Candidatus Wenzhouxiangella sp. M2_3B_020
TCCAGTCGGCCACTTCCCGGGAACCCGGATGCCAGGCGACCGGCTCCTCCACGACCCCGGCTGGACCCGGGACAACCCAGCCGAAGCTTCCCGAAGCCCCGTGACAAGCAGGTAACCACGAACGGTTCGATGTTGACGAGAGCAGTTGCCCCCTGTTTATCGCTGTTGATAAATCAGGTCGCCAGAAAGCCTGCGCAGCGGGCGTGGCGAAATGGCTTTTACAGAAACGAACTTCTTTCACAACCTGGAGCCCGCTCCTGCGGGGAATGACCGGCACAAGGCGGGCAGCGCGCGTGCCGGAACCGCTTCCCGGATCGTTCGGCGATCATCACGAACGATCGACCCGTGCATCGCACGATCGAAAGATCGAAGGTGGACGCCGGCCGGGACACTCGTCCCGCACCGGCGCTGATCCGGCGCCGATCAAGTACCATAACGGGTTACCCGAAGCCGCCTCCCCGAGAGGAGCAAGACCCGCCGCCCATGTGGTGCCCGTTCTGCAATCACACCGATACGCGCGTCGTCGATTCGCGCCTGACCTCCGACGGCTACCAGATCCGCCGCCGGCGCGAATGCGCGTACTGCGGGGCTCGGTTCAACACGTTCGAGGCGCCGGCGCTGAAGGCGCCCAACGTCATCAAGTCCGACGGCTCGCGCGAGCCGTTCAGCGAGGAGAAGCTGCGGCGCGGCATGCTGCGGGCGCTGGAGAAGCGGCCGGTCGAGACGCAGCACGTCGAGCGCGCCATTCGCGACCTGCTCAAGAAGATCCGCACGCTGGAAGAGGCCGAGATCCCGAGCAAGGACATCGGCGACTGGGTCGCCGCGGCGCTAGCGCGGCTGGACCAGGTCGCCTACGTCCGGTTCGCGTCGGTCTACCGCCGGTTCGAGGACGTCCAGGCCTTCCGCGAGGAGATCGAACGGCTGGAAGAGGAGAATCCCGGCGCCCTCGATACCCGCCAGATCTCGCTGCTCGGCCGGCGGGATGACTGAACCCCGGTTCAGCGCCGTCGACCACGCGCTGATGGCGCGCGCGCTGCGGCTGGCCGCGCAGGGGATCTGGACGGCCGACCCCAACCCGCGCGTGGGCTGTGTGATCGCGCACGGTGAACGTATCGTCGGCGAGGGCTGGCACGAGCGCACCGGCGGGCCGCACGCCGAGGCCGCGGCGCTGGAACAGGCCGGCGGTCGGGCGCGCGGTGCGACGGCCTACGTCACGCTGGAGCCTTGCAGTCATCACGGTCGCACGCCGCCGTGCACCGACGCGTTGATCGAGGCCGGCGTCGTCGAGGTCGTCTGCGCCATCGGCGATCCGCATCCGGCCGTGGACGGCGACGGCATCCGGCGCCTGGCCGATGCCGGCATCGCCGTTCGCGTCGGCCTGATGGAGGTGTCGGCACGCGCGCTCAATCCCGGCTTCCTGTCGCGCTTCGAGCGAGGCCGACCGTACGTGCGAGCCAAGTTGGCCGGTTCGCTGGACGGCCGCAGCCGCGGTGCCGACGGCGAGTCGAAGTGGATCACGGCCGAGCCGGCACGCCGCGACGGCCACCGGTGGCGCGCCCGGGCCGGCGCCATCCTGACCGGCATCGAGACCGTGCTCGCCGATGACCCGGCGCTGGACGTCCGCCTGTCCGATTTCCGCAAGACTCCCCGTGTCGTGGTCGCCGACAGCCGGGGCCGACTCCCCGCCGGAGCGCGCCTGCTCGCGACCGGCGCACCGGTGCTGCACGCGACGCTGCAGGGTGGCGAAACGCCGCCGGGCTGCGAACGCATCGAGCTGCCCGATGACGGCGCCGGCCGCCTCGACCCGTTCGCGCTGCTCGCCGAGCTGGCGCGCAGGGAGGTCAACGAGCTGCACGTCGAAGCCGGCCCGGTGCTGACCGGCGCGCTGCTGGCTTCTGGTCTCGTCGACGAGCTCGTGGTCTATTCGGCCGCGTGCCTCGTCGGCGCCGATGGCGGTCCCCTCGTGCGGCTGCCGGGAGTGGAAAAGTTCGACCAGCGCCTCCACTTCAACGTGCTGGAGCGCCGCGCCGTCGGCCAGGACTGGCGCGTCCGGCTCGCGCCGGTGGTCGGTAGTCGGTAGTCTGAACGTGCGACATTGATGCGAAAGAACGGTTTTACGATTTACCGGAAACCGGAAACCGGAAACCGGAAACCGGAAACCGGACCACGGCACTCATGGCCACTAATCCCTGATCCCCAACCCCCAGCCCCTTTATAGAATCCATGTTCACCGGCATCGTCAAGGCCCAGGGCCGCATCACCGACTCGCAAGCCGCCGCCGGCGGCCGCCGCTTCGTCGTCGAATCCGATGCCATCGGCGGTTTCGGCCTCCAGGTCGGAGACAGCGTCGCGGTCAACGGCGTGTGCCTGACTGCGCTGGAGCCCGGCCTCGGATCGTTTTCAGCCGACGCCTCGCCGGAAACGCTGGAGCTGACGACGCTGGGCCGGCTGGACGTGGGCGCCGTCGTCAACCTGGAGCCGGCGCTGAAGGCCGGCGATGCGCTCGGCGGCCACATGGTATCCGGCCACGTCGACGGCATCGCCACGTTGGCCGGGCTCGAGCAGGCCGGCGACAATCGCGTCATGCGCTTCGACGCGCCGTCCGGCCTGTCGCGGTATATTGCGCACAAGGGGTCGGTGACGCTCGACGGCGTCAGCCTGACGGTCAACCGCGTCGACGGAGACCGCTTCGAGCTCAACCTGATCCCGCACACGCTGCAGGTCACGACGCTGGGGCAATTGCAGGCCGGGGACCCGGTCAACCTGGAAGTGGACCTGATCGCACGCTATCTCGAGCGCCTGCTCGACCAACGCGCCTCCGGAGCCTGATTCATGCAGTTCGACTCGATCGAATCCATCCTCGACGACATCCGGCAGGGACGGATGGTGGTCATGCTCGACGACGAGGATCGCGAGAACGAAGGCGACCTCATCATGGCCGGCAGCATGGTCACGCCCGAGGACATCAACTTCATGGCCCGCTACGGCCGCGGCCTGATCTGCCTGTCGCTGACCCGCGAGCGCTGCAAGCAGCTGGGCCTGCAGCTGATGGTGCGAGACACCGACCGTCATCACAAGACCAACTTCACCGTCTCCATCGAGGCCGCCGAGGGCGTGACCACGGGCATCTCGGCCTACGACCGCGCCCAGACCATCCGCACCGCGGTGCGCCCGGACGCGCGCCCCGATCATCTCACCCAGCCCGGCCACGTGTTTCCGCTCATGGCCCAGCCCGGCGGCGTGCTCGCCCGCGCCGGGCACACCGAGGCCAGCCTGGACCTGGCACTGCTGGCCGGCAAGGAGCCTGCCGGCGTGCTCGTCGAGATCCTCAACGAGGACGGCACGATGGCGCGCCGGCCCGAGCTCGAGACCTTCGTGGCCGAGCACGGCCTGAAGATGGGCAGCGTCGCCGACCTGATCCGCTACCGCCTCGGCACCGAGCAGAGCGTCGAGTGCATCCACACGCAGACCGTCGGCACCGCGCACGGCCCGTTCGAACTACAGGTGTTCCGCGATCGCATCAACCAGAAGCTGCACTGGGCGCTGGTGAAGGGCGAGATCCCGGCCGACGAGCCGTTCCCGGTACGCGTGCACGTGCCCGAACTGCTGGGCGACGTGATGGGCGTGACCGAGCCGGCCTTCGGTATGCCGCTGGATGCGGCGCTGGCCGACATCGCCCGGCGCGGCCAGGGGCTTGCACTGGTGCTCGGTTACGACGAAAGCGATGCCGACCG
>JBPRGD010000075.1:0-4220 GCA_051428125.1 Candidatus Wenzhouxiangella sp. M2_3B_020
CGCGGCGGATGCCGTGATCGAACCGATGGAAAACGAATTCATCGAGTGGTCGTATCGCCTGGGGGTCGCGCTCGCCGTCGGCCTGCTCGCCGGCGTGGAGCGCGGCTGGAAGGGCCGGGAGGCCGAAGAGGGCGAACGGGAGATCGGGCTCCGGACGATGGCGCTGATCGGGCTTGCCGGCGGCGTGGTCGGCTTGCTGAGCAGCGAGCTCGGCGGGCTCGTGATCGGCCTTGCGTTCATCGGCATGACGATCCTGCTGGGGCTGGTCTACCGGTTGAAGGCGGCCGAACGCGAGGACATCGGGTTGACCACCGAGATCGCCGCGCTGGTGACGTTTCTGCTCGCCGCGCTGGCCGGCCTCGGCCATGTCGCGACCGCGGCTGCCGGCGGCGTGGTCACGACCGTGCTGCTTGGTTACAAGGGCCGGATGCACGGCTGGCTGCGTGCACTGAAGCGCTCCGAACTGACCGCCGGTTTCAAGCTTCTGCTGATCTCGGTGGTGTTGCTGCCGTTGTTGCCCGACCGGGGGTACGGTCCGTGGCAGGCGCTGAATCCCTACGTCATCTGGTGGATGGTCGTGCTGATCGCCGCGATCTCGTTCGTCGGCTACTTCGCGATCCGGATCGCCGGCGCGCGCGCCGGGACGGTGTTCACCGCGCTGTTCGGCGGGCTGGCGTCGTCGACGGCCACGACGCTGAATCTCGCCCGACTCGCGCGCCGGCGCAACGTCGGGGCGCGTCTGCTGGCCGGGGGCATCCTGCTGGCCTGCGGCACGATGTTCCCGCGCATGGTGCTGATCGCGTCGCTGATCCATCCGCCGCTGTTGCCGGCGCTGGTCGTTCCCGCTGCGTTCATGGCGGTGGTCACCTACGCCCCGGCCGTGTGGATGGTCCGCACTCCCCATCGCGACGTCGATGCCGAAGAACTCCTTCCCGGAAATCCGCTGGAACTGACTTCCGCGCTGGTGTTCGGCGCGCTGCTGGCCGTGGTCATGTTGCTCGGCCAGGCGCTGACCGAGTGGTTCGGCGATGCCGGCGTGTTCGCGCTGGCCGCCGCGTCCGGCGTCGCCGACGTCGATGCGATCACGCTGTCGCTGGCGCGCATGAGCGGCGACGACGTGGTTCTGCGCACGGCCGTCCTCGGAATTCTCATCGCTGCGGCCGTCAACACGCTGGTCAAGGCCGGCATGGCGGTCGCGATCGGCGGCCGCCGCCTGGGCTGGCGGGTCGTGGCCCCTCTGGGCATCGCCGTGGCCGGCGGACTGGTGCTGGCCGCGCTCGGTCTCGGGCCCCGGGCTGCCTAGCGCCCACGCATTCACGAGGCGCCGGCGACAATGCCGACGATCCGAAGCAATCACTCGCCATGAGCCTTCGCCGCGCAACATCGCAGATTCTGCTCGCCCTGGTGCTCGCGTCGGCCTTCGGCCCGTCATCGGCGGCGCCGGAGGCGCAGCGTCTCGTCCGGGTCGCCGACGCGCTGGAGCGACTGCATTCACTGCTCGTGCTGCACCGCGGCGAGGTCGTCGTCGAATACGTGCGCGGCGGACCGGGACTGGATGCCCCGGCCAGCATCAAGTCGCTGTCGAAGACGGTGCTCTCGGCGCTGGCGGGGATCGCGATCGATCGCGGTTTCGTTCCATCGGTGGACCGTCCGGTCGTGGAGTTGCTCGACCGCGATTTGCCTTCGGCCGCGGATCCCCGCGTCGACCGGATCACGCTGGGCCATGCGCTGTCGCTGCGCGCCGGGCTGCGCAGCACCTCGGGCCGGTATTACGGCGCGTGGGTGCAGAGCGACGACTGGGTGAATCACGTGCTGACGCGGCCATTCGTCGCCGAGCCGGGCGGAAGGATGATCTATTCGACCGGCTCCAGCCACCTCGTGGCCGCCGCGCTGGCCGCCGCGACCGGACGGTCGCTCCGTTCGCTGGCGCGCGACTGGCTGGGCGCGCCGCTGGGAATCCGTATCCCCGACTGGATGACCGATCCGCAGGGCATTCATTTCGGCGGCAACCAGATGCTGCTGTCGCCGCGCGCGATTGCCCGTCTCGGTGAAACCTACCGCTGCGGCGGTCGCTTCGGCGGCAGCCAGGTCGTGCCGGCCGACTGGGTGCGCGCGTCGTGGACGGCCTACGGCACGTCGCCGTGGAGCGGCGACGACTACGGTTACGGGTGGTTCATCACGGAACTGGCCGGCGAGCGGGTCTACTACGGGCGCGGATACGGCGGGCAGGCGCTGTTCGTCGTGCCGTCGCGGGCGCTGACCCTGGTCGTGACGTCCGATCCGACGCCGCCGTCGCCGGGCGGCCGGTACTTCTCGAAGCTGCGCCGGCTGGCTGCCGAATCGATCAGGGGGCGGGCCGGAGATTCGCTGCGTGAGGGCTGCTGAAGCTTACGGTTTGGTGGAAGTCGGGCGCCGGCGGCTGTGCTATCGTCGAGGCGCAGGGGGGCAAGGCGGCCAGATCCCGGAACGAGGTACCGCGCATGTCACCGATGGATGAACGACTGTTCTCCGGGCTCCCGCAATCGGTGGGCCTGCGCGAGCACTCCGAGTCGTTGTTCGAGGCAGCGCTGGAGTCGAGCTACGACTCGGTGCTGATCACGGACGCGAACCTCGATCACCCGACCATCGTCTACGTCAATCCAGCGTTCTGCCGGATGACGGGCTACTCGCCCGACGAAATCCTCGGAAGGACGCCGGCCATCCTGCAGGGCGAGCGCACCGAGCGGGAAGTGACGCGCGCCCTGCGCAAGGCGCTGGAGGCCGGTCGCTCGTTCGAGGGCCGCACCGTGAACTACCGCAAGAACGGCGAGCCGTTCCACATCGAGTGGCGGACCTCGCCGGTGCTGGACGACGACGGGCGCACGACGCACTACATCGCGATCCAGCGCGACGTCACCAGCCAGGTCAGGCAGGTCCGGCGCCTCAGGCGCCTGGCCGAGATCGACGGGTTGACGCGGCTGTTCGCCCGGGACGCCGGCGAGTCCGCGCTGGGGGACGAGGTGGCCCGCGCGCGCGAGGAGAACACGCCGTTGAGCTTGATCCTGCTGGACATCGACCATTTCAAGCGGATCAACGACGAGCACGGGCACGCCGTGGGCGACCATGTGCTGGAGCGCGTCGCGTCGGTGGTCGACGCGCGCATCCGAGGCCAGGACCTCGCGGTGCGTTGGGGCGGCGAGGAGTTCGTCGTCGTGCTTCGCGATACCGGGCTGGAAGGCGCCGAGCGCGTTGCCGAAGCGTTGCGCGAGATGATCGCCTCGACCTCGTTCCAGCACGGGATCGAAGCCACGATCAGCGCCGGGGTGGCCGAACTCGTCGAAGGCGAGTCGGAGGATTCCCTGGTCGGGCGCGCAGACAAGGCGATGTACGCGGCCAAGTCGGGCGGCCGGAACCGGGTCGAGACCGCGGGAAACCACGACTGAGCGCCCCGTCCGGGCGGACGGGGCGCGCGGCGTCGAGCGTGCGTTCTCAGCGGTCCTCGACGCGGTAGACGACGGTGTGATACGGGCTCATCGGCTCGCTCGTGTCGTACTTCATGCCGACCGAGTATTTCTTGCCGGCCTCGACGACCAGCGTGATCGTGTTGTAGCCCTCGTCCTGGCGGAACTTGCCCGCCGAGCGCAATCCCGGCGGGTTCTTCACGAATCCGCGGACCGTCAGTTCGTACTCGCCCGGCGTCAGCCACATGACTTCCCGCGGGTGGATGTTCCGGTCGTCGATCTCGATGAATTCGACCGGGTAGATGTACTGCGCAGGCTGGCCGACCGTGCCGACGACCATGCCCGATTCCTCGTCGGAGTCGGCGAACGGCAGCGGCTCGTTGTCCTGCGCCGAGGCCGTACCCAGCGTGAATATCGCCACCAGCGCGAAACCGGTGAAAGCGGAGAATCGATTGCTCTTCATGTCTCGTTCCTCGTGTGTTGCGTGAGGCCCATCGTGGCGCCGGGAGGCCGCGAGCACCATGGGAGCGACCTGAAATTTCCCTGAAATCGACCGTTCAGGAGCCTGAAGCCGTGCCGCGCCGCAGTGTTTCACGCAGCGCGGGCCAGTCGGCGGCCAGTTCGTCGACGATGCCGCCTGCGACCTGCGTGACCGGCAACGCCGGCTCGGGCCCGTCCAGCGTCCGGGACCAGACGATGCGCCCGCCGGGGATTTCCAGCAGCCGGATCACGACGCGCCAGCCTTCGCGCTCGACGCCGAAGCTGCCCTCGACCAGCAGG
>JBPRGD010000076.1:0-4071 GCA_051428125.1 Candidatus Wenzhouxiangella sp. M2_3B_020
CCTGCTTCGTGCTCGGCTATCTCTACCTCGGGGGCGCCGGACTGTGGACGATGATCGCCGTCGCCGTGATCGCCGGGCTGATCGGCAGTCACCTGATCCTGGCGATCGGCGGGGCCGACATGCCGGTCGTCGTCTCGATGCTGAACTCGTACTCGGGCTGGGCCGCGGCAGCCATCGGCTTCACGCTGGGCAACGACCTGCTGATCGTGACCGGCGCGCTGGTCGGCTCCTCCGGCGCCATCCTTTCCTACATCATGTGCAGGGGCATGAATCGCTCGTTCGTCTCGGTCATCCTGGGTGGCTGGGGCGGAGAGACCCAGTCGGCCGCCGCGGTCGACGGCGAGATGACCGAAGCCGATGCCGACGCCGTGGCCTCGGCCCTGGCCGACGCCGACCGCGTGATCATCGTGCCCGGCTACGGCATGGCCGTCGCCCAGGCCCAGGGCTCGGTTTCGGAACTCACGAAGAAGCTGCGCGACCAGGGCAAGACCGTGCGCTTCGCCATCCACCCCGTCGCCGGCCGCCTGCCTGGCCACATGAACGTGCTGCTGGCCGAGGCCAAGGTGCCCTATGACATCGTGCTGGAGATGGAGGAGATCAACGACGATTTCCCGAACACCGACGTGGTGATCGTCATCGGCGCCAACGATATCGTCAACCCGGCCGCCCAGGACGACCCGGCCAGTCCCATCGCGGGAATGCCGGTGCTGGAGGTCTGGAAGGCCCGCCAGGTGTTCGTCTGCAAACGCGGGCGCGGCACCGGCTACTCGGGCATCGAGAACCCGCTGTTCTTCAAGGACAACACCCGTATGTTCTACGGCGACGCCAAGGCGTCGATGGACGCGTTGCTGCGGGAACTGGGCTGATCGGCCGGCGACCGTATCGTTGTTCCGGAACGTCGGACAGAAGCCGGAACCGGCCGGGGGACAAGCGCCACGGCCCTGGGCCGATCCGGTCACGCCGGGAAGCCGGACTCGGGCTTCGCCCGCTTCCATCTCCCCGCCGCAGCAACCATAGGCGGGCTTCCCGAGGCCCCACGATCCGCACCGTCAGGCGGCCGTCGGCGCCGCCCCGGTCGCCCGCGATCCCTTCGGCATCCTCGTAGCCGGTCCAGGCCCCGTTGGACCAGCCCGCCACCGTGGCCGGATAAGCGTCGAGGGCCTGGCCGGTGAAATCCAGCGCCTCGATCTCGATGGACAGACGCTCCTGCGCGTAGAGCGCAGGGTCCGAGGGCACGGTGAACGGTACCTGGTAGCTGTCGTAGCGATACGCGAGAACGCCGTCTTCCGGGCCCAGCCACCGGCCGCGGCCGGGATCGGTCTCCAGCCGCGTCTCCGCCCCGGCACCCAGACGTATCGACGGCTTCGACGGCACGGCGTGCCCCGGCGCGCGGCCGGGCCGGCCGCCGCGCTCCCAGCGCATCGGCTTGTCGAAAGCCACGCGAAGGATGTAGCGGCCGCCCGGCAGCAACGGTTCCAGTTCCTGGAGCTCCAGTCGCCTTCGACCCGGTTCTTCGAAGATCCATTCGGCGACATGCACCGTACGGCCGTGCTCGGTCAGGATTTCCAGCCGTCGCACCGACGGCGGCCCGGCCTGGCGGTAGGCCAGCACGAGGTGCGTCAGCGCCATGTCCTCGCGCAGTCGGGCCACCTCGCTGTCGGGAAGAATGAAGCCGTCGTGCTCGGCGCCGAATCCGCCGTAGTCCTCCCCGCCGTTTCGCGGTTCGATCTCCAGCGTCCAGCTAGGCACCTGTAGCGTGTAGGCGAAATACTCCGCGGCGACGCCGATTCCTCCGCCGGGTCGCGAGGGTCGCTGCAGATACCACCGCCCCACCCCGTGGCGCTGGCGCGACAACGCGTCGTGGAACGAAGAGAACGTGTCCAGCAGCGCCGACTGGATCGAGTTTCGCCGCCCGTTGAACGTATCGACCGAGAACAGCACCTGCGTGAACGAATGCACGTCCTCGTACCAGCGCAGGCGCGCCGGATCGGCGATCTCCGCCGCGGCCAGCAGCGCGGCCGTTTCGGGCTCGCTGCCCGGCGCCAGACCGTGATAGACGAGGCTTTCCGGGTCCGGCGAGGAACGCGACGACGTCGCCCAGTACGGAGAATGGTTGCGGTTGAGATCCACCCCGGCGAGATGATCCGGAACCGTCGCCAGGACTCCGTCTGCTCCGCGCATGTTCTTGCGCCGCATCCGGCCGTCGCGCGGCGATTCGGCCGGATGTTCGGGATCGGCGCCCACCAGCACTCGGTCCGGATAACGCTGCGTCTGAACGAATCCGTCCGGATTGGCCACCGGAAGCACCGCGAAACGGACATTGTCGTTGACGTAATCGTGGAGCCAGCCGTCGCCGACGCCCGCGGCTGCCGCCTCGATCAGTCCGGTGGTGAGCTCCGGGCTTCCCCACTCGCGCGCATGCATTCCGCCGCTGACCAGGACCGATGACTCGGGGCCGGCGTTGTCGGTCAGGTCGTTCTCGTCGCCGAGCAGGTAGACCCAGATCGGTCGACCCTCGCCCGATTCGCCGACCTCGCGGCCGGTGATGAATTCGTGGCGCAGCATGAGGTCCTGGTGGCGAGCATGCAGCCCGTCGTAGCTCCGGAACCCGTCGAATGGCGTGGCCGAGTCCTGCGGCGCCGGCGGCGGGTATCCCAGCACGAACTGGTTGCCGCCCGACGCCTGCTCGACGTAACGGTACTCGACCTGCGCGGCCGTATCGCCGGATGAGGACAGCAGCGCGGCGAGGAGGCATGACAACGATGTGCGCTTCAACGCAACCACGCCGCCACCTCCCTGCGCTGCTGTTCGGTCAGCGACGGCGAGTCCGCCAGTTCGGACAGCAGCCTCAGCGATCGTTCCGTATCGCGCAGTTTCAGGGCCAGCAGCATCCGCAGCCGCGAGTCCCGTGCAGCGCCGTCGAATTCCGCGCGAATCGTTTGCTCCAGACGCTGCGAATCATCTGCCAGCGCACGAGCGGCGTCCCCGCCCAGGTGGGGATGGGAGAGCAACGGCCAGCAGAACGCATCGACGGCCGATCCGGCCGCCCGCTTCGCTTCGATGACCAGCCCACCGATGTCGGGGCGCAGCAGTGCCGCCTCGGCAATCGCGCCGAAATTCTCCGGCCGTTCGCGGATCGCCGCGCGAAGCGCCCTGCGCGCCTGACGGGAAGGCGCGACGGCGACGACGCGGGCAAGTTCCAGGCCCAGCGATGCGTCCACGCCGAACAGCGCGATGACCGCGTCGGCGGCTCTCGGCTCGTCGGCACGGGCAGCGAACTCCGCGGCCAGCCCCCGACGCCAGGGCGCCGGGGCGTCGCGAAGAGCCGATTGCAGTGCGCGGGGCGGAATACCGGCGTTCGGGCCCGTTCGAAGCGCGACCCGCAGCGCCTGCGGATCGGCGGCCAGTTCGGCTCCCGTCGCGGCGGCCCGGCGGCGCGCCAACATCGCGCGGGCCCGGGAAGCCACCCGGAATGCCGGCCAACGCAGGTCCCGCGCCTCGTGGTGGCCGGTCATCACGACCGGCCGCATATCGACAAGTTCGCGAAGCGCCCGGGCTTCGCTCTCGTCGATCGTCTGCGCCCGGGCCAGACGGTCCAGCCATTGGCTCCACATCGCCTCTCGCAGTCGCGGATCCTCCTCGTCCCGGATGGCGTCGTGAAGCGGCGTTTCGGACTCCGCCGTCGCGGATTCCGCCAGCCTTGACGACGCCGCGGCGTTCAGGGACCGAAGCTCCGATTCGAGCGCTTGGCGAAGCACCACTCCCTGCTGCGCACCGGCCGCTCCGGGCCCGATACAGGCCGCCGCCACGATCGCCAGCCAATGGTCGACACGTGTCATGCCCCGAAGGCTACCGCCGGCGGGATTCCCGGAACAACCCGGGTATGTCAGGATTCCGTCAAGGCGACACAGCCCGCTCGGCTCGCACGTTAAACCCGGGTGATACGATGCGTTCCGGATTCGAATCGCTCGGCAGGGAGTCGATCAATGACCGTGGAGAGTCTGCTCGGAGTACTGCTCATCGGCGGCCTGGCCGGATGGATCGCCGGGCTGCTCGTCAAGGGCCGGGGCT
>JBPRGD010000077.1:0-8415 GCA_051428125.1 Candidatus Wenzhouxiangella sp. M2_3B_020
TGCTCGGATCGCTACGTCATCGTCGAGGCTTGCCTGGAGCTCGCCGACGAACTCGGCACGAACCGATTCGCGCACGGCTGCACCGGCATGGGCAACGACCAGCTGCGCTTCGACCAGTCGGTGCGCTCGCTGGGCGACTACGTCATCCATGCGCCGATCCGCGAGCTGCAGCGCGAAACCGCCAGCGTGCGCGACCACGAACTCAAGCTGATGGAAGAGGCCGGTGTCGACGTGCCGGAGTCGTCCAGCAAGTACTCGATCAACGAGAACCTGCTCGGCGTGACGCTGTCCGGACGCGAGATCGACCGCTTCGAGGCGCCTGCCGACGACACCCGACTGCGCAGCAGGCCGCGCTCGGAATGGCCCGACGCGCGCGGTCGGTGGCGCGTCGGGTTCGAACACGGCCGGGCCGTTTCGCTGGACGGTCGGGCCTTATCGGGTCCGGAACTGCTGGCCGGTCTGGACGAGCAGGTCGGCGCCTACGGCGTCGGTCGACACATATACACCGGCGACGTCTCCATCGGGTTGAAAGGGCGCATCGTGTTCGAATGCCCCGGGATCGACGCGCTGATGTGCGCGCACCGAGCGCTGATCGAGGCGGTCAACACGCGGCTCCAGAACCAGTTCCGCCACGTCATCGCCGCGCGCTGGGCCGAGCTGGTCTACACCGGATTCTTCTTCGAGCCGCACAAGGCCGATCTGGAGGCCTACCTGGCCTCTTCCAACCAGTACGTGACCGGCGAGGTGACGCTGCAGTCCGAAGGCGGCGACATCGCCGCGGTCGCGGTGGCGTCGGACTACCTGCTTCAGGATCCCGGCGCGGTCTATGCGCAGTCGGCGTCGTGGACACCGGAGGAGGCGGAGGGCTTCGTCAAGTTGATCGGCCAGAGTTCGACGCTGGCGCAGCGGGTTCGGAACGTCGCCGGAGCCGACAGGGGGCGCGGATAGCCATGAACATCGAGCGCATCCTCGAGCACCTCGGCGAGCTGGTGGCCTGCGACAGCCAGAACCCGCCGCGCGACATCACGGCCGATTCGTCGATGTTCGGCTACATCGAGGCCGTATTGCCGGACCATTTCCAGATCGACGTCATCGACCACGGCGCCGGCCACGTCACGCTGCTGGCCGTGCGCGGCGCGCCGGACGTGGTGTTCAACTGCCACCTGGATACCGTCCCGGTCGGCGACCGCTGGCGCATGCCGCCGCTGGAGCTGACCGTTCGCGACGGCCGCGCCTGGGGCCGCGGCACCTGCGACATCAAGGGCGCGGCGGCGGCGCTGCTGGCCGTGGCGGAGTCCAGCGACCCGCCGCTGGCATTGCTGTTCACCACCGACGAGGAAGGCGCCGGCGGCTGCTGCGTGCGCCGCTTTCTCGACTCCGACGCCGCAGGCGGGTTCGAGCGCGCCGTGGTCTGCGAGCCCACCGGCAACCGGGCCGTGCTGTCCCACCGGGGCTTCCTGTCGGTGCTGGGACGGTTCTCCGGCACCGCCGGGCATTCGTCGGAACTGCGCGCGCTGGAAGACAACGCCGTACACGCCGCGGCGCGCTGGATCGCCGCGGCCGACGCGTACTGCCGCGAACGGGCCGAGGCCGGACGCCCGACCTGCTTCAACGTCGGCACGATTTCCGGCGGGATCAAGAGCAACGTCATCGCCGACGACTGCCGCATCCACTATTCCGCCCGGCTGGCACCGGGCGACGACAACCAGGCGTTTCTCGAGGCGGTGTCGGGCCTGGCCGACGCGAACGCACGTGCCGAGTGGAACGTGCCTTTCGCCGGACCGCCGTTGCCCTCGGCAGGTCGGGATATCGATGCGGCGCGGGCGTTCGCCGAGCAACACGGGCTGGAGATCACCGAGTGCGTCGACTTCTGGACCGAAGCCGCGCTGTTCTCCGATGCCGGCCTGGATGCCATCGTGCTCGGCCCCGGCCACATCGAGCAGGCCCATACCGTGGACGAGTGGGTCGAGCTGGATCAACTCGAGGCCGCGGCCGCGAAGTACCGCAAGATCGCCGGGAATGCGTCGTGAGCGACCTCCGGCCCATCGTCACCGAACTGCTCGGCCAGCTCGGTTCTTCGCGCGAGGCGCGCCAGTATCTGGAGCAGTTCTCGCGTGTCAACGAGAGCCGCTTCGCGGTCGTCAAGGTCGGCGGCGGCGTGCTGGCCGAGAACCTCGACAGTCTTGTCGCGGCGTTGGCTTTCCTGCACCGGCTGGGGCTGTATCCCATCGTGCTACACGGAGCGGGGCCTCAGCTGGACGCGGCGCTGGACGAGGCCGGCATCGAGACGTTCAAGCACGACGGGCTGCGCGTGACGTCGGACGAGGTCATGGCCATCGCCCGGCCGGTGATCTACCGCGAAAACGCGCGCCTGGTCGACGCGCTGGAGGGGCACGGCGTGCGCGCCCGCGGGCTGCTGCACGGCGTGTTCGAATCCGATTTCGCCGACCGCGAGAAACTGGGCCTGGTCGGCGCGGTGCGGAAGGTGCACCTCGACCCGGTCAACGGTGCGATCGAGGCCGGCGCGCTGCCGGTGGTGGCCAGCCTCGGAGAGTCCGCGAGCGGACAGGTCATGAACATCAACGCCGACATCGCCACTCGCGAGCTCGTATGGGCGATCGAGCCCTTCAAGATCATCTTCATCACGCCGACCGGCGGACTGCTGGACGAGCAAGGTCGCATCATCTCGGCAATCAGCCTGACCAACGACTTCGAGGGGCTGATGGCGCAGTCATGGCTCCATTCGGGCATGCAGCTGAAACTGGCGCAGATCCGCGACATGCTCGAGCCGCTGCCGCCTTCGGCATCGGTGTCGATCACGTCGGCCCGAAAACTGACGCGGGAACTCTTCACGCACACCGGCGCCGGCACGCTGGTGCGCAAGGGCGAGTCCATCGAGTGGTTCGAGGCGATTCCCGACGACCGGCGCGAGGCGATGGAGCGATTGCTGGAGCAGGCCTTCGGTCGCGAACTGCGCGACGACTGGCTGGACCAGCGGCCGGTTCGCGGCCTGCTGCTGGCCGAAAGCGAGCGCGCCGCCGCGCTGATCCTCGAAGGCGCCGACGGCGTGCCGTACCTCGACAAGATCGTCGTCACGCCCGAAGCCCGGGGCGAGGGCCTGGGCGCTGCGCTCTGGCAGGCCCTGCGCGCACGCTGCCCGGCGATGTACTGGCGCGCACGGGTGAGCAACCCGATCGCCGGCTGGTATTTCCAGCAGGCCGGGACCACGCACCGGCGCGACGGCTGGGTCGTCTACACGCTGGGCGTCGAGGACTACGCGCAGATCGAACGGCTGGTCGCCGATGCGGCCCGGCGCGATTCCGGCTGGGTGGAGGAAGGCTCTTGACCAGGCGGTGCAGAGTGCTTATTCGTCGTGCTCGGATTCCTCGATGGTGGATGCCGGCTTTTTCGTGAATCGTGAATCGTGAATCGAGCTGCGATTTGCCATTTACGATTTAGGAAAGATGCGGACGCCCCGCTTGCTCGCGACCGCAGATGAGCGCAGATCAACGCAGATCAACGCAGATGAACGCAAATGAATCGAGGTCATGCGGGAAGCCAGGAAAAGCGGTTACACGAAGAACACGAAGAAGGCACGGAGGGCACGAAGAATGACAGGTAAGCAAAGGATTGGCTCGAGTCCTGTCTCGGTGCTCCCGTCACCCCCTGCCGCACCCTCCCCGGCAAGCGGGGGAGGGCCGGGGTGGGGGCCGGACGGTCACGGCAGAAGGCGTACTGAACCACGGAACATCTCCGTAGGCCAGAATCCTCGAAGTCATGCTCGACCACTGTTTTCTTCGTGCGTCCTTCGTGTTCTTCGTTTAACGGCTTTTAAAGTCTGTTCGCCTCCTTCCGCGTTCATCAGCGTTCATCAGCGTTCATCCGCGGTTTTCTTCCTATGAATGATGTCGCCAAACACCGCCTGGCCCTGATCGGTGCGCGTGGTTACACGGGCAGCGAGCTGCTTTCGCTGCTGGTCGGGCATCCGGGCCTGGAGCTGGCGCTGGCGGTGTCGGGGTCGCAGGCCGGGACGCCGATTGTCGACCATGTGCCGGACTGGCCGGACGAAGACCAGCGCTTCGAGGCGCTGGAGCCCGGCGGCGTCGACGACGTCGATGCCGACGCGTGGATCCTGGCCGTGCCCAACGGCCAGAGCGCGCCCTGGGTCGCGGCCATCGAGGCAGCGCATTCCGGTGCGCTGATCCTGGACCTCGGCGCCGACCATCGCTTCGACGGCGACTGGGTCTACGGGCTGACCGAATTCAACCGCGACGCGCTGGACGACGCGCGCCGCATCGCGAACCCGGGCTGCTACGCGACCGGGGCGCAGTTCGGCTTGCTACCGCTGCGCGACGCGCTGATCGCGCCGCCGGTGGTCTTCGGCATCTCCGGATACTCCGGTGCCGGCCGCACGCCGTCGCCGCGCAACGATCCGGACCGGCTGCGCGATAACCTGATCCCGTATTCGCTCAGCGGCCACGTGCACGAGCGCGAGATCGGCGCGCACCTGGGGCGCCCGGTGCGATTTCATCCGCACGTGGCGTCGTTCTTCCGCGGAATCTCGTTGACCGTGGCGGTCGACCTGGGCGAGCCGTTCGCGGTGTCCGATCTGATCGAGCGATACGATTCCTGCTACGACGGCGAGCCGCTGGTCCGGGTTTCCGAGGCGATCCCGGAAATCGGCTCGCTGGCCCCGGCCACCGGTATCGAGATCGGCGGCTTCACGATCGACGAGCGCGACGGCCACAGGGCAAGCTTCGTCGTCGTGCTGGACAACCTGCTCAAGGGCGCGGCGTCGCAGGCGTTGCAGAACGTCAACCGCGCGCTGGGCTTCGACGAATTCACCGGAATCCCGGGAGCTGAAAAATGAGTGACCCCGTCTGGAAGAAATCGGGACAGGCCGCCGTGCCGGAAGCGATCATGCGCTTCCTGGCCGGCTTGGACGTCGAGCTGGATCGGGAGCTACTTCCGTTCGATATCCGCGCCAGCCGGGCGCACGCCCGCGGGCTGGCGCGCATCGGCGTGCTGAGCGACGACCAGGCTCGGGCGATGTGTCGCGAACTGGACGCGCTGGCCGAGGCCTTTGCATCCGGCGAGTTCACGCTGGACCGGCGCTACGAGGACGGTCATTCCGCGATCGAGAGCTGGCTGACCGACCGGCTCGGCGAGACCGGAAAGCGGATCCACGCCGGTCGCAGCCGCAACGACCAAGTCGCCGTCGCGCTCAGGCTGTACCTCAAGAACAGGCTGCAGAAACTCGTCGCCGTATGCGGGGATGTCGCCGAGGTCGCGCTGGCGCGTGCCGACGAAGGCCGCGACGTCCCGATGCCCGGTCATACGCACCTGCAGCAGGCCATGCCGAGTTCGCTGGGTCTCTGGTGGGCCGGCCATGCCGAAGCGTTCGTCGACGACGCGGAGCTGGCGGCGGCCATCCACGACTGGCTGGATGCTTCGCCGCTGGGCACGGCGTCGGGGTTCGGCGTCAACCTCGAGCTGGACCGCGACGGCGTCGCCGAAGAGCTGGGATTTTCCCGGCTAGTCGTCAATCCGCAGAACGCCCAGGCGCAGCGCGGCAAGGTGGAAATGCGCGCCGTCGATGCGCTGTCGGCGGCGACCTCGGATCTGCGGCGGCTGTGCTGGGACCTCGGCCTGTACGCCACGCAGGAGTTCGGCTACGTGACGGTGCCGGCGGAGTTCTGCACGGGCTCGTCGATCATGCCCAACAAGCACAACCCCGACGGCGTAGAACTGCTGCGCGCGCTGCACGCCACCGTCGTCGGCGCGCGCGCCGAGCTCGATGCGGTGCTGGGACTGCCCTCGGGCTACCAGCGCGACCTGCAGGACACCAAGCCGCCGGTGCTGCGCGCGTTCGCGCGCGGCCTGGAAGGCCTGTCGCTGGTGCCGGCGCTGCTCGCCGGGCTGGAATGGGACCACGAGCGAATGGAAGCGGCGATCGGCCCGGCGATGCATGCCACCGACCGCGCCAACGAACTCGTCGGCGAGGGCATGTCGTTCCGCGAGGCCTATCGGGAGGTCGGCGATGATCTCGCCCGGCTCGAAGCCCGGAACGCGGGCGAAAGCCTGGCTGCGCGGGTTTCGCCGGGCGGCTGCGCGCGGCTCGAGCTGGGCCGCATCCGGGATCGGCTGGACGCGCTCCGGCGTCGCAATCCGGCCGGCTGAAACCGGCCCGACACGACCCCGGCAAGGACCGCCCGACGTGAGGCTTCGGCCGTCCGTGCATAATGAAAAGAGGTTGCCGCCGGTTGCGGCAAGCATCGCCGAACCGCAAGGGAGGCCATGGAAAGCGAACTGCAGTTGACCGGCGACATGCTGCTGGTGCTGGGCCTGCTCGGCCTGACCATCTTCGCTTTCGTCACCGAGATCGTCCGCATCGACATCGCCGGCGTCTCCATCATGGTGCTGGTGGGCCTCCTCGGCCTGGTTCCCGGCGACCAGCTCTTCGACGGCTTCGCATCCAACGCCGTCATCGCGGTGATCGCGGTGATGATCCTCGGAGCGGGGCTGGACCGCACCGGCGTGATGAACACCGTCTCGGCGCTGATCGTGCGATACGGCGGTGGATCGGAGACGCGCATCGCCGCGATGCTGGCGGCCACGGTGGGCGTCATCTCGGGTTTCATGCAGAACACCGGTGCCACGGCGCTGTTCCTGCCGGTGGCCGGTCGCGTTTCGGGTCGTCTCGACATACCGCTTTCGGCGCTTCTGATTCCGATCGGCTTCTGCGCCATCGTCGGCGGCACGCTGACGATGGTCGGCTCCTCGCCGCTGATCCTGCTCAACGACCTGATCCTGACGTCGAACCGCTCGCTGCCGCCGGGCGCCGAGGCCATGAAGCCGTTCGACCTGTTCTCGGTCACACCCGTGGGCATCGCGCTGCTGGCGATCGCGCTGGTGTTCATGGTCTTCATCGGCCGCAGGCTGCTGCCGCGCCGGCACGGCAAGCGGCCGGCATCGCCGGGACGCACCAAGAACTACTTTGCCGAGGTCTACGGCATCACCGGCAACGTCTACGAACTGCTGGTGACGGTGGATTCCCCGCTTGTCGGCATGCGCGTGCGTGAGGCCGAGATGCTCGACGGCGCGCCCCTGCTGCTGGCGATCCAGTCCACCGACGAGCCGAGGCTGGCGCCGCCGGCCGACGAGATGATCTGGGTGGGAACCATGCTCGGCGTCATGGGCACGCGCGAGCAGGTCGGCCGCTTCGCCGTCGACAACAAGCTGCGGCTGCAGCCGCGCCTTCGCACGTTCGGCACGCTGTTCGATCCGGGGCGGGCCGGGATCTCAGAGGTCGTCATTCCGCCGGGCTCCAACCTCGTCGGCAAGACCATCGCCGACGCCCGGTTGCGTTCCCGCTTCGGCATCTCGGTGCTGGCCATCAACCGCGGCGAGGAAATCGTGCGCGAGGGCATCCGGAACGAGGAACTTCGCGTCGGGGACTGCCTGGTCTCGCATTCGTCCTGGCGGGACCTGTCGGCGGTGGCGCGCGACAAGGACTTCATCGTCGCCACCGACGTGCCCAAGGAAGAGCAGCGTCCGCAGAAGGTCATCCACGCGCTGGTGTTCTTCCTGCTGTCGATGAGCCTGATCCTGTTCACCGACTTCAACCTCTCGATCGCGCTGCTGACCGGCGCTATCGGCATGGTGCTCAGCGGCGTGCTGAACATGGACGAGGCCTACAACGCGGTGAGCTGGAAGACCGTCTTCCTGATGGCCAGCCTGATCCCGCTGGGCTTCGCGATGGAAGTCACCGGCACCGCGGCCTGGCTGGTGCAGGAGATGCTCGCGCTGGTCGGCGATATCGGCGACCTATGGATGCAGGTCGCGCTGGCGGTGCTGGCGACGGTGTTCACGCTGGTCATGTCCAACGTCGGCGCCACGGTGTTGCTGGTGCCCATCGCGATCAACATCGCGCTGGCCACCGGCGCCAACCCGGCCATCTACGCGCTGATCATCGCGCTGGGCACGTCGAACGCGTTCATCCTGCCCACGCACCCCGTCAACGCGCTGATCATCGGGCCGGGCGGATACAAGGTGAAGGACTTCATCCGCGTCGGCCTCCCGATGAGCGTGCTGTTCCTCGTCGCCATGCTGGCGATGGTCAACCTGGTGTTTTGAAGGGGGAAAGGGAAGAGGGCAGAGGGGACAGGGAAGGGAACGAGGCAGCTCCGGCTGCCGTGCCGCCCACCGTCGGCGCGAATTCGCGCCTCCCACAGAAGTGGAATCGGGCTCGAGCAAGCCCCAGTGGGAGTGGCGAATTCGCCGCGACGGATCATGCCCCTGCCATCGGGGACGGCGCCTGGACCTGCGGCGAGCCCCGTAGTCAGTAGTAAGTAGTCAGAAGTCAGAGGTCAGAGGTCAGAGGTCAGAAGTCAGAAGTCAGAAGTCAGAAGTCAG
>JBPRGD010000078.1:0-20185 GCA_051428125.1 Candidatus Wenzhouxiangella sp. M2_3B_020
AGGTCGTCGCCGAGGGCGTCGAGAGCGCGGGGCAGCTCGAATTCCTCGCCGGCACGAAATGCGAGATGGCGCAGGGCTACCTGCTCCAGCGCCCCGTCGCGCCGGCTCAGTCGCGGTTCGAACTCGAATCGGCCTCGTAGGCCTTCCGGATCGCTTCTATCCGCTCTCGATCCAGCGCCTCGCCCAGTCGCCGCCCTTGGTAACCGGCTTTCTTCAGCGGGGCCGCGGGGGTTGCCCGCGCCGAGGCCAGAGCGCGCCGCAGCAGCGCGGCTGGCGGGTAAGGCCGGTCGGCCCGCCCCGCGCGGCCGCGCTTGTCCGCTTCGCAGGCGGCCAGGAAACGCTCGAAGCGCTCGGGTCGCCGGAATGCGTCGAGGTGCTTGAAAAGCTTCAGCACCGTGCCCGGTTTCAGTTCCGGGGCGCGATGGCACACCAGGTGGTGTCGGCACACCTGCAGCGCGAGGTCGCGGGTCTCGTTGGGCACGCGCAGCCGTTCGCAAACCGCGGCGACCGGCTCGAGGCCGCGGCGCTCGTGGCCGTGATGCTTCGGCAGCTGTTCGCGCGGCGTCAGCGGTTTTCCGAGATCGTGCAGCAGGCAGGCGACGCGCACGTCCAGGGGCGTGAGCATGGTCGCGGCCTGGTCGAGCACCAGCATCACGTGTTCGCCCGTATCGACCTCGGGATGGTATTCGGGCACCTGCGGAACGCCCCACAATGCGTCCACTTCCGGAAGCAGGCGACCCAGTGCGCCAGTCTCTCGCAGCACCCGGAAGAACCGCGAAGGGCTGTCGTGCATCACGGCCCTGGACATCTCCTGCCAGACGCGCTCGGGGACGAGGTGGTCGACTTCTCCCGAATCGACCAGCTCGCGGCACAGCGCAAGGGTTTCCGGCGCGATCGAGAAGTCGCGAAACCGGGTGGCGAACCGGGCCAGGCGAAGCAGGCGGACCGGATCCTCCACGAACGCCTCGGAAACGTGGCGAAGTACGCGTGCATCGAGATCGGCGCGACCGCCGAACGGATCGACGAGCCGGCCCGAACGGTCCTCGGCGATGGCGTTGACGGTCAGGTCCCGGCGGCGAAGGTCATCCTCGATTCCGACGTCGGCGCCGGTATGGAACTCGAACCCGCGATAACCCGGCGCCGACTTGCGCTCCGTGCGAGCCAGTGCGAACTCGGCCTTCGTCTCCGGGTGCAGGAACACCGGGAAGTCACGCCCCACGGATCGGAAGCCGCGCTCGCGCATGGCATCCGGCGTCGCTCCGACGACGACGAAATCGTGTTCGCCGGGCTCGATTCCGAGCAACTCGTCCCGGATCGCGCCGCCGACGCGGTAGACCTCCAGATCTTCGAGTCGGGTGTCGTCAGCCCACCAGGGCATGCCTAGCGGCCCATCAGTCGGACCGGTCCGAGCGTCCCGCCGAGGCGCGGTACCCCCGAAAGCGGGCCTGCCGGCCTTCTCCGCGCAACCATTGCGCCGCCTTTTCGCGCATCGGCCAGGGCTCGATGCCCAGGCGCCCGAAGCCGTCGTCGCCGCAGACGCTGTCGACCTGAAGAGAGCGGAAGTTGTCCGACGAGAACGGCTTGCCGGGCACGAAATCGAACACGCGCCCCTGCAGGTAGCCCAGCGAATCCGGCAGGCCGGGAATCCAGCGCTTCATGCCGCGCTGCCGCGCGATCCATTCGACGACCTCCTGGAGCCTCCATTGCTCCGGACCGCAGAGTTCGTACGTCTCGGCGACGGTGTCGCGGTCGCGCAGTGCTCGCGCGAACGCTTCGGCGACATCGCCCACGTGGACCGGAGACATCACGGCGTCGGGTCGCGCCAGCGGCAGTACCGGCGAGAAGCTCAGCAGTGATGCGAAGCGATTGAGGAAGCTGTCGTCGGGGCCGAAGATCGTCGACGGTCGGAAGATCGTCCAGTCCAGTTCCGAATCGCGGACGCGGTCCTCGCCTTCGCCGCGCGTGGCGAGATAGTGGCTGTCGCCATTGCCCGCGTTGAGGGCGCTCATGTGCACGAAGCGACGAACGCCGGCCTTCCGGCAGGCCTCCACGGCGCCCTCGACGAGCTCGACGTGCGCGCGCCGGAACCCGGAGCCGTCGTTGCCCGATTCGTTGAGGATGCCGACGAGATTGACGACGGCGTCGCGGCCTTCGAGTTCGCGTGCGAGCCGGTCGATGTCGTAAGGGTCGAACTGCCGAATCCGGACGCCGGGGATGATGCGCAGCCGGCGCGCGCCGGGAGCGTGGCGGGTACCCACGTGGATCGAGTGGCCGTCGCGGCTCAGACGGCGGGCGAGGTGACCGCCGACGAAGCCCGATCCGCCGAGGACGAGAATGTTCATGATCGCGTGCCGTTGGGAGGAATCCATCCCTATTCTGCCCAACTCGCGAAGCGTACGCCGCGGTCGCTGCTACGCCGGCAGCAGCAGATCCAGTTCGGCGCTGCGGTCGAAGGCCTCGACGCCGCGCTGTCGAAGCTCGCTTTCGAGGTCTTCGATCGCGTCGGGGTCCAGCGGGTAGAAGGCGAATCGTTCGCCGCCGATCGCGGCAGAGTAACCGACCAGGCCAACGCTGTCGTGTTCGACGAGGCAGGCGTGCGAGCCTCGGTCCGGTCCCAGCCGCCGCTCGACCCACCGGCTGTCCGCGTCGATCGCCGTGTTCACCGAAGACGCGGTCACCCGCCAGCGCACCAGGAACGATTCCAGCAACGTCGTTGTCTGGCGCAGCGCCCGGAGCCAGAGCAGCCACTGCTCCGGATCGGTACCGGACTCGTCCAGCGCGGCGAACGCGAATTCGCAGCCGCGCGCCTCCGCGTTCCATTCCGCCGCCAGTCGTGCCGGCAAGGACAGCCGTGCAGGCTCGTCCGGAGCCAGGATCGCGTGCTCGACCGGCGGCCAGAAGGGATCCAGCCCGGCCCCGGCCAGCTGCACCTTCAGAAGCGCCATGAGGTCGGCAATGGTCATGAGCTGTCCGTGGACCGGCTCCAGGCCCGACGTTTCGGCAAGCGTGGCCATGAACGGCGGGTGCAGGCCGCCGGCCTCGAACAGCGTCGACTCGAGTTTCGAACGTGCATCGTCGGCGCGGTCCGGCGTCATGGCGAGAAGAAGCGGAAGGCACAGGAACAGTCCCTGCGGCGGGCTCCGGTAGGGCACCAGCGTTTCCGACGGCGGCTGTCCACGATGCACGCCGAGCGACGTGATGCCGGGATCGAGGCCATCGTTCAGGTCGGCCAGCCGCGCCATGGCTTTCCAGGGCGCGGTTTCGGGATTGACCACCTGCCCGGGTTCGAGCATCGCGGCTCCGGTCACGAGATGTCCGGCGGTCACGTCCGCCACCACGCGGGCGAGGTCTTCGGCGGCAAGCGTCCCGAGCCGCTCGCTTTCGTCGCGCGTGAATTCGAAGCGTGCGCCGGGATCGGGCGGTCGGAGCTCGATACCGGCCACGAGCCGTATATGATGGGAGGTGTCAGCCATATCGCTTTTATGAACTTTGTCCAGGACCATGGCCGAAGCCGGTTCCTCCAGCCTGTCATCCCATCATCGCGCCGTGAGCGACGCGTCGCTGCAGTGGCGGCTGAAGGCCTTCGACGAGTTGAGCCGGCGCGAATTGTATGCGGTGCTTGGAGCCCGGGTCGCGGTGTTCGTCGTCGAGCAGGACTGCCCATACCAGGAAATCGATGGCCGCGACGGCGATGCGCTGCATCTCGCCGCGTGGACGCCGGATGGCTCGCTTGCCGCTTACGCGCGCATCCTGCCGCCGGGTACGCGTTTCGACCAGCCATCGATCGGACGCGTCCTGACCGCGGCAGGACACCGCCGGACCGGCCTCGGGCAGACGCTGATGAGACGGGCCATCGCCGAAGCCCGCTCGCGCTTCCCGGGCGACGATATCCGGATCTCGGCGCAGTGCTACCTGGAGCGTTTCTACACGGGCCTGGGTTTCCGGATCGACTCCGACCCCTACGACGAGGACGGGATTCCGCACGTGGACATGCGGCTCGGACCCGAAGGTTCGGGCGACTGAGCGGCGGACCGGCCGCCCCGGCGGTTCAGAACAGCGAGAAAGGCGACTTCTGTCCGCGGCTGCCGCCGCGACCCCGCCGTCTGCGGCGCATGCGCGACAGCAGTTCCTGGTGGCGCGTGTCGAGGTAGTCGCTGCGGTTGAGGTCCGCCGGATCCTTTCCGAGCCGTTCGGCTTCGGCGGCACGGTACCCGACGAAGTCTCGATAAGCTTCGATTTCCGGCTTGAGTTCGCGGGCCAGCAGTTCGATCATGATCGCATCGTCGAGGTAACCCAGGCCCGGCAGATGGTCCGGAATCAGGTCCTCCGGCTGGTTGAAGTAGGCCAGCGCGGTGAGCACGCGTTTGCGACCGACTTCCTGCATCCCCCAGCCTTCGTCCTCGAGCATGTCGGTGAGCACGCGAATCTGTTCCAGCCGTTCGCGGATGAAATCCGACGCCTTGCTGCTTTCGACTTCTTTCAGCAGTTTTTCGGCCCCCTTGACGATGTCCTCGGGCGAAGCCTTGGTGGACGCGTCCATCGCCTGCTTGGCCAGTTTGCGGAAGTGCTCCAGGTCCTTTTCGGACAGGTCCAGTACGATTCGCATGCTCATAGGGTCAGGCTCTCGGGCGAAAATTGCGGATTGGGATCGGAACACGCGAGCACCTGCCGGCGACGGCATTCCGTGACGCGGTTCGAGTCGTAGCATATACAAATTGCCGCGGGGATGCACTGGCCTCGTGACGACGGGCGGTGCCCGATGCTCCCGCTGGCCGGCCGGTCTAGCGGAACTGGCCGGGCTGGCCCGGTACCGGGTGCAGGAAACCGCGAACGCTGCGCCCGGAGTCGTCGATGCCGTCGATCCGGAGTTCGCCGGTCAACCGGAAGGCGATGCTGGCGTCGCGTTCGGCCATGATGTTTTCCAGGCGACGAACGGCGTCGCCGCGTGCGGAAGCTTCCAGTCTCACGTGCTCGCGCAATCTCGGGCCGATGTCCAGGGCCAGCGGCCAGTCCTCGTCGAGCAGCAGTTCGCCTTCGACCCGCATCGTCAACTGCGCACCGGTCACTGTGATGGGATGGTCGTTGCGGTTGTGGAGAATCAGGCCCAGCTCCACCCTGGACGGTTCGAGCGCGAGGTTTTCCACCTGCAGGCCGGGCGGTTCGGATCGCACCTTGCGCGGACCGGTGGAGCAGGCGGCGAGCAACGCGCACAGCACAGCTGCCGCGATCGCGACACGGGGCGCGTTCAAGAGCGGACCCCGCGGTCGTGGAGATGACAGGTCACTCGGTGAGGGCTCCCTTCGTTGCCGACATCGATTGTACGCGGAACCCGTGTGCGGCAGACCGGCATCGCTTCGGGACACCGGGTATGGAACGGGCAGCCGGGGGGCGGATCCACCGGCGACGGGATCTCGCCGCGCAGCGGACGTCGCGCAGGCCGTCTCGAAGGGTCCGGCTCCGGCACCGCGTCCATCAGGGCACGGGTGTACGGATGGGCCGGCGCCGAGAACAGGCGGGCGGCCGGCGCGACCTCGACGAGCTTGCCGAGATGCATGACCCCGACGACGTGGCTGACGTGGCGCACGACAGAGAGATCGTGCGAGATGAAAAGGTACCCCGTGCCGAACTCGGCCTGCAGCTCGGCCAGCAGGTTGAGCACTTGCGATTGCACCGACATGTCCAGCGCCGAGACCGCTTCGTCGGCGACGATCAGCTTCGGTCCCGGCGCCAGCGCGCGCGCGATCGCGATGCGCTGGCGCTGGCCGCCGGAGAACTCGTGGGGGAAGCGATCCATGGCGCGGCGATCGAGACCGACGCGCTGGAGCAGTTCGGCGACGCGTTGGCGGCGCGACGATGCCTCGCCGACGCGGTGCACGTCCATCGGCTCGCGGACGATCTGCGCCACGGTCCTGCGCGGCGACAGGGATGCGAACGGATCCTGGAAGATCATCTGCATGTCGCGCCGCGCGCGGCGCAACGCACCGCGCGCCAGCCCGGTGATGTCGACGCCGTCGAGACGTACCGTGCCGGCAGTGGGTTCGTGCAGTCGAAGCACTGCGCGCGCCAGCGTGGTCTTCCCGCAGCCCGACTCGCCCACGAGGCCGAACGTACGTCCGTGGTCCAGCGTGAACGAAACGCCGTCGACGGCGCGCAGCACGGGCCGGCGTCCCGGAATCCCGCCCCGCAGGCGGAAGTGCCTGGCCAGTCCCTCCACGCGAAGCAGCGCTTCGTTCACCGGCGATCACCGTCGCGGCCGGCCGGATGAAAGCACGCAACGCGAGATTGCCCCAGCGGCTGGAGCAGGGGCTGTTCGGTTCGACAGCGCTCGTCGGCCCACGCGCATCGCGGTCGGAAACGGCACCCCGAAGGCAGCCTTGCGAGGTCCGGAACGCTTCCCGGGATCACCGGCAGCCTCTCGTCGGGATCACCCTGCAGGCGCGGCATCGCGTCGATCAGGCCCTGCGTGTATCGATGTCGCGGCTGTTCGAACAGGTCCTGCGTCGCGGCCTGCTCCACCACGCGGCCGCAGTACATCACCAGCGCCTCGTCGCAGTTCTCGGCGATCACGCCGAGGTCGTGCGTGATCAGAAGCACCGCGGTGCCGAATTCCTGCTGGAGTTTCCGGATCTGCTCCAGCACCTGCGCCTGCGTCGTGACGTCCAGTGCCGTGGTCGGCTCGTCGGCGACCAGGAGCTTCGGTCGGCTCGCCAGCGCCATCGCGATCATCACGCGCTGGCGCATGCCGCCGGAGAGTTCGTGGGGGTAGGCGTCCAGCCGCCGCTCGGGAAGGGGGATGTCGACCAGCGCGAGCATCTCCATCGCCCGGCGGCGCGCCTGCCGGCGCGACAGCGCCAGGTGGCGCCGGAGCACCGTCGTGATCTGCCGGCCGACCGTGTAGACGGGATTCAGCGCCGTCCCCGGGTCCTGGAAGATCATCGACATCTCCGCACCCCTTCGCTTGCGCAGAAGCGACTCGCGCTCGACGAGCAGGTCGTTGCCGTCCAGCCGGACCGCGCCAGAGGCTACACGCCCGGCCGGCTCGGGCAACAGCCCCATGATCGCCAGCCCGGTCACCGATTTCCCGCAGCCCGATTCGCCCACCAGGCCCAGCGTTCGTCCGCGCTCGAGCCGGAACGACACGTCGTCGACCGCGCGCAGGGTACCCCCCTGGACAGCGAATTCAACGCCGAGATTCTCGACTTCGAGCAGCGGCGCGTTCATCGTCCGGCCCGCCTCGGGTCCATGGCGTCCTGCAGGCCGTCGGCGAACAGGTTGAAGCCCATCACCAGCAGGAACAGGAAGGTCGACGCGGCTATGAAGTTCATGTAGTGGCCGGCGACGACCTCGCTGGTCGACTCGGCGATCATCAGTCCCCAACTGATGCCGTCCTGGACGCCCAGGCCGAGAAAGCTCAGGATGACCTCGGACTTGATGGCGGCGACGAACACGATCGTGGCCTGCACCAGGAGAATGTGGAAGGTGTTGGGCAGGACATGGCGCACGACGATGGCGCCCGACGACAGCCCGATCGACCGGGCGGCCTCGACGAACTCCAGGTTTCTCAGCTTGATCACTTCCCCACGCACCAGCCGCGCAGTAGTGGTCCAGAACGTGGCGATCATCGCGATGTGCATCGCCAACGGGTGGCCCGAAAGCGCGAACGCGATGGCGGCGACGAACAGGTAGAACGGGATGGCGTCCAGCACGCCCTTCAGCCAGAGCACGACGGCGTCCACCGGGCCGTGCGCGAAGTAGCCCGAAAGCGCGCCAAAGGCGGCTCCGAGGACGGTGGAGGCAACGGATACGACGAGGCCGATCTCGAACGCCGTGCGCGTGGAGAACGCCGCGCGGGCGAAGATGTCCTGCCCCAGGATGGTCGTACCGAACCAGTGATCCGAAGACGGTGGTTCCCACCGGCCGCCGACGCTGTCCGCCCACCCCGTGCCCCACCACCCCAGCCAGGCTCCGAGGGCGATGGCGAAGAAAACGGCGACGATCACGAGCCCCCCCATCGCGGTCCGGTCGGCGACGAAGCGTTCCGCGGCCTGCGCCCAGGGCGATGCACGGCGTGGCCGCGACACCGGTGCCAGGCGCGCGTCGGCGCCCGGATTGAGTTCGTGGCCGGCGCCGGTGGGCAGCCTCATCGCGTCGGCTCCCTGGTCAGGGAAACGCGCGGGTCGACCAGCTTGTAGAGGATGTCGTTGATCATGAGGATGCCGACGAAAAGGACGGCAGTCAGCCCGATCACCGCCTTCAGCACCGGTTGGTCGCCCGACGTGATCGCGTCGAAGGTGACCTTGCCGACGCCGGGAATGCCGAAATAGCTCTCGATCAGCAGGCTCCCGGAAACCACCACCAGCGGGATCGAGAACATCGTCCGGGTAATGATCGGAATCATCGCGTTCATCAGCACGTTCTGCCACAGGATCGTCGCCGGCGACGCGCCGAACGCCTGCGCGGTCCGGACGTGGTCCCGGTTCATTTCCTCGACCAGCACTGCGCGGAAGAAGCGCGTGTTGTAGCCGAGTGCGACGAACACCGAGGCCAGCGTGGGAACCGTGACGTGATGGATATAGCTGGGCAGGTCGTGCACGTTCCAGCCGCGAACGGGGAACCAGCCGAGCACGACGCCGAAGATCACCTGGAAAGCGATGATCACCACCAGGAAGCTGATCGACATTCCGACCACGGCGAACGCCATGACCGCCTTGTCCACCCAGCCTCCGCGGTGCCATGCCGCGGCCAGCGCGAGCGCGAGTGCAAGCACGTTTCCGAGCACGAAGCCGGGCGCCAGCAGCGCGAGCGAGACGGGCACGGTGCGCGCCAGGATGGTGCCCACGCGCTCGCCGGTGGCATCGGACCAGCCGAAATCCAGCGTCGCCAGTTCGGCCAGGTACTCGCCATAGCGGGCCCAGAACGGCCGGTCCTGCCCCAGTTCGGCGCGGACGCGCGCGATCTCGGATGCGGTCGGGTTCTTCGAGACCAGTTCCCAGGTCTGGTCCGGTCCGAAATGAACCATCAGCGTGAAGCTGATCAGCGTCACGCCGAGCAGCAGCGGGATCGCGCCTAGAAGCTTGCGCAGCGCGTAGATCGCGAACTCCATCAGCGCGCGGGCCGTTCGGCTGGGGACTGGCTGTTCATGGCGTGCGCTCCGGCGGTTCCGGTGTCCGCGATTGTCTGTTCACGATCGTCGGCATACAGGATGCCGCATCCGGCGACCAGTGTTCAGGATCCGAAGACCGGGATCAAGAAGCCGGTTTCGGCCGGTCCCGGGAGGCGCGGTCCGACACGGCGGGAGGGCCCGGCACGGTTCAATCCCGCTTCACGTCGACGAACCGGACGAAGTAGCCGGCCAGGATTTCCCGATCCGGAAGCATGCTCACCTCGTCGCGCCACAGGTGAACGCGCATGCGCGAAAGACCGGAGATGACGACGCAGTCGTCGATGACGATGCCGTTCATCTCACGGTACAGCTTCGTGCGTTCCGGGCCGGGTTGCATCGCGAGCGCGCGCTCGTAGCGTGCGTCGTAGGCCGGGTTGTCGTAGTTGAAGTTGTTGGCGCCCGGCGTTCCGAACGGGCCGTAGAACAACTGCAGCGTGTTCTGTGCATCGGGGTAGTCCAGTGTCCAGCCGTAGAAGAACAGGTCGAGCCGGCGGTTCTTCATCGCGCGACTGAAATCTCCGAAGGTCGCGAACGTCTCGGCGCGGACCTTCTCGCGCGGAAATCCGAGTTCGACCATGTCGGCCCGGAACTGGGCGAACCGCTGCCGATCCTGCACGCTGGCGACGTGCCCGTAGGTGAGTTCGGGCAAGGTCTCGGGCGTCCAGCCGTGTTCGGCCAGCAGGCGGCGGGCGCGGTCGAGATCGCGCTTCACCGACTCGCGCGACCGGCCGGGGTCGAACTCGGGCACAACCGGCGGAATCACGCCCGGGAACACGCGGCCGATGCCGTAGTAGAACGTCCGGTTGAGTGCTTCCCAGTCGAAGGCCGAGCGCATGGCGCAGCGCAGCGCCCGGTTGGCCGCGTCGCGTTCAGGGTCTGGATGATGGCCGAAGCGGGGGTCGGACATGTCGAAGCCGGTGAAGACCAGACCGGCCTCCAGCCCCGCGTGGCCGTGGTAGCGCGATTCGATGTCGGGCGCGTAGGTGATCGGGTCGCGCGCGGACAGCACCGAATCCAGCTGCTCGTTGGGCACCATGACGTTGTCGACCTCGCCCCCGGCGAACGCGCTCCATCGCGCCGCGGTCTCCTCGATGAAATGGATCTCCACTTCGTCGACGAACGGGTATCGCCTGCCGTCCAGCCGTTCGAGACCCAGTGCGCCGTGAGCGTCCGGGTCGAAGCCCTCCGCGTCGAGATCCATCGGCGGCCTTGCGAAATCCCGGTTCCGGACCAGGCGGGCCAGCGTGCTGTCGAACGAAGTCAGCCGGAACGGTCCGGAGCCGACGGGTCGGACGCCGAATTCACGGCCGTAGTATTCGACCGCCTCGCGCGGTACCAGGGCCGAGAATGGTGTCGCGAGCGTGTAGACCAGCTGCGGGTACGGTTCGGTGAGCTCGACGCGCAGCGTGTGGTCGTCCAGCGCGGTCAGGCCCGAGACCGGCGCATCGTAGTCGGCTCCGTTTTCGCCCCAGGCATCCAGCCCCTCGATCCGCCCGGTCCACATCCATGCGCCGCGCGATCGCTGTGCGGGGTCGAAGTGACGCTTGAGGGAGTAGATCAGGTCATGGGCCGTGACCGGCCTGCCCGTGGCCTCGGGGAACGCCGGATCATCGATGAATCGTGCGTCGGTGCGAATGCGGAAGGTATAGACCAGGCCGTCGTCCGAGATCTCGGGCATGCCCGTGGCGAGGTTCGGGGCCAGCTCGTAGGGCCGCGCCAGGTACTTGTACCGATACAGCGTGTCGAACAGGTTGACGACGACGAAACCGGAATAGACCGTGGCCGCGCGCACGGGGTCCAGCGTGCGCGGCGCGCCGTCGGTCGCATGCCGGTAGACGCTCGCGTCCGGCCGCGGCTCGTCGTCTTCGCAGCCGGCAAGCAGGAAAAGGGCGATGAACAGCAGAAGCCGGTTGGCATTCTTCATTGTCGTGCCCGCGATTCGCAACTGCTCGGGCGCAAAGGGTATCCGAAATCACGTCTCGATCACTACAAGGAGTTCATGCTTGATCCGAATCATCCCGTGTCCGTCCATGGCCGAATCGCTGACGTCGTTCTCCCGAGGCTCCGTTGCGCTGGTCCAGGGCGCCAGCCGCGGCATCGGGCTGGGCCTGGTCCGCGCGCTGCTGGCCGACCCGGCGTTCGACCGCGTGATCGCGACGTGCCGGCAACCGGAACGGGCGCGGGAACTGCGCGAGATCGACGATCCATCGCTGACCGTGCGCGCGCTCGACGTGACCGAGCCGGACTCGATCGAAGCCGCGGCCGGGGCCCTGGAGAACGAGGACGTGCGGATCTCGCTGCTGGTCAACGCGGCCGGCGTGCTCCACGGACACGGGTTCGGGCCGGAAAAGCGTCTCGAGGATCTCGATCTGGAGACGATGCAGCACGTCTTCGCCGTCAACGCGCTCGGCCCTGCACTCATGCTGAAATCGTTCCACAGGCTTCTGTCCGGGCAAGGCAAGGCGGTGTTCGCAGCGATTTCCGCGCGCGTGGGGTCCATCGGGGACAACCGGATCGGGGGCTGGTATTCCTATCGCGCGTCCAAGGCCGCGCTGAACCAGTTCCTGCGAACCGCCGGCGTGGAGTTCGGCCGTCGGCACAAGAACGCCATCGTCGCCGCGCTGCATCCCGGCACCACCGACACCGGTCTGTCGGAACCCTTCCAGGCCAACGTGCCCGACGAACAGTTGTTTTCGGTCGATCGAACCGTGGGCTACATGCTGTCGGTCATCGACGGGTTGACCGTCGACGACTCGGGCGGGTTCTTCGCATGGGACGGCAAGACGATCGAGTGGTGATCGCGGCCATCAAGGGCGGTGCCCGACGCCCGTTTCGAACATAGAAACCGCAGATGAACGCGGATGAACACGGATAAAAGGTCATCGCGCCGCTCATCCGGGGTTCGTGGCCCGCGAAACATCACGGCCGGCTTTCGAAATGCCCGTCAGAAAAGGCGCATGAGCCGGGTTCGGGAATTCCGCGGGACTTTCGTGATGGCTGGGCGCTGCCGCCGGAAAACCCGGTAGCCGAGATATTCACGAATCTGCGTTCATCTGCGGTCCTTTCCTCGATTCAGGGGGAAATCGGAAAAAGAAAAAGCGCGGCCCGGGGCCGCGCTTTTCCGTGATCGATCGTGTGGCCTTCGATCAGTGCGTCAGCAGCGGTGCGATGACCAGGCTGACGATGGCCATGACGTTGATCAGGATGTTCATCGACGGGCCCGAGGTGTCCTTCAGCGGGTCGCCCACGGTGTCGCCTACGACGTTGGCGTGATGGGTGTCGGAACCCTTGCCGCCGAAGTTGCCCTTCTCGACGTACTTCTTGGCGTTGTCCCAGGCGCCGCCGGCGTTAGCCATCGTGAGCGCCAGCAGAACGGCCGCGACCAGCGCGCCGCCGAGCATGCCGCCCAGCGCCTCGGCGCCCAGGCCGAAGCCGACGACGACCGGGCCCAGGACGGCCAGCGCGGCCGGCAGCAGCATGCGCTTGATCGCCGACGTGGTCGCGATATCCACGCAGCGCGCCGCGTCGGGCTTGGCGTTGCCTTCGAGCAGGCCGGGAATCTCCTTGAACTGGCGCCGGATCTCCTTGATCATCTCGAACGCCGCGTCGCCGACCGCCGTCATCGTGATCGACGCGACGAGGAACGGGAACAGGCCGCCGAGGAACATGCCGATCAGCACGGCCGGGTTGGCGATGTCGAGTTCGAAGCCCTCGACGTGGGTCGCGACCTCGGCGATGTAGGCCGTGATGATGGTCAGCGCGGCCAGCGCGGCCGCGCCGATCGCGAAACCCTTGCCGATGGCCGCGGTGGTGTTGCCCAGCTCGTCGAGCGAGTCGGTGATTTTGCGCGTGTCCTCGCCCAGCCCGGCCATTTCGGCGATGCCGCCGGCGTTGTCGGCCACCGGTCCGTAGGCGTCGATCGCCATCGTCATGCCCACGGTGGCGAGCATGGAGACCGCGGCGATGCCGACGCCGTAGAGTCCGGCCTGGCTGTTGGCGACGAAGATCATCACGCAGATCGTCAGGATGGGGATCACGACCGAGCGCATGCCGGTGGCCAGCCCGGCGATGACGACCGTGGCCGGACCCGTTTCACCCGCCTTGGCGATTTCGCGGATCGGCTTGGCGGCCGTGTAGTACTCGGTCGACAGGCCGATGACGATGCCGCCGAGCGCTCCGAGCAGCACGGCGAACCACACGCCCGTGGCGACGCCGACGTACTGGATCAGGAAGAACGCCGCGACGATGAACGCGACGGCCGCGAAGATCGTGCCGGTGCGCAGCGCGACCTCGGGGCTGCGGGCGACCGAAAGCCGGACCACGCCGATGGCGAGCATCGAGCAAATCAGGCCGACCGATGCCAGCAGCAGCGGCAGGCCCATGAGCGCGCTGCCGGGGCCCATCCCCGGCACGACGCCGTTGACGGCGTTTAACTGGATCATCGTGGTGGCCAGCGCGATGGTCGCGATCATCGAGCCGCAATACGACTCGAAGATGTCCGAGCCCATGCCGGCGACGTCGCCGACGTTGTCGCCGACGTTGTCGGCGATCACGCCCGGGTTGCGGGGATCGTCTTCCGGGATGCCTGCCTCGACCTTGCCGACCAGGTCGGCGCCGACGTCGGCCGACTTGGTGAAGATGCCGCCGCCGACACGGTAGAACAGCGCGACGACGCTGGCGCCCATGCCGAAGCCGTGGATGTTGTGCGCGGTCTCGGGATCGGTGCCGAAGACCAGGTAGAGCGTACCCAGGCCGAGAAGGCCCAGCGATGCGAGGACCAGGCCCATGATCGATCCGCCGTAGAACGCGACCGTCAGCGCCCGGTCGGTGCCGTAATCGTGCGCGGCCGTCGTGGTCCGGGCGTTGGCGCGGGTCGCGGCGATCATGCCGAAGTAGCCGGCCACGCTGGAACACAGCGCGCCGACGACGAACGAGATCGCGGTCTGGATTCCCAGGCCGGAAAACGCCAGCGCGATGAACAGCACGACGACCGAGATCGCGATCATCAGGATCTCGCGGCGCATGAACGCCATCGCGCCTTCCTGGATCAGCTTGGCGATCTCGGTGGGCTTGCCTTCCATCACCGGGTATCGCGTCATCGCGCGAAAGATGATGAATGCGGCGATCAGACCGACGATGCCGAGCACCGGCGGAATCATACTCTGGTCCATTGTTACTCCCTGCAGCAAGGTTTGGTTTGGTGATTTCGATTGCACCGCGCCCGGCGATCACGGATGGGCATGGCGCGGCTTCGGAATCGGGGTCGGGGCGTCGCGCGTCGCGATGGCCGGGACGGATCGTGCCGGCCGGCTGCCTCGACTGAATCGCGGTATTCTAGCCGGATCGGGCCGGCCGCGGCAATGTCGGCGGGCGGGCGTTTACGCTTGCCATCCGGCGGCCGGGTGGGGGAAGATGCCCCGAGGTTCTTCACGAGCGCCTCCGTCGATGACCGACCGGAACACGTCGGCCCCCGTCACGTTGCCGCTTGCCGGTGGCTTCCGGTTCGGCGAATGGACGGTGGTGCCGACCGAGAACGTGCTGCGGCGCGGCGATCGCAGGGTGCGGCTGGAGCCGAAGGTCATGCGCCTGCTGCTGGCACTGGTCGCGCGCCACGACGAGGTCTGCACGAGAAGCGAACTGCTCGACGAGCTCTGGCCCTCGCCGGAGACCACGGAAACGTCGCTGACCCGGGCGCTGAGCGAGTTGCGCAAGGCGCTGGGGGACAGCCGCGGCGAGGCGCGGTACGTCGAAACCATACAGCGCGTCGGATACAAGGCCGTCGCGCCGCTGGCGCCGCCGCCGACCCGGCTGCCGCGCTTGCCCACCGACCCGTTCGGCCAGCCGCTGGACAGCGCGCAGGAGCTGGTGGCGCTGGCGGACTACCTGATCGCACGCCGGAATCCGGTCGACCTGGCGCAGGCCATCACGGCGCTGAGCGATTTCGCCGAGGCCGAGCCGGTGCATGCGCAGGTGTTCGCGATGTTGGCCTATGCCGAGCGGTTGTTGCCGTTGTACCGCGAGGAGCCGGGCGGGTTGCGCACGGCACAGGCCAGGGCGCATGCCAACGAGGCGCTACGGCTCGATGGCGCCAACGGGCTGGCCTGGTCCGTGCTGGGCGGGCTGGCGCACGATCAGTGGCAGTGGCGCGAGGCGCTGCAGCACTTCGACCGCGCCGTGGGGCACGCGGCGCACGATGCCTACGTGCTGCACGACTATTCCGAGCTGCTCCTGCACTTGGGCGCCATCGATCGGGCGCTGGAATACATCGAGCGCGCCTGCCGGATCAAGCGCGTCTCTGCAGGCGAGCGGCTTGTGCTGGCCTGGATGCTGCTTCACCGCGATGCCGCGCGCTCCGGGCAGGAACTGGCGTTCGCGCGCCGGCTTGGCGCCGATACCGTGTTCGCCGACAACCTCGAATGCCTGCTGAAGAACCGGTCCGGCTGGACCGAGAGCGGCCTGGCCCGATGGCGGGAACTCGAACGTCTGTGGCGCGACGACCCGTTATGGATGTGGCCGGCCTGCGTCATGGAAGTCGTCGTCGGCGATGCGCCCGCGGCCGGGTTGGCCGATGCCGTCGCCGACCGCGTGGAGACCGGCCGACTCGATCCAGGGGTTGCGTTCTTCCTGCTGGCCAGCTTCGGCCCCGAGGATGCCGCCGGGGAAATGGCCGTCAAGGCCATCGAGACACGACGGTTCTTCATCGTCGATCCCTGGCTGGACGAGACGCGGCGGTTTCGGGAGTTGCCGGTGTTCGCTTCCCTGAAGCGTCGACTCGGCCTGACCGGGATGGCTGACGAAGCGCGCGACTGAACCCCATATTTTCCTGACAATTTCCTTACCTTTCCCTGAATTTTCCGCCTTAACAACTCTTTAGCATCGCCATCGAAGGTCGGACGGCGGACTGCGTCGTGGATGATGCGAAACCCCTCGCCACAGCCAGTCCGTCGCGCGGATCCGAACGCGGTGCGGCCGATCGATGCCGACGCGATCGGTCCGTTCGACCTGTAGTCGGAAGCGAGCCGGGTTGGCTTCGCCGTCGAATCGCTCGGCGTCGAATTGCCGAAGCATTCGCCGCACAAGCGTCGATCCGGCAGCGTCCATCGCAAGCGAACAGCGAGGAACAACTACTAATGACAACACAGCCCCACGACAAGCCCCGTACCCAGATCTGGTCCGCCATGGCCCCCATCCTGGCGGGACTGGCGCTAGGCTTCACGCCGATGATCGCCACCGCCCAGGACGAAGACCGGACGGACGAGCAGGAAACCGAAGACGTATCGGACATCGAGCGAATCGTCGTCACCGGCTCGCGCCTGATGACCAACCCCAACATCGAGGCCCCGAACCCGGTGCTGAGCGTTGGCTCGGAGGAAATCGAGGCCCGCGGAACGGTCCGTATCGAGGACCTGACCAACCAGCTTCCGCAGGTGTTCGCCGCGCAGGCCTCGGAGGTCTCCAACGGCGCGACCGGTACCGCCCAACTCGACCTTCGCGGGCTCAATCCCGTCCGGACACTGGTGCTGATCGATGGACGTCGGATGCCCTACGGCGATTCGTCCAGCTCGGCGCCCAACCTCGACCTCGTTCCGACCCAGCTGGTCGAGCGCATCGACATCGTCACCGGCGGTGCATCGGCCGTCTACGGCTCCGACGCCGTGGCCGGCGTCGCCAACTTCATCCTCAAGCGCGACTTCGAGGGTATCGAAGTCGACGTGCAGGGCAGCTTCAACCAGGCCGGCAACGAACGCCAGTTCTTCGAGAACGTGCTGGCCGCAGCCGAGCAGCCGATTCCCGGTTCCACCATCGACGGCCGCGGCATCAACCTCTCGCTGACGATGGGCGCGAATACCGCCGACGGCCGCGGCAACGGCACGCTGTTCTTCAACTACGAGAACCTCAACCCGATCACGCAGGACGACCGGGTCGAAAGCGCCTGCTCAATGGGCCCGGCCACCGGCCCGAACAGCTTCGGCGGCGTCGGTTGCGTGGGATCGGGCAATTTCCGGGCGTTCGGCGGCCCCGGCGGCTTCGGCTTCCAGCAGGAAGACGGCACGATCGTCCCGTTCGTCGGCGGACCGGCCCAGACGTTCAACTTCGGTCCGTTCAACTTCTTCCAGCGCCCGCGCGAGCGCTTCCAGATCTGGACCAAGGCCCACTACGAGCTGAGCGACGACATCGAGGCGTTCTCCGATCTGTCCTTCGCCAACGTATCCTCGGACGCGCAGATCGCGCCTTCGGCGTCGTTCGGCGGAAACTGGACGATCAACTGCGCCAACCCGTTCATCCAGAACACTCCGGGCCTGCAGCTCACCGATCTCTTCGGCTGCGTCCCGGATCCGGAGACCGGCGATATTCCGACGGATGCCACCGGTCTGTTCGCGTCGCACCGGATGGTCGAGGGCGGCCCGCGTACGTCGATTCTCGACAACACCGCCTGGCGAGCGATCGGCGGCCTGCGCGGAACGCTCTTCGAAGACTTCGATTTCCAGCTCTTCGGACAATTCTCCCGTGCCCAGGACACGGACATCTCGATCAACGACCTCGTCATCGACAACGTGCAGGACGCGTTCCTCGTCGTCGAGGACGAAAACGGCAATCCGGTCTGCCGCTCCGGCAATCCCGGCTGCGTGCCGTTCAACATCTTCCAGCGCGGCCCGAACGGGGAATCGCGGGTGACCCAGGAGCAGGTCGACTTCGTCAGCGGCATCGGCATCACCACCGGCCAGACCGAGCAGATGGTCTTCGGCGGCGACATCCAGACCGACCTCGGCAAGTACGGCATCCAGTCCCCGGCCGCCGACACCGGCGTCGGCTTCCTGGTCGGCGGCGAATACCGCGAGGACTCGCTGACGGCGCGGCCGGACCAGATCTCGCAGCAGCCGGACGGCGGGTTCACCGGCGTCGGCGGACCGACGCTGCCGGTCTCGGGTGAACTCCAGGTCACCGAATTCTTCCTGGAAACCCAGGTTCCGCTGGTCGAGAACGCGCCGTTCATGGAACAGCTCGCTCTCGGTGGTGCATATCGGTATTCCGACTACACGACCGACGGCGGAGACGTGGAGAACGAGTTCTCCACCGACACGTTCCACGTGTTCCTCAATTGGTCCCCGATCGAAGACCTCCGTCTTCGCGGCCAGTTCCAGCGCGCCGTACGTGCGCCGAACGTCATCGAGCTGTTCACGCCCATGGGCACGAACCTGCCGAACCTCACGACCAACGCGGCCGGCTTGTTCGATCCGTGCGCGACGGCAAATCCGTCGGCCACGTTGGAGGAATGCGCCCGTACCGGCGTGACCGCCGCGCAATACGGCAACATCATCGACGTGATCTCGGGGCAGACCCAGTCGATCACCAGCGGCAACCCGAACCTTCAGCCCGAGGAATCCGACACGATCACGCTGGGCGCAATCATCTCGCCGGAAGCGGTTCCGGGCCTGACGATCTCGATCGACTACTTCGACATCGAGGTCGAGGACGCGATCCAGGCCGGCATTCCCGCCCAGACGACGCTGAATGAATGTCTCGAATCGGGCGATCCGCTGTTCTGTGACCTGATCCAGCGCGGTCCGCGAGGCTCGCTGAATGCCGGAATCCCCGGCGTCGGGTTCGATCAAACCAACATCAACATCGCGAGCCTGAACACCAGCGGATTTGACTTCCAGGTCGTCTACGATCTGGACCTCTGGGATCTCGGCCTCGAGAACATGGGATCGTTGCGGATGGACTACGCCTCGACCTGGCTCGACGAACTGTCGACGACGCCGGCCCCGGGCGTAACGCCGATCGAGTGCGCGGGTGACCACGCCGGTTCCTGCCGGATTCCGAGCCCGGAATACCGGCACCGGATGCTGAACACCTGGACGACGCCGTGGGACTTCACGGTCGACCTCACCTGGCGCTTCTTCTCGAGCACCGACAACAACGCGGGTCCGAACGTCAATCCGCCGGTCGACCGCGAAATCGACACGAAGCAGTATCTCGACCTCGCGGTCCGGTACGACTGGTCCGACTCGATCGAGTTCCGCGCCGGTGTCAACAACGTGACCGGAACCGAAATTCCGGTCGTGACGTCGGCCGGTCCGCCGTCGGGGAACGGAAACACGTACCCGAACCTGTTCGACACGGGACGCTTCTTCTTCTTCGGCGCGACCTACCGCATGTAGCAATCAAGCGCAAGGCTTCGGCCGGCCAGGTCCGGCCACACGACTCGCAGCGCACGGAAGACCGTGACTTTGGCCCGCCTCTCGGCGGGCTCTTTTTTGCTTGCATCCACCGCGTGAATGCACCGACACGCGATTCCATGAATCGGTTTCCGGCCCGTGAGCAACGATGGGGCAGCTCGACGAAGGGCATCCCGTGGCCGACAGGGCCGGACGCAGAAGTCCGACGGAGGCCTTCATGGCAGTGGAATCCGCCGAGGATTGCAGCGCGCTTTTGCGCGAGTCGACCACGCCGGCCGAATTCGAAGCGCCGGTCGATCGCTGGGGTTCGTGCAGTTTTACGACGCCGGGCACCCGTACCGCGCGATCCGCGACCGCACCGGCGTGAGCGTCGCGGCCATCGGACGGTTGGAGCGCGTCCTCGAAGCGGGCCACGGGGGTGATCGCACGGTGCTGACCGCCTCCTGCGGGGCTCGGAATCACGAGCGATCCGATGCGGATCAGGATCGCGATCCGGAAATCCGGGAGACTGTCCGAGAGGTCGTGGACCGAGACGTCACTCATGCCTGCGCCGGTCCGCTGGACACTGCGTTCGCGATGCCCGAGCGCGTGATCGAAGCACGGTGATTCTCCATCGTCGATCCATGGCTGGACGAAACGTGGAGGTTCCCGGCATCGCCGACCTTCGATGCCGTGCGCACGCGGGTCGGCCTGGACCTCAACGGCGGCGACCGCGCGGGCTGAAGCGCCGGCCGCCCCGAAGAATTTCCGAACAAACGCACGATACCCGACCTTTCGCTCAGGTCACGCTCCGGCCCGTTTCCTAGCATGAGCTGCACGTCCTTTCGGGCGTGACGTCGAA
>JBPRGD010000079.1:0-3976 GCA_051428125.1 Candidatus Wenzhouxiangella sp. M2_3B_020
ATACGGACGGTCGGCGAGGCCGAGGCCCGCACCGACGAGGCGCTGGAGCAGGCGCGGCGGTTCCTGGCCATCGCGGCGTTCACCGCCGTCATCCTCGCCGCCGTCGCGGTGCTGCTGGCCGCGATGCGCTTCTCGCACGCCCAGCGCGACCTGATCGCCGTGCTCAAGGCCTTCGGCGCCCAGGGCGGCGAGATCCTGCGCGCCGTTTCGCTGCTGCTGCTCTGGCTGGTGGCGTTCGCGACAATCGTCGGCGGGCTGGCCGGACTCGCCGGACAGCATTTGATCGCCGAGATACTGGCCGGCCAGATGCGCACCGAGCTGCCCGGCGTCCGCTTACGGCCGCTGGCCGGCAGCGCCCTGTTCACGCTGCTGATGGCCGCCGGCTTCGCGCTGCCGCCGCTGCTGTCGCTCAAGCGCGTGCCGCCGATGCGCATCCTCAACCGCTCGCTGGACTCGGGGCTGACGCGCGAGCGCGCGATCTGGGTCGTGCCCATCCTGGCCGCGCTGGCCATTCCGGTCTACGAGATCGGTGACGTCCAGCTCGCGCTGCTGATGCTGGGCGGAAGCGCCGTGCTCGCCGGCGCGCTCGCGTTGGCGGCCTGGGGGGCGACCGAACTCACGCGGCGCCTCTCCGCTCGCGCCAGCGGCGCGTGGCGCTTCGGCCTCGCCGGGCTGGGACGGCGCCGCGGCGCCAGCATCATCCAGGTCACCGCGCTGGGACTGGGCCTGATGGCGCTTCTGCTGCTGATGGTCGTTCGCAGTGAACTCATCGGCCAGTGGCGCGCAAGCATGCCGGCCGACACGCCGGATCACTTCATGGTCAACATCCAGCCGGACCAGTACGACCGGGTCCGCTCCACGCTCGAAGACCTGGGGGCCCAGCGGCTGCAGATCCGGCCCATGGCCAACGCGCAGCTGGTCTCGATCAGCGGCGACCGGCCGCCCGAGGACAGTTTCACCGGCCAGGTCAACCTGTCGTGGATCGAAGCAGTGCCCCCGGCCAACGAAGTCGTCGAGGGCGCATTCTGGGAACCCGGCGACACCGGCGAGATCTCGGTCGCGCGCCGCTGGGCCAACCGCGTCGGCGTGGCCGTCGGCGACCGGATGACGTTCGACAGCGGCGGGCGCACGTTCACCGCCGAGATCACCAACATCCGCGATGTCGACTGGAACTCGTTCAACGTCAACTTCTTCCTGCTGCTCACGCCCGAGGCCGGCGATTTCCTGCCCCACCAGTTCGTCGCCAGCTTCTACCTGCCGCAGCAAAGCGTCGGCGAACTGGACGAACTCGCCCGCTCGCTGCCCAACACCTCGGTGCTCGACGTCGGCGCGCTGATCGACCGCGTCTTCGAGATCATCGACCAGGTCAGTCGCGCTGCGCAGGTCGTGTTCGCGTTCACGCTGGTCGCCGGCCTCGTCGTTCTGCTCGCCGCGCTGGAAGCCACCCGCGACCAGCGCCGCTCCGAGGCCGCGCTCATCCGCACGCTGGGCGCCGACAACGCCACGGTGCGCAACGGCCTGCTGATCGAGTACGCGGTCATGGCCGCGATCGCCGCTGCGCTGGCCACCGTAGGCGCAGCCGTCACCGGCTGGTTCATGGCCGACGAGCTGTTCGGTTTCGCCTACAGCCCCAGCCTGCTGCTGTTCATCGGCGGATTCGGCGCCTCGGCCCTGCTCGTCGTCGGCGCCGGCTGGCTGGGCAACCGCAGCGTGCTCTCGACGCCGCCGGTCAGGATCCTCAGGGCGGGGGGATAGGCGAACAAGCCGGTTTCGGGTTTCCGTTTTCCGCAAGCGGAAAAGCGATGTCCTGTGGCAGCGGACTCCCCTCCGCGATCCGCCGGGCTTGTCGGCGCGAGTTCGCGCCACCCACAGAAAGGGAGAGCGGGCCCTCGAGGACTCCTGTGGGAGCGGCGAATTCGCCGCGACGGATCGAGACCTCGGCCGTCGGGGACATAGCCCCGACCTACAGCTGCCTCCCACATGCCAGCACCAAGTCCCGTGGGAACGGACTCCGTTCCGCGATCCGCCGGGCTTGTCGGCGCGAGTTCGCGCCACCCACAGAAAGGGAGAGCGGGCCCTCGAGGACTCCTGTGGGAGCGGCGCATTCGCCGCGACGGATCGAGACCTCGGCCGTCGGGGACGTAGCCCCGACCTACAGGTACCTCCCGGCCCGGGGCGCGACTTCGCGGCCGCGGAAAACGGAAAGCCGAAACCGGAAAACGGGGCAGTCCCTACCCCCGCTCGAAGAACGCCCCGATCCGCTTCGCCACCTCGCCCGGCGCCGCCATCATCGGGAAATGCCCGACATCCTCCAGCCCCTGGAGCTCGGCGCCGGGTATCGTGTCGGCCAGACGCTGGCCGATGGCCAGCACTGCGACGGGATCCAGCCGGCCCCACAACACCAGCGCCGGGATGTCCAGCCGGGCGAGCGGATCGGTCCAGCGCCGGTAGAAGCGGTAGCGCTCGGAGACGTAGCGGATCGTCAGCGGCAGCGCGCGGACTCCTTCGCGATGCTGCAGCAGAGACCACATGGCCTTCAGCTCGGTCTCGTCCACGTCGCGCCCGAGGATCTTCCCGATCTGCCACCGGAACAAGCGCCACGAAGCCAGCCGCGTGTACGGGCCGGCCAGCGGCGAGCGCAGCAGCTTCTGCGACGGCGTCAGCCTCGCCTGCTCGATGTACACGCTGCCGTTGAGCAGGACGACCGACTCGACCTCCACCGGCAGCGCACTTAGCTCGCGCCGGGCCAGCAGTTCGCAGGCCACGCTGGTGCCCATGTCGTGGGCAACCAGCCGGATCCGCCGGATATCGCGCGCGGCCAGCATCGCCAGCACGCGGTCGGCCTGGTCGACCAGCGAATAGCTGTAGCCGGAACGCGGCTTGGCCGAAAACCCGAAGCCCGGGAAATCGAGCAGCAGGTGGCGATCGCAGCCCCTGGTGTCGTCGATCACGGACCGCCAGTCCAGCGAGCTGGACGGGAATCCGTGCAGCCAGACCGCGACATCGTCGGAATCCCGGTCGCCGGCATCGACAACGAAGCACTGGAGTCCGCCCAACGATTCGAGTTCCCCGAACGCGCGCCACGCCTTGACCAGTTCGCTGTGCATCGAAGGCATACCTTCCCGTCGTCGTCCACGTCAGGTTAGGCCAGCGCCGCCGGCAAGTCCATGCCCGGTCTTGATCCTGGTCACGATGCGCAGCGGCGGTCCGCTCCATGATGGAAGCGGTGGTAGGCCCCGGGCGCCAGGTCGCTCGCGGCCCTTGAAAGACGCCCGTGGAAGACCCTACCTCTACATCGAAGTGGTTGATTCGCAAGGAGGTTGAGCGTCATGAAACTTCAGAATCTCACACCATGGAACTGGTTTCGCACGGAACAGGACGCGAACGGTGATTACCTGCCGGCCGCTCGTCCGGACGACCCGTTCGCGCGCATGCATCGCGAAATGGATCGGATGTTCGAAAACTTCTTCGGCGCCGCGAGCCCCGCGGCCGGCCAGGTGATGCTCAAGCCCAGCATCGACATCGCCGAGTCGAAGAAGGCCTACAAGATCTCGGTCGAGGTTCCCGGCATGGATCCCTCGGACATCGACCTGCGCATCGAGGCCGACGCGCTGGTGGTCTCCGGCGAGAAGAAGCAGGAGTCCGACGACGAAGACGAAGGCTTCCACCGCGTCGAACGCAGCTACGGGCGATTCCAGCGCGTGCTGACGCTGCCGGCAGACGCAGATGCCGAGCACATCGAGGCCGACTTCAAGAAGGGCGTGGTCCGCATCCGCGTCCCGCGCGTGAAAGAGGAAAAGCAGGAAACCGCCCGGCGGATCTCGATCGAGCACTGATCGAAAAGCGGCGCGACCGGGCCGGGGCGCCTCTCCCGGCCCGGCCGTCGGCGCGAATTCGCGCCTCCCACAGAGAAAGGAAGCGGTTTAGGGTTTACGGTTTCCTGAGTGATGTCGTGTCTCAGTACGCTTGGCATCAA
>JBPRGD010000080.1:0-28343 GCA_051428125.1 Candidatus Wenzhouxiangella sp. M2_3B_020
TTCAACTCAGCTCATACACCAGATTTAATAGTAGCTCTCCAAGGTCCAAGGTACAAGGTACAAGGTACAAGGTACAAGGTCCAAGGTACAAGGTCCAAGGTCCAAGGTCCAAGTCTCGATCCCGGAACCCCGGAACCCGGAACCGGTTTCGCTTTTCCTGGGGCGCGAGGCCGTTTGTCTTGTGCTGCGGTGTCCGAACCACGGCCATCGAACCCGTCGGCGCGAATGCGCGCCTCCCACAGGGATGGGGTCGGGCTCCGGCAAACCTCTGTGGGAGCGGCGAATTCGCCGCGACGATCGAAGCCGCCAACCGCTGAGGCCGCCTTCTGAGTCACCCGCCGGCACCGACGTCCGATTGCCCGCGGTCGCTTGAACCGAAACCCGAAACCGGTTTCGCTTTCGCTGGGGCGCGAGGCCGTTTGTCTTGTGGCTGCGGTGTCCGAACCACGACCATCGAACCCGTCGGCGCGAATTCGCGCCTCCCACAGGAAGAGGAATCGGGCTCGAGCAAACCTCTGTGGGAGCGGCGAATTCGCCGCGACGATCGAAGCCGACAACCGCTGAAGCCGCTTTCTGAGTCGCCCGCCGGCACCGACGTCCGATTGCCCACGGTCGCGTAAACCGTAAACCGTAAACCGTAAACCGTAAACCGTAAATCGAAACCCCTCACCCCTAACCCCTAACCCCTAACCCCCGGACCACCGACCACCGACCACCGACCACCGACCACCGAAGACGATCATCCCGAAACCGGCCTCGTCGTCCTACCGCTTCCTCTTCCCGATGCTGTCGACCGAGATCGCGGCTTCCTCGCCGTGGAAGGTCCGGATCGGGGCGCCTTCCTCGGGGCCCCAGGCCGATGCGTAGATGACCTCCCACGTGGCCGGGTACAGGCCCGAGCCGAGGCGGAAGGATTCGTAGGCTTCGAGCAGGGACCGGATCGTCGACGGCGGTGTGAGGCCGCGCGCGCGCCCGGAACCGGCGAACGTCGCGCCGATGGACTTGAGTTCGGTCAGGAGGTCTCGCGGTCTCCGGTAGGTCGTCGTGATCCAGTCCGTGTCCAGCACCGGTTCGGAGAAGCCGGCGCGCAGCATTGCGTCGCCGATGGTCTGGACGTCGGCGAACGCGCTGACCCGCGGCGTCTCGCCGATGCGTTTCCAGGACTGCCGCAGTTCGGTCAGCGTGTCCGGGCCGAAGGTCGTGACGAGCATCAGGCCGCCCGGCTTGAGCACGCGCCGGAACGCGTTGAGCAGTGCCGGCAGGTCCTCGCACCACTGCAGCATCAGGTTGGAATACAGCAGGTCTACGCTGGATCTTGCCAGCGGCAGCGCGTTGGCGTCGCCGACCACCCGGTCGAAGCGCTTGCGCCACCAGCCGCGCCGGCGGCCGGCGCGTTGAAGCATTGGCTGCGACCAGTCCATCGCGACGACGCGCGCGGCGGGATAGCGTTCGGAGAGCACGCGGGCCTGGAGCCCGGGACCGCTGCCGAGGTCGAGAATCGCTTTCGGCTCGAAGCGCAGGCCTTCGAGCCGTTCGAGCAGGCGGCCGGCGACCTCGGCCTGCAGGCGCGCATGCTCGGCGTAGCCGTCGGCGGCGCGGCCGAACCGGCGTCGGATCGTTGCCGCGTCAAACACGGGCCGATTCCCGAACGAAATCGCGGATCGCCTCTGCGGTCGCATCGGGGTCGGTGAGAAACGGTGCGTGCGCGCTGCCGGCAACCCGCACCAGCCTGCTGTCGGGCAGTCGTTCGTGCGCCGCTTGCAGCGCGGCCCACGGCACCAGCTTGTCGCGCCGGCCGCCGATGAGCAGCACCGGTGCGTCGATCTCGCCGAGACGTCCGCCGAGGTCGGTCCCGGCGAGGTGGTTCAGGCCGGCGAGCAGTGCGGCCTTGTCGGGCACGCCGTGCCGCAGCGCGACGGATTTCAGCCGTCTCAGTTCGTCGCGGGCATGCGCGCTGCCGTGGATTTCCAGCGCGAGGAAGCGCTGGATGACGGACTCCGGGTCGCCGGCCAGCTCCAGCGCCATGGCCTTGACGAGTCCGGCATCCATGCCGTTAGGCCAGTGCTCGCGCGCGACGAAGCAGGGGGTGGCCGCGACCAGCACCAGTCCCTCAAACGCGTCGGGACGGCGAAGGTAGGCCTGCATCGCGAGCAGGCCGCCCAGCGACCAGCCCATCAGCCATCCGCCGGCCGGCGTGCGCGCGATGAGGTCGTCGAGCAGGTCTTCGACCCGAGCCGGCCACGGGTCGTCCCGGCGCAGGCCGTGGCCCGGCAGGTCGATCCGGTGCCAGCGTGCGTCGACCCAGTGTGCCGCGAGGTCGTCGAACAGCCCGCCGTGCATGGCCCATCCGTGCAGCGTCGCGATGTCGGGTGGCGTCATTCGTGCAATTCCTGCAGTGCGTCGACCAGCCGGTCGATCTGTTCGGGTTCGTGCGCGGCCGACAGCGTGATCCGGAGCCGGGCGGTGCCCCGGGGCACCGTCGGCGGTCGGATCGCGCGAACGAGGAAGCCCCGCTCGGCGAGCCGGTCGCTGAATTCGCAGGCCCGTGCATTGTCGCCGACCACGACCTGCTGGATCGCCGACGGCGAAGCGGGCAGTTCGAGGCCGGCGGCACGGTCGCGAAACCGGGCGATGTGATCGGCGAGCCGCTCGCGCCGCCACGACTCGCCCTGCAGCAGCTCCAGGGCGCGGATCGTAGCGGCGACCAGCGGCAGCGCCGGCGCCGTCGAATAGATGATGCCGCGTGCGCGGTTGATCAATGCCTCGACGAGGGCGCGGTCGCCGGCGATCACCGCGCCCTGCGTTCCCAGTGATTTTCCGAACGTGGCGACAAATGCGTCGATCTTCTCCGAATCGACGGCTAAATAGTCGATCGAGCCGCGACCGCTTTCACCCAGGACGCCGATTCCGTGAGCATCATCGAGCCACAGTCCGAGGTCGTGCTCGTCGGCCAGCGCGACCAGTTCGCCGAGCGGGGCGACGTCGCCGTCCATCGAGAACACGCCGTCGGTGGCGATCCAGCGCGTCGATTCCGAAACCCGGGCCGCGGCCGCCTCCGCGTCGGCATGGGCGTAGCGGCGCACGCGTGCGCCGGCCAGCCGGGCGCCGTCGTTGAGCGAGGCGTGGTTGAGGCGATCGGCGAGCACCGCCTCGCCGCGCCCGAGCATGGCCTGGCCCAGCGCAAGGTTGGCCTGGTAACCGGAACCGACGACGACGGCCGATTCGAAACCGAGGAAACCGGCGAGCCGCCGCTCGAGCTCGTGATGCAGCGGGCCGTAACCGGAAACGAGAGCGGAGGCGCCCGATCCGACCGCGGGTACATCGCGCATCGCCGCGGCGAGTCCGGGGTGCGATGCCAGCCCGAGGTAGTCGTTGGCGCAGAAGTTCACGATCCTGCGGCCGTCTCGCAGAACCGTCACCGCGTCGACGCGTTCCAGGGCTTCGCGCCGGCGCCAGGCATGGGCGCGCTCACGAGCGGCCCGGTCGCGGGCCAGGAGCGCTTTCAGCGCCGGTCTCACCGTGCTTCTGAGGCGGGTTCGGTTTCGGTGCGGTTGATGCCCAGCCGCTGGAACAGCGCGCGGTCGGCCTCGGTATCCGGGTTGCCGGTGGTCAGCAGCCGCTCCCCGTAGAAAATCGAATTGGCGCCTGCGACGAAGCACAGGGCCTGCATCTCGTCGGTCATGTCCTCGCGCCCTGCCGATAGGCGCACGCGCGAAGCCGGCATCAGGATGCGGGCGACGGCGATGGTTCGAACGAACTCCAGCGGTTCCAGCGCATCGACATCGTCCAGCGGCGTGCCCGGCACGCGGACCAGCAGGTTGATGGGCACCGACTGCGGGTGCTCGGGCAGATTGGCGAGCTGCGCGAGCATGCCGACGCGGTCTTCGCGGGCCTCGCCCATGCCGACGATGCCGCCGCAGCAGACCTTCATGCCCGCCTCGCGAACGTTGGCCAGCGTCTCGAGGCGGTCGGCGTAGGTCCGCGTCGTGATGATCTCCTCGTAGTATTCCGGCGACGTATCGAGATTGTGGTTGTAGTAGTCGAGCCCCGCTTCGCGCAATCGCTCGGCCTGCTCCGCGGTGAGCATGCCCAGCGTCATGCACGTCTCCAGGCCCTCGGCGCGCACGGCGGTCAGCAGCTCGATGACCCGGTCGATCTGGCGGTCCTTCGGCCTGCGCCATGCCGCGCCCATGCAGAAGCGCTCGGAGCCGGCCGCCCTGGCCTTGCGCGCGGCGTCCCGGACGACCTCGACCGGCAGCAGGTCCTCCTCTTCCAGGCCGGTGTTCCAGCGCACCGACTGCGGACAGTACTTGCAGTCTTCCGGGCAGCGGCCGGTCTTGATCGACAGCAGCGTCGAGACCTGCACCTCGTTGGGGTCGAAGTGCTCGCGGTGTGCCTGCTGGGCCCGGAAGACGAGATCGTTGAACGGCAGCTCGAACAAGGCGCGGACTTCGGCCAGCGACCAGTCGTGACGAATCGAAGGCGCGGCCGGCGCCGGGGGAATGGCGGCCATGTACGATGGTTCCGGATGAGAGGCGAACTAGTATCGAAACTCCGCACGGGTATTGTCAACCTGAAACCACGAGACATGGTTGACAGTGCCGCGCGGCTGGTCTGGCCGCCGGTCTGCCTGGTCTGCGGCCGGTCCAGCGACCGTGAACGGGACTGCTGCTCCGGCTGCCGGGCCGCGATGCCGACGCCGGCCGGCCGCTGTCGCCGCTGCGCGGCCGTGCTGGAGCGCGACGTGGAGGCATGCGGCGGGTGCCTGTCGCGCCCGCCGGCGTTCAATGCGGCCTGGACCGCGTTCGAGTACGCAGCGCCGGTCGCCAATCTCGTTCAGCGTTTCAAGTTCGACGGCGATCTCGCGGCCGGGCGCGTGCTCGCACGCCTGATGGCCGAGCGGCTGGTCGCGGTGCGCGCCGATCGGCCGCAGTTGATGGTACCCGTGCCGCTGAACTGGCGGCGGGAATGGCGCCGCGGATTCAACCAGGCCGGGCTCCTGTGCCGCGACCTCTCGCGCCATCTCGACGGCCTGCCCCGGGTTTCCGCTCTCCGCCGCGCCCGCGCCACCGCGGCGCAATCGGACCTTCCGGCCGACCGGCGCGGCGGTAACGTGCGCGGTGCGTTCACCGTGCGCCGCCTGCCGCCCGGCGCGCGTCACGTGGCGCTGGTCGACGACGTCATGACGACGGGCTCGACGCTCGCCGAGTGCGCGCGCGTGCTGAAACGGGCCGGCGTCGGCCGGGTCGACGCCTGGGTGCTCGCGCGGGCTTGAAGCGCGGCGACGCGCTCCGGTCTCCTACTTGCTGAATCCGCTGGATTCGATGACGGTGTTGACCAGCTTGAGCTTGTCGATCACTGCCGGCGTGAGCACGAACGGGTAGGGGTCGGGCTGGTCCAGGCTGCGGTTGAGCAGATTGATTCGAACGGCCAGTTCCACCCAGTGCGCGATGCGCTCGTCCATGTCGTCGCTGACGGCCGCGTGCGGCGCCATCCCGATCGCGGCCGCGGTTTCCAGCGTGTCGACGATCTGCAGCAGGTGCGCCCAGCACTCGGCCCAGTCCTCCCACGGGTGGGCACTGGCGTAGGCGCTGACGTATTCGTTCTGCCAGCCTGCCGCGGGGCCCTGGTTGTAGTAGCGGTCCAGGGCACTGCCGTAATCGGCGCGCTCGTCGCCGAAGACCTCCCGCACCCGTCCCAGAAGCGGGCCGTCGCGGACCAGCCGATCCCAGTAGTAGTGGCCGCTTTCGTGGCGAAAATGGCCGAGCAGCGTTCGCTGCGCCTCGTTCATGGCCACGCGCATGCGCTCGCGCTCGACGTCGTCGGCTTCGGCGATGTTGATCGTGATCAGGCCGTTGGCATGCCCGGTCATGATCTTCGAACCTTCGTGGTGATCCTGGAATTCCAGGTCGCCGGGGTCGTCCTCCAGGAACGCGAACGCCAGGCCGGTCCGCGGCTCCAGGTCGCGGCCGACCAGCGGCAGCCGGTGCCGTCGCAGGTCGTAGATCAGCCGTCGCTTGCGCTTTTCCACGCGCAGCCAGCGCTCGCGGTTGCCGGGCTTGTCGAGGTTGGGAATCACATCGTTGAGTCGGCACGCGATGCAGAACGGGTTGGGGTCGTCGTCGGCCACCATCCAGTTGCAGGCGTTGTGGTCGGAGTAGTTACGGCACTGCCGGTAATGGTGCCCGCGGGCCTCGGGGGCGAGCGCCAGCCAGGAGCCGTCGCGGCCGCGCTCGAACGCCGAAAGCACCAGATCCTCGGGAAGAAAGCCGAGAACGCGATGGCACTGCATGCACTCGGTGTTTTCGAAGTACAGCGTATTGCCGCACGTACAGCGGAAAGTCTTCATTCGTCGCTCGGGTTATTCGGCCGGGCTCAGGAACCAGGTCTGCGAGATGTGTTGACCGACGTCGCCCAGTTCGACCTGGACGCGGTCGAGAAATTCGCTCAGCGGCTGGCCCGACAGTTTGGCCGTCGCGGCGTGATCGAGATGGCGCATCAGACCGACCGTGGCCCGCAGCGCGGAATCGTCCTGGGCCGGGAGATCGTCCAGCAGCGATTCCACCGCCTTGAGGCAGAATATCACCGAGCGCGGGAACATCCGGTCCCTCAGCAGGAACGCGAGCACGTCGGGGCCGTTGACGCGAACGCGAACGTGGCGGCGATACATCTGGTAGGCACTCAGCGACTTCAGCACGCTCATCCACTGCAGCGACGAGAACGCCGCCGAGCCGTCGACCTGTTCGGCCAGCAGGTCGTCGGTGCGCACGTCGAGTATGCGGGTGGTCACGTCGGCGCGTTCGAGATATCGCCCCAGCAGCAGGAAGTCGTAGGCGTGGTCCTGGCTCATCGTGCCCATGAGCATGCCGGCGAGTTGCTGGGAACCTTCGATCAGGTCGTTGAGCGCGTCGTATCTCCGGCGCTTCGATACGTTGCCGGAGATCCGCTCGCTGATGCGCAGGTACAGCCGGTTGGTCTGCTCCCAGACCTCGCGCGGCAACAGGTCCCTGGCCGAGCGCATGTTCTCGCGCGCCATCGCCAGCGAGGATTGCAGCGAGCCCGGGTTGCGTTCATCGGAGATCAGGAACTTCGCGACCTGCCGTTCGCCGACCTCGTCACCGAACAGCTCGTGGAAGAGGTCGGAATGGCCGGTGATGCGCACCAACGGTTCCCATTCCGGCGCGAGCTTGGCCGGGAGGTCGAGGTTGAGGTGGGCGTTGACGTTGATGAGCCGCGCCAGCCCCTCTGCGCGCTCCAGGTAGCGTCCGTGCCAGTACAGGTTCTCGGCAAGCCGTGAGAGCATCAGCGCGACCCTCCCGACTGTGTATCCACGATCCAGGTGTCCTTGCTGCCCCCACCCTGCGACGAGTTGACGACCAGCGAGCCGGCCTTGAGGGCCACGCGGGTCAGCCCCCCGGTGGTCACGAAGGTCTGCTGACCCGAAAGCACGAACGGTCGAAGATCGACGTGGCGCGGTGCGACGCCCGCATCGGTCAGCGTCGGACACGTCGACAGCGCCAGCGTCGGCTGCGCGATGTAGTTGCGCGGATCGTTACGGATCAGTTTCGCGAACTCGGTGCGCTCCTTCTTCGTCGAGCGCGGGCCGATCAGCATGCCGTAGCCGCCCGACTCGTTGGCCGGCTTGACGACGAGTTCGTCGAGGTGCGCAAGCACGTACTTGCGGTCCTCGGGCACCGAGCATTTCCAGGTCGGCACGTTGGCCAGCTTGGGCTCCTCGCCGAGGTAGTAGCGAATGATCTCGGGCACCCAGGCGTAGACGACCTTGTCGTCGGCCACGCCGGCGCCCGGCGCATTGGCCAGCGCGACCTGGCCGGCCCGCCACGCCCGCATCAGTCCGGGCACGCCCAGCAGCGAATCGGGTCGGAACACCTCGGGATCGAGGAAGGCGTCGTCGATCCGCCGGTAGATGACATCGACCGGCTCGAGACCGCCGATGGTGCGCATGAACACGCGATCGTCGTCGTCGACGACGAGGTCGCGGCCCTCGACGAGTTCCACTCCCATCTGCTGGGCCAGGTAGGCGTGCTCGAAGTACGCCGAATTGAACGCACCGGGCGTGAGCACGACGACGTTGGGATATTCCACCGGCCGCGGTGAGAGCGACGCCAGCGTGTCGAACAATTGCGCGGGGTATTCGTCCACGGGCTGGATGGGCGTGTCCTCGAACACTTCGGGGAACACCCGCTTCATGACCTGGCGGTTCTCCAGCATGTACGAGACCCCCGAAGGAATGCGGAGGTTGTCTTCCAGCACGTAGAAGGTGCCCTGGTCGTCGCGCACCAGGTCGCTGCCGCATATATGCGCCCAGATGCCCAGCGGGGGCGAGAATCCGCGGCACTGCTCGCGGAAATTGCCCGATTCGGCGATCAGGTCGGCCGGCACCACGCCATCGGCGATGATCTTCTGGTCGTTGTAGAGATCGTCGATGAACAGGTTGAGCGCGCGGACGCGCTGCTCCAGCCCGTCGGCCACGCGGGCCCATTCGCTGCTCGGGATGACGCGCGGGATCAGGTCGAACGGCATGGCCCGGTCCACGCCGGTGTCCTCGAAATAGACGCGGAACGTGATGCCGGCGACAAGCGCCGCGATCTCGCAGGCGGTCTTGCGCTCGTTGATCTCTTCCCGGTCCAGCGCCTTGAGGTATTTCCACACCGAGCGCGCCGCCACCCGCGGACGACCGGCGGGCGTGATGAGTTCGTCGTAGAAATTCTCGACGCGGTAATCGCTGAAATCCATCTCCTATAAACTACACGCCTCAGCGGCGATTACAAGCGCGATGGATACGCAGCATCGCGGCCGCGAATGCTGCAGGAGGCCGAAATGTCCCGAAACGAACTCGATGTCGCCCGCCTCGAAGACGCCCAGCTGGTCGTCGTCGACGTCCAGGGCAAGCTGGCGCGACTGATGCACGAAAGCGACGCGATGATCCGCGCGCAGCAGGCCATGATCCGGGCCTGCCGGCTGCTCGAGATTCCCGTCGTCTGGGCCGAGCAACTTCCCGACAAGCTCGGCGATACCGTGGACGAGCTCCAGGAGGCCCTCGAGGAGTTGTCGCCCTGCGCGAAGTCCAGCTTCGGCTGCATGGGCGACGAAACGCTGCGCAAGCGGATCGATGAAAACGGCCGCAGCCAGGTACTGCTGTGCGGAATCGAGACGCACGTCTGCGTCTGGCAGACCGCCGCGGCGCTGCTCGACGACGGTTACAGCGTCCACCTGATCGCCGACGCGACGTCGTCGCGCAACGTCGCCAATCGCGACATCGCGATCCGACGGATGGACCGGGCCGGGGTCCATCTCAGCAACGTCGAGATGGTCTTGTTCGAACTGATGCGGGATGCCGGGCACCCGAAGTTCCGGGAGATCACGAAGCTGTTGAAGTGATCCGGGAAACCCGGTTTCGGGTTTCCGGGTTCAGGTTTCCGCAGGCGCGGGCAGGCAGGTTCGCTTGCCGGCATCAGCCGCGGAAATCGCTTCGGCTCGTGCAGGCTCCGATCGTCGCGGCGAATTCGCCGCTCCTACAGAAGATGATCGCGCCATGATCCGGTTCTGTGGGAGGCGCGAATTCGCGCCGACGGGTTCGGCAATCGCGGATCGGAGTTCGCTTCCTCAGAAGATAAATGCTCCCGCCTGATCCATGCCGTAGGTCGGGGCGACGTCCCCGACGGACCGGGGCAGTCCGTCGCGGCGAATTCGCCGCTCGCACAGAGGTCTGGTCGAGCCCCGTCTCCACTCCTGTGGGAGGCGCGAATCCGCGCCGACGGTCGGACCCCGATGGGGTCGGGGCCTCCTCGACGCTTGCATGCGACGTCGTCTCCGAAGATGCCGTCGCGTAATCCGTAGTCGGTAGTCGGTAGTCGGTAGTCGGTAGTCCGTAGTCGGTAGTCCGTAATCCGTAATCCGTAATCCGTAATTCGGAAACCCGAAACCCGAAACCCGAAACCGGAAACCGGAAACCCGAAACCCGAAACCATTCCTTCCCCCGGCAAGCGTCCCCCGAGCACCGACGGCTTCGATGTTTCCCGAATGCAACCGGCGCTCGGCCGGTCGTATGATGGTTCGCCCCGGATCCTGGAGTGAACCGATGAATCGACTGGTCCCGTTCGCATTGCTGGTGTCGTTCTGCCTGCCCGTTGTCGCCCAGGAGGCCGACGAGGGGTCCGGCCAGCGGTTGACCGCCGAGGTCCTCTGGAAGCTCGATCGGGTCGGTGAGCCCGCGTTGTCGCCGGACGGTGACCGCGTGGTCGTTCCGGTCACGTCCTGGGACCTGGACACGGGCGAGTCCGATACGCGACTGTGGCTGCTGGCCGCCGACGACGCGTCGGTGCAGCGGCCGCTGACGATCACGGGCACGAAAGCGTCCGGCCCGGCGTTCTCTCCCGACGGATCGAAGCTGGCATTCGTCAGCCAGCGCGGCGAGGACGAGGTCGGCCAGGTCTACGTGCTCCCCATGGACGCGCCCGGCGAGGCGGTCGCGGTGACCGACGTTCCGACCGGGGTCCGGGCGCCGAAATGGGTGGGCGAACACATCTATTTCATTTCCAGCGTCTGGCCCGGCAAGACGTTCGACGAGATGGCCGAGGTGCTGAAGAACGAGGAGGAAAGCCGCGTCACGGCCCACGTCTGGAACGAGATGCCGTACGCGTACTGGGACGAGTGGCTGGACGAGGACCGGCGAAACCACCTGTTCCGGGTACCGGCCGCCGGCGGGGAGATCGAGGCGCTGACAGGCCCGGCCGAAAGGTCGTTGATGCCCGCCGGCGTCGGTAAGGACGACTACGACGTTTCTCCCGACGAGCGCTTTATCGCGTTCGTGGCCGACAGCCGGGACGAGGGGGTCCACCCGAACCCGGACGTGTTCCTGCTCGAGTCCGGCCGGGAGCGGGCGACCAACCTCACGCAGGGCAACTCCGCGCCGGACACCGCGCCGTCGTTCTCGCCCGACGGGCGGCTGCTGGCGTTCGCGCGCCAGCACATCGAGGGCTTCTACGGCGACCAGCGCAAGCTCATGATCCACGAACTCGCCACCGCCCGGACGCGCCTGCTGCACGACGGCTGGGACCGTTCGGCGACCGGTCTCGTGTGGTCGCCCGATTCGGCCGGGCTGTTCGGCGCCATCGCCGATGCCGGCACGCAGCGCGTGTTCTTCCTGCCGCTGAGCGGCGCCGAGCCGGTCGCGATCACGGAGGCCACCGACTTCGACGCGCTCGCGATCGCCGCCGACGGTACGCTGGTCGCGCGCAACCAGAGTTTCGTCTACCCGCCGCGGATCGTGACCATCGATCCCGAGAGCGGGGAGCCGACGCGGCTGGGCTCGTTCAACGACGAGGTGCTCGGCAACATCGACTTCGGTGCCTACGAGTCGGAGACCTACACCGGATCGGGCGGCGAGGAGATCCAGATGTGGGTGCACTATCCGCCAGGCTTCGACGAATCGCGGCAATACCCGCTGTTCCTGCTCATCCACGGCGGGCCGCACGGCCAGGTCTCGAACCGGTTCCATTTCCGATGGAACGCGCAGACGTTCTCGTCGTGGGGTTACGTCACGGCGTGGCACAACTTCCATGGCTCGGCCGGCTTCGGACAGGACTTCGCCGACTCGATCAATCCCGACTGGATGACGCAACCGTACGAGGACACGATCGCCGCGGCCGAGTGGTTCGCCGGCCAGCCGTGGATCGACACCGGGCGCATGGTGGCCGGCGGGGGCAGCTACGGCGGCTACCTGTCGACGGTGCTGCTGGGGCGGGAGCATCCGTTCAACGCGCTGGTGATCCATGCGGCGGTCTACGATCTCTACGCCCAGACCTCGGCCGACTTCGCCGTACACGAGCAGCGCTTCGGACCGTACTGGGAGAACCCGGCGCTGTACGAGGCGCTGTCGCCGCACTACTTCGCCGATGAGTTCGACACGCCAAGCCTGATCCTGCACGGCCAGAAGGACCTGCGCGTGCCGGTCGGCCAGGCGTTCGAGCTGTTCCGTACGCTGCAGACCCGCGGCGTGGAGTCGCGGTTGGTCTACTATCCCGACGAGAACCACTGGATCCTGCAGCCCGACAATTCGCTGCACTGGTACGGCCAGGTTCGCGACTGGATCACCCGCTTCGCCGAGCCGGGTGCCGGTGAAGCCGCCAGCCGGGCAACCGGATCCGGTGACGGCCAGGCGGAACAGGGCGACGGATGACCATCGCCAGGACGATCGCGCTGCTCACGCTGAGCAACGTGTTCATGACCTTCGCGTGGTACGCCCACCTCAAGGAACTGAACCACAAACCGTGGATCGTCGCCGCGCTGGCGAGCTGGGGCATTGCGCTGTTCGAATACCTGCTGCAGGTACCGGCCAATCGGATCGGTTACACGGTCCTGCCCATCGCCGAGCTCAAGCTGCTGCAGGAGGTCATCACGCTATCGGTGTTCGTGCCCTTCGCGCTGTTCTACCTGAAGGAGCCGTTGAAGCTCGACTACCTGTGGGCGGCGTTGTGCCTCGTCGGCGCGGTGTATTTCGCGTTCCGCGGCCATACCGGCTGAAACATCAGGCCGCTCCGGGCCGTCCGTAGCCCCAGCGATCCAGCCACGGCTTCCACGCGCGCTCGACCTTCTCGAGGTCCGATTCGGGGAAATCATGCCGGTTCTTCCGGTAACCGGCGATGCGCTTCAGGTGCTCGTGGAAACGCTCGCGCACATCGTCGAAGTCGCCGAGGTCGAGCCGGGCGTAGATGCGCTGCAGGCATTCCAGCGGCCGCTCGTCGAGTTCGTCGTAGGAAATCTCGGCGAACCTGGATTCGGGCAGGTCGGCGACGTCGGCGTACATCCGCTCGTAGATGCGCGGATAGGCGTCAAGGATGAAGGCCTCCACGGCATCGGGATCGTAAGGCTGCAGCGAATAGGCCGGGAGCAGCTTGCGATAGAAGTTGCGGGTGGATTCGAACACCACGTACGGGTTGCGGTGGATGTGCACGAAGCGGGCTTCGGGGAACACGCTCCTCAGCCACGCGACCTGGCCGGTGTGGATCGGGTTCTTGACCAGCAGCGTGTCGCCGCGGCCGGCCAGCAGCAGCTTGCGGCAGTAATGGCGGAATCGCCGCGTGCGCCTGCGCAGTGCCCGGGCGGTCACGCCCGGGTCGGCCAGGTAGGCGCCGCGCTCGAACAGGTCTCCGAAATCGCGCGGGAAATACAGCGCGTGGTAATACGACAGGTCCTGCATCGACGCCAGCGCGATCTCGTCTTCCTGTGGCGAGTCCGGGGCCACGGCGACCCGGTCGATCAGCCGGCTCTCGGGCAGTGCCCGCTCCAGCAGCGGCCGCAACGCACGCCCCAGGAGCAGGAAGTCCCACGGCAGCCCGGTCGCGATCGGGTCGGGCCAGGCGAAGCGCGGGTCTCGACTCAGCAGGTTGTAGAGATGCGTCGTGCCGCTGCGCCAGTGGCCGAGCACGAACACCGGCGGCGGCATCTCGGCCAACGGATCGCGCCGTATGCCCACCCATGCCCGCTCGGCCCACGACAGCGGCAGCCTCGCCAGCGCCGAAGCCGCGAATGCCGCGACGCGAAGCCACATCGAAGGCGGCACGGGATGCGCGGCGAACAGCCTGGCCAGCGTGCCCGGGTTCGCGCCCAGCAGCGGATGGTTCCAGGTCGCGCGCGGCGGCCGGCTCGACATCGAAAGGGCTCCTTCGCCGTGTTGCAGGGAACAATCATGGCAGACTAGTGGCAGGGCTTGCCGGGTTTCGCACGGGAACGCATGCAGTGAGCAATCTGGTCACCGGCGGTGCGGGATTCATCGGCACGCACCTGGTGCGCTGGCTGCGCGATCGCGGCGAGGACGTGCGGGTGCTGGACCTGCGGCGTCCGGTGGAGCCGGTGCCGGGAACCGAATACCTCGAGGGTTCCATCACCGACCGCGCGCTGGTCGGACGCGCGGCCGACGGCTGCCGGCGCGTCTACCACATGGCCGCGCACTCCGGCCTGTGGACGGGCCGCAAGCAGGATTTCCTCGACGTCAACGTCATCGGCACGCGCAACGTGCTGGATGCCGCGCGCGCGGCCGGCGTCGAAACCGTCGTCCACACGTCCAGCGAAACGGTGCTCGTCGCAGCCGGCCGCGGTCGAGGCGAACAGCGCGTCGACGAAGACGTAAATCTCCAGCCCGGCGACATGGCCGGCGCCTACTGCGTCGGCAAGCTGCTGGCCGAGCGCGAGGCGTGGCGGGCCTGGCGCGAGCACGGCCAGAAGGTCGTGATCTGCAATCCCACCGTGCCGGTGGGACCGGGCGACCCGTGGCAGACGCCGCCGACGCGCATGCTGCTGGGATTCCTGCAGCAACGCTACCGGGCATACCTGCCCACGGTGCTCAACCTCGTCGATGCCCGCGACGTGGCCCTCGGCCACTGGCTGGCCGCCGAAAAGGCGCGGCCGGGAACCCGGCTGGTGCTTGGCGCGCACGATGTCGCCCTGGGCGAGTTGCTCCAGGGCCTGGAGGCCCTCAGCGGTATCCGGATGCCACGTTGGCGGGTGCCCTACCCGGCGGCCTGGCTCGCCGCCGCGGTCGGCGAATGGCTGGCCGACCACGTCACCCGCAGGCCGCCGGCCGCGCCGCTGATCGGGGTCCGGCTGGCCGGCATCCCGGTTAGCTTCGACAACCGCCGAACGCGTGAGCTTCTCGATTGGCGGCCCCGCCCGCTGGACGAATCGCTGTCCGATGCGCTGACCGACTTCGCCGAGCGGGGTCTGATCGACGGCCGGGGACGCAGCCTTCAGCAGCCGAACCGCGCCCGGTAATCGGCGAAGCGTCGGGCTTCGCGCTCGCGGTCCAGCCCGAAGTCTTCCAGTGAATAGCGGTGACGGCCGTGCTTGTCCTTCGGGTTGGCGGCGAGAAACGCCCGCATCGCGCCTTCGGCCTCGTGCGTCAGCGCGCGTTCGAAGCGCGCATAGATCGCCCGGATCGTCTCGATCGGCTCGTGCACGATGCGCCGGTAATCGATGTCGATGAAGCGCTCTTCGGGCAGTTCGCCGGCATCGCGGCGGGCCACCGCATCGAGCACGGCGTCTCCCCAGCGACGGCTCATCTCCCTGCCGATCGCCTGCGGGTCGGCCGATTCGCTGAATGCGCTCCTGAGCATGGTGCTCAGGCTGGCCAGCGACGCCATGACGTCGAGCGGATCCCGGTGGGTCTGGACGATGCCCGCATCGGGGTAGACCGCGAGCAGCTCGGCGAGCCCGAACAGGTGTGCCGGAGCCTTGAGCACCCAGTGCCCGGCGGGCCGCTGCCATTGGAGGTACTGCAGGAAGCGCCGGTGATTGCGGTACACGTCGGTGCGGTCGCGCCCGTCCAGCCATTGCTGGTAGTCGGGGACGAAATGCGTGGTCTGGAACTCGTGGCTCTGCAGCGTGTGGCTGTCGATGGCTATGCACTCCTGCGGCAGCCGCGGCGCCAGGGGGTGCATCACGCGGAAACCCGGCGCCAGCCGTTCCATCCAGGCCAGTTCGCGACCGGCCCGCCTGCGTCGTCGCTCGGCCGACCCCTCGGCCGGCGAAGGATGCATGACCTCCCAGGTCTCGGGCACGCGGTTGTCGGGATCCTGCGCCATCAGCATGTGCAGCAGCGTCGTTCCCGTGCGCGGCAGCCCGACGATGAACAGCGGCGCGCGCACCGGCCCGGCGGCGATTCCGGAATGGCGCGTCCGATCGGCCTCCATCCGCAGCCGGTTGGCGAGCAGATCGACGAGGTGGCGGTGGGCGGCCAGGCGGCCGATGGGTGTCAGGCGCGCGTGGTTCCGGTAGTCGTCCGTGAGCCGTCGCAGCGCCTCGTCCCAGCCGTCGACGGGGCCGTAATCGTCCAGCCCGGTTCTGCGCTCCGCCGCGCGGCGAATGTCGGCGGCATCCAGCGAGCCGGCGCGCAGGCCGGTGCGCGCGGCGAGCCGGCCGCCGGCGTTCAGCGCGCGCACCCACGCTGCCGGTTGCGGGGCGCTCCGGCTCATCGCCGCTCCCCGGGTTCGCCCAGCGATCGGATCGCGGCCCGGCCGGTCTCGATCTGCCATGCGAGCAGGCCGGGCAGGCCCAGCAGCAGTTCGCGCACGCGCCGGGCAAGCGCCAGCGCCAGCGACGTGTCGGCGGGCAGTCCCAGCAGCGCGCCGAAGACGATGAAGCCCCCTTCCTGGACGCCGACGGCACCCGGAACCGCGAACGCAGCGGTCCGCAGCGCGCGCGCCAGGCTTTCGAGCAGCGCGGCCTCGACGAGGCCAACCGGCGTTCCGAGGAAGTACAGCGCCAGCCAGACTTCGCCGATGCCGACGAACCACGCCAGCAAATGCATCGCCGCGCCGCCGTACAACGCCGAGCGATGGCGATACATCGCGCCGACCATTTCGTCCATGGCGCGCGCGCCGCCGGTCAGCGCCTCGAAATCGGGGCGGCTGGAAATGCGCGTCAGCAGACTGGTGATCATCGAGAACAGGCCGCGACGCTGGACCAGGTAGAAGCCGGTGACCATCAGCGTCATCACCGCGACTCCGGCGAGCACGGAGCCGGCCACGTTGCCCGAGCCGAGGTGCCAGAGCAGCAGTGCCAGGCCCAGCATCGTGAACACGATCTGCGTGGCGATGGTCAGCGTGACATCGATGACGACGCCGGCGCCGGCCAGGTCGGTGGCCACGCCGCGGCGCATCAGGGCCCGAACCTTGGCGACGTTGCCGCCGATCTGCGCCACCGGCAGCAGGTTGTTGATCGACTCCTGCAGCCAGCGCGTCCGGATCGCGGTGCGTGCTGAAATGCGCGCGCGCGGCGCAAGAACGAACTTCAGCGCGATGCCGTCGGCCGACATCGTCAGCAGGTGCCAGCCGGCCAGCGCGAGCAGGCCGTAGCCCGCCGTGGCGAGGGCATCGGCCAGCTCGCCGATACCCTGGTGCACGACCAGCGCGACGAACAGCACGACGCCGAGAACCCCGAGGGCGTGGACCGTGATCCGGATGCGGTTCATCGTTCCGCGGGCCGATCAGGCCGCCGAGCGGCCGTCGGTGTGGTGAAGAAACCAGTCCATCGCGTCGCGCAGCGCCTCGTCCACCGGTCGCGGCACGTATCCGAGTTCGCGCCGCGCCCTGTCGCTGGAGAAGAACATGTGCTTGCGCGCCAGCTTCAACCCGGTGACCGTCAGGCGCGGCTCGGTGCCCCCGGTCAGGCGCGTGAACCATTCGCTGACGTGCGCCATCGGCAGCACCAGCCCGTGCGGCAGCCGGACCAGGGGCGGGCGCCGGCCGCTCATCCGCGCAAGCCGCCCGAGGATGTCGCGCAGGAACAGGTTCTCGCCGCCGAGTATGTAGCGCTCGCCGACCCGGCCGTGGAGCATCGCCAGCCGATGGCCCTCGGCGACATCGTCGACGTGGACGACGTTCAGCCCGGTGTCGACGTAGGCCGGCATGCGGCCGGTGACCGCGTCCAGCACCATGCGCCCGGTCGGCGTGGGCTTGACGTCGCGCGGCCCGACGGGCGTGGACGGATTGACGATGACGACGTCGAGCCCCTCGGCCGCCCACCGCCGCGCTTCTTCCTCGGCGAGATACTTGGTGCGCTTGTACGGGCCGACCATGTCGTCCAGCGTCGCCGGTTCGTCCTCGTCGGCCGCCGCGCCGTCGTCGCACACCCCGAGCGTCGCGACGCTGGAGGTGTGCACGACGCGCCGCACGCCGGCGTCGGCGGCCGCTTGAAGCACGTTCGTCGTGCCGTCGACGTTGATGCGGTGCATCCGCTCCGGGTCGGGAACGAACAGCCGGTAGTCGGCGGCCACGTGGTAGACCTCGTCGCAGCCGCGCACGGCGCGGTCGATCGATTCGACGTCGGTGACGTCGCCGGTGACGCGGTCCACCGAAAGCCCGTCGATGTTCCGGGTGTCGCTGGACGATCGCGCCAGGGCGCGCACCTCCAGGCCCTCGTCCAGCAGTCTGCGGATCACGGCCGCACCGACGAAGCCCGTTCCCCCGGTGACCAGCGCCCTCATCGGGACGGGCCCTCGACGGTGCGGCCGGTCACCTGCCGCGCCCGAGCATGGCCGGCAGGAACACCAGCGTGGCCACGACCATCAGCGTCAGGCCGATCGCGAGGATCATGCCCAGGCTCGCGGTGCCGCTGTGCGGCGAGAACGCGAGGTTGCCGAAGCCGCCGGCGGTGATCATCGCGCCGACGACGATGGCGCGGGCCGTCGCGGTCTTCAGCACGTTGCCGTCGGGCAGCAGGCCGGCCCGGTGGCGCGCGACGAGGTGGATGCCGTTGTCGACGGCCACGCCCAGCAAGAGCGGCAGCGCGACGACGTTGGCGAAGTTGAACGGGATGCCCAGCAGCACCATCGAGGCCAGCGTCAGCAGTCCGCCCAGGGCCAGCGGCGCCATGACCCGTGCGGCCGCAAGCACGCTGCGCAGCGTGAGCAGCAGCACCGCGGCGATGCCGATCACGGCCCAGACCAGCGCCTGCCGGAACGAGTCGGTGATCGCCTCGCCTGCGGCGAACTGTATGACCGGCCCGCCCGTGGCTCTCGCGCCGGCGATCGACACGACCTGCTCGGTGAATGCGCGCCGTCCTGCCGGTTCGAGCACGTCGACGGCCGGAAACACCTGGATCAGCCGCGCACCGCTTTCGCCGCGCCACTGTTCTACCAGCCAGTCCGGCAGGTCGTCGCGCGTGACGGGTTCGTCGGCCCGCAGGCCGGCCGACAGTCGGCCCAGCGTGGGCTCCAGGCCGGCCGTCAGCGTGCGGTTGACGTCGGCGGCGGCCGCGTCGCCGGCATCGGAAGCGAGCTGTCGCTGCAGCCGGTCCAGGCTAACCGAAAGCGCCCCGGCGCCGTCGCCGCCGGTCGATGCCAGCGCCGTTTCCAGCCGCAGCGCGGCCTGCTCCAGCGCGGCCGGCTCGACCGGGTCGGTCGACCAGTCGGCCTCGACGATGCCGGGCCCGAGCACCCAGCCCAGGTCCTCGATGATGAAGAGCTTGTCGGACTGGTCGCCGGGCACCAGGCTGGTCAGCGTGACGGCGCGATCGACGGCCTCGAGGTCCTCCAGGCGCCGGCGCAAGGGCTCGGCCTCGGTGCCGGGCTCGAGCAGTACCTGGATGTTGCGATAGCCGGCGCCGGGTTCGGCCAGCAGGCTGCGGATGGTCACGACCGATTCCGATTGCGGGTCGCGCACGTTCAGCGGATCGGTATCGAAGCGCACCTCGGGCAGGGCGGGCAGCGCCGCGACGGCCAGCAGCGCGCCGAGCACGAGCACCGCGCGACGATGCTTCAGGGGCCATTCCAGGCCGCGCCGCCAGCCGGCGGCCGGATCGGGAACCGGGCTGCGGACCTTCGGACGGAACAGCGCCAGCATCGCGGGCAGCGCGGTGTAGCTCAGCGCCAGCGTGATGGCCATCGCCGCGCCGGCGATCAGTCCGAGCTGGGCGACCCCGGAGAACGACGTCGGCACGAACGCGAAAAAGCCCAGCGCGGTCGTCACGGCGCTGAGCAGCAGTGGCGCGCGCAGGAATCGTCCCGCGGTGATGGTGGCGCGCGCGGCCGTGACCCGCTCGTCGTACTCGCCCTGTGCGATCTCGCGGTAACGCAGCAGGTAGTGCACGGCATAGTTGACGCCCAGCCCGATGTAGAGCACGACGAAGCTCACCGAGATCAGGTTGACGCGGCCGATCGCCATCGCCGCGAAGCCCGCCGTGAGCGCAAGGCCGAGGGCCAGGTTGGCCAGCGCGATCAGGCTCATCGGAATCGATCGCAGACCGGCGAGCATCACCGCCGAGACGAGGATCAGCGCGAGCAGCCCCGTCAGCCCGGCGCCGGCGATCACGCTTCTCATTTCCTCGTATTGCAGCGCGGTGCTACCGGTGAAGTACAGCCGGGTCGCCCCGGCGTCCAGGCCGAGTTCCGTTCGCATGCCGGCCATGGCCTGCATGACCTCGCGGCCGGCCAGCACGCGCTGGTGGTCGAGCACCGGGTTGATCAGCAGGACTTCGCGCGCCGGGCCGTCGGCTTCGCCGCCGCCCAGCAGCTGCTGCCAGGACAGCAGGCGCGGCGCGTCGTCCAGCGCAGCGTCGACAGCCGCGGCGATGCGGGCGTAGAGAGGGTTGCTGTCGAACGAGCCGGGTGCGGCGGCGCCGCGTTCGGCGATCTGCGCGAGAAGCTCGAAGAGCGCGGCGGCATCGGTGCTGCGCGCCAGCCGGCCGAGCAGCGGCTGCGCCTCGGTCAGCGTCTCGCCCAGCGCTTCGAGTTCGGAAAGCGAGAGGAACAGCAGACCGTTTCGGGCGAAGAACGGGCTCCCCGCCGGCCAGCTCCAGCCGTCGACTTCGTCCATTCCGCGCAGCCGGTCGGCGACCCGTCGCGCGGCCAGCGTGGCCTGCTCCGGCGTCGGCGCCTCGACGACGGCGAGCAGGTTGTTGTCCAGGTTCGGGAATTCCGCGCGCAACCGCTCGTCGGTCTGTCGGAACGGCAGGTCCTCGTCGAGCATCGCGATCGCATCGCTGTTGACGCCCAGCGAATTCGCCGCGATCCAGGCCGCGGCCAGCGCCGCGGCGACGCACAGTGCGAGCGTCAGCAGCGGGTGCTGCGTGATCCGCGTGAGCCAGGCCTCGACGAAGCTCGTTCGCGGCGGTTCTTCAGTCACTGCGCTGCGATTCGATCGAGTCCCGGATGTGCTCGATCACCGCGTCGAAGCCGCTCTCGTCGAGGATGCGCCGGTACTGGCTGCGCTTGAGCGCAAGATCGCTGACGCCGTCGGTGATGATGGTGACGATCTGCCAGCCGTCGTCGCTGCGGGTCATCAGGTAGTCGAACGCGATCTTCTTGCCGCTGCCGGTGGTCAGCCTGCGCTGCACCACGGCCCGATCCTCGTTCTGGCGCTGGACATCGACCGGATCGAAGCGCTCGCCGCCGTAGGCCTTGAACTGGCCGGCGTAGGTCGCCGCGCTGAGGTCCAGGAAGGCTTCGGTGAAGCGCTCGCGCTGCGCCGGCTCGAACGACTGCCAGTCGCGCCCGAACAGGTAGCGTCCCATGCGCTCGACGGCCATGATGTCGGCCACGAGCGGGCGCAGCACCTCGTAGCGGTCGTCGAACGTCATCGACTCGCCCGCCTTCATGTTGTCGATCAGCGTCGTCTCGAGCCGGGCCACGACCTGCCGGGGTTCGGACGCGCCGGCTTCCCCTTCGGCCTGCGCCGCCGCCCCGAAGGGCATCAGCGAGAGCGCCAGGACAACCAGGACTGCGGATCGGAATCGGTTCATAAGCTCGGCCTCCGGGAATCCAGTTCCATTCGACCATGAAACCACGGAATCGATCGCCTCGTTGATACGGCGGTCATGCGGCCTCTGCGACACGCCGGCTATCCTCGACGCGGCCGCTTCGCGCGGTCAGCAGGTCGGCGGCCTTCTCGGCGATCATGATGGTCGGCGCGTTGGTGTTGCCGCCGACCAGCGTCGGCATCACCGATGCATCGATCACGCGCAGGCCCTCGATGCCGCGCACGCGCAGTTCGGGATCGACGACGGCGTCGTCGTCGCTGCCCATCCGGCAGGTGCCCACCGGGTGGTAGATCGACTCGGCCTTCTCCCGGATGAAGCCCAGCAGGCCCTCGCGATCGGTGATGTCGTCGCCGGGCTGGATCTCGTGGGCCCGGAACGGCCGGAACGCGGGCCGAGACAGGATCTCGCGCGACAGCCGCAGGCACTCGAGCATCATCTCGACGTCCTCGGGCTCGGAGAGATAGTTGGCGTGGATCGCCGGGGCGTCGCCGGGGTCGTCGGATTTCAGCGACAGCCGGCCGCGGCTTTGCGGACGCAGGTTGCAGGCGTGCAGCGTGTAGCCGTCGCCCGGCAGCCGGTTGCGTCCGTGGTCGTCGAGCAGCGCCGGCACGAAATGCATCTGCACGTCGGGGCGCGAGCGCCGGTCCCGGCCGCTGGCGATGAACCCGCCGGCCTCGGCGATGTTGGACGTTCCGATGCCCTCGCCCCTGAGGTAGTAATTCAGCCCGACGGCCAGCTCGTTGAGCCGGTCGTAGGTCACCGGCTGCGAGCAGCGCGTCAGCGTCATCACGTCGAGATGGTCCTGGAGATTCGCGCCGACGCCGGCAAGCTCGTGGGCCACGCGCACCCCGGCCCGCTCCAGCGCGCCGGCCGGGCCGATGCCCGAGAGCATCAGAAGCTGCGGGGAATTGATGGCGCCGCCGCACAGCAGCACCTCGCGCTCGGCGCGGGCCTGCTGGCGCAGGCCGCGGCGGCGATACTCGACGCCGACTGCGCGATCGCCTTCCAGCAGCGCTCGTGCGGTGAGCGCGCCGGTGCGCACGGTCAGGTTGGGACGCTTCCTGACCGGGTGCAGGTAACCGGTGGCCGTGCTGCAGCGCCGGCCGTCGCGCTGCGTGACCTGGTAGAGGCCGAAGCCGCGCTGCACCGGGCCGTTGAAGTCGATGTTGCGGTAATACTCGGCCTGTTCGGCAGCCTGGATGAACACGCGACTCAGCTCGTTGACGTAGTGCAGGTCCGTGACGCCCAGCGGACCGCTCGAACCGTGCATCTCGGATTCGCCGCGCGCCTGGTCCTCGGCGCGGCGGAAGTAGGGCAGCACGTCGTCGAAGCCCCAGCCCGGGTTGCCCATGTCGCGCCAGTCGTCGTAGTCCGACGCGTGCCCGCGGATGTAGCACATGGCGTTGATCGAGCTCGAACCGCCGAGCACGCGACCGCGCGGCCAGTACAGGCGGCGGTTGTTGAGGTTGGGCTCGGGCTCGGTCTCGTAGCTCCAGTTCAGCGACTTGAAGCTGACCAGCCGGGCCAGTCCCGCCGGCATGTGGATGAAGGGGTTCCAATCGCGCGGCCCGGCTTCCAGCAGCAGCACGCTGCAGTCCGGATCCGCGCTCAGCCGATTGGCGAGCACGCAGCCGGCCGAGCCGGCGCCGACGATGACGTAGTCGTAGGTTTCGGGCATGCAGTTCTCCAGCGCTCCCAGCCGTGCGGCCCGACGAGCGGTCGCATTGGATCCGGTTCACTAATGATCGTGTCGTTGCGGAACCGGTATCGGCGTTCACCCCGAAGCACCGGACTACAAAGATACCGCACCAGGCGTGGCGGCGGGCGCAACGCGCAGCGGTGACTTTCGGCACTCCTTCACATTCGTGATGTCAAATATGCTGATTCGCTACCCTGGCGAGACGCCCTCGCGTCCGCGATTCGAACGCCATGATTCCAGGAACGCCTTCATGCCGCTGACCCGCCTAGGCCTGAGCAACCCGGTCGCCGTCGCCGTCGGCTGCATGCTGCTCGTGATCTTCGGGCTGCTCAGCCTGTGGCGGCTGCCGGTGCAGCTCACCCCCGACATCACGCGCCCGTCGATCTCGATCTCCACGGGCTGGCGCGCGGCCGCGCCCGAGGAAATCGAGTCCGAGATCGTCGAGCCGCAGGAAGAACAGCTGCGCGACGTGCCGGGGCTGCAGCGCATGAGTTCGTCGGCCAGCCAGGGGAGGGGCTCGATCACGCTGGAATTCGACGTCGGCGCCGACCTCAACCGCGCGCTGATCGAGGTCATCAACCGGCTCAACCAGGTCTCGAACTACCCGGCCGACGTTTCCGAGCCGCGCGTACGCGTCGGCTCAGACCGTTTCGGCGACACGATGGCGTGGTTCGGCATCGTTCCCAAGGAAGGCAACAACCGGCCGATCATCGAGTACCAGGATTTCGCCGAGGACGTCGTCCAGGAGCGCCTGGAACGCATCTCCGGCGTGGCATCGGCGACCCCGCGCGGCGGACGGCCGTTCGAGGTCCGGATCGAGTTCGATCCGTTCCGGGCCGCGTCCATCGGCGTCGACCTCGCGCGTATCGGGCGGCAGCTGGGCCAGAACCAGGATGTCTCGGCCGGCTTCGAGGAAGTCGGCAAGCGCCAGTACACGCTGCGCTTCGCCGGCCAGTACGAGATCCCTGACCTCGAGAACCTCGTGCTGGAATGGCGCGACGGGCGGCCGGTCTTCCTCGGCGACGTCGCGACGATCGAACGCGTGATGCGCGATTCGTCCGGCGGCATGACGCAGAACACCCAGCCGGCGATCATGATGAACGTCGTCGCCGAGCCCGGCGTCAATATCTTGAGCGTCATGAACGACGTCAAGGCCGCGGTAGCCGAGCTGCAGGAAACGCACCTGGACCCGGCCGGTCTGCAGATGAACCAGTCCTCGGACGACACCATCTACATCAAGCAGTCGGTGCGCATGGTCGTGACCAACCTGCTCATCGGCATGCTGCTGGCCGTCGGCGTGCTGTGGTGGTTCTTTCGCCGCTTCCGCGCCACGATGATGGTGGCCGTGGCGATCCCGCTGTGCCTGTGCTTCTCGTTCATCGTGCTCGACGGACTCGGGATGTCGCTGAACGTGATCTCGCTGGCCGGGCTGGCGTTCGCCACCGGCATGGTGCTGGACGCGGCGATCGTCGTGCTCGAGAACATCGTGCGGCAGCGCGAGCAGGGTCGCGACGGCCTGGAGGCGGCCGACCGCGGCGCCGGCCAGGTCTGGGGTGCGCTGGTCGCGTCCACCGCGACCACGGTCGCGATCTTCCTGCCGGTGCTGTTCCTCGAGGACGAGGCCGGGCAGCTGTTCGGCGACCTCGCCGTCGTGATCTCGGCGGCCATCATCTGCTCGCTGTTCGTCGCCATCATCGTGCTGCCGGCGGCCAGCTGGCGGCTGCTCGGCGACCGCTCCATGGACGACCGGCACGTGCACTGGTGGCGCAACGCCGCCGATCTCATCATGAAGCTGACCGACACTCGGAAACGAAGAATCGGCTGGATCACGGGCCTGATCGGTGTGCCGCTGGCCATCGCGGCATTCCTGCTGCCGCCGGCCGACTATCTTCCCGAGGGCCAGCGCAACCTGGTCTCGGCTTTCGTGCTCGCGCCACCGGGCATGGGTCCCGACACCGTCCAGGAAGAACTGGTCGACGTGATCAACGCGCGCATGGAGCCCTACCTCGCCGGCGAAAAGGAGCCGAAGCTCAAGAACACGTTCGTGGGCACGTTCGGCTCCGGGGCGTTCATCGGCGTGCGCACCGAGGACGAGGAGCGATCGGGTGAGATGATCGGCATCCTCAACCGCGAGATCCTGGCCGGTTTCCCGGACACCTTCGGCCGCGCCACGCGCCGCGCGATCTTCGGCGGGCGTGCCGGCCGGCGCATCGACGTGGACCTTCAGGCCGGCGACTTCGAGCAACTCCTCGAAGCCGGACGGATCGGATACGAGACGATTTCGCAGCTGATGCCCGACGCCAACGTTCGGCCCGAGCCGGCGCTGGAGCTGGCCGAGCCTGAACTCAGGATGAAGCCGGACGACCGCCGCATCGCCGAACTCGGCTGGACGCGCGGCGACGTCGCGACGATGATCCGTTCGATGGGATCCGGCGCGTTCCTGGGCGAGTACTTCGACGGCGACCGGCGGCTGGACGTGATCCTGCGCAGCGAGCGCTGGGAGACCCCGGAGCAGCTGCTGGCCACGCCGCTGGCCTCGCCGTCCGGCGACATCGTCACGCTGGGCGAGCTGGTCGCGCTCGAACGCACCGCCGGCCCCAACGAGATCCGCCGCGTCGACCGGCGCAGGACGCTGACGCTGCAGGTCACGCCGCCGTCCGGGATGCCGCTGGAAACCGCCATCGATCTGCTCCGCGAGGAGGCCGAGCCGGTCATCCGCGCCGCGTTGCCGCCCGGCGGCGTCGTCGCCTACCGCGGCACCGCCGAGGCGCTGGGCGAAACGCTTTCGAACCTGGCCGGCAGCTTCGTGCTGGCCATCGTCATCCTCTACCTGCTGATCTCGGCGCTGTTCCGGTCGTTCAAGGATTCGCTGCTGGTGATACTGACGCTTCCGATGGCGACCGTCGGCGGGGTGCTGGGGCTGCGACTGGTCGACCTGCTGTTCGGCCAGGCCATGGACATGCTGACGATGATCGGCTTCGTGATCCTGCTCGGGCTGGTGGTCAACAACGCCATCCTGCTGGTCTACCGCGCCCGAGACGAAGAGCGCGACGGCAAGGACCGCAAGGAAGCCGTGCGCAGGGCGGTCGGACTCCGGCTGCGTCCCATCCTGATGAGCACGTTCACCAGCCTGTTCGGCATGCTGCCGCTGCTGCTGTTGCCGGGCGCGGGCACCGAACTCTACCGCGGACTGGCCGCGGTCATCGTCGGCGGCATGGCGGTCAGCACGCTGTTCACGCTGATCCTGCTGCCCAGTCTTCTGAGAGTGAACGAGGAAAAGTCCACGCCCGAGCGCGCTGCCGCAGGGGTGGGTGGAGAGCAATACGCATGAACAGGATCCTGATTTCCCTGGCGGTCGCGCTGGCCGGCCTGCTGTCGGCTTCGGCCCAGGCCCAGTTCGGCGGCCAGGCCGCACCGGTCGAGGTCGACGAAGCCCGGCTGATGGCCATGGCCCCGACGATGCAGGTCGCCGGCACCGTGCTGTCGCGCAGCGATGCCTTCCTCTCGGCCGAGGTCGAGGGGCGGCTGCTGGAAGTCGCCGAAGTCGGCGAGTCGTTCGACGAGGGCGACGTGCTGGCCCGGGTCGAGGACACCCGGCTGCAGTTGCGTGCCGGCGAACTGGAAGCCGAGATCGAAAGCGTCGAGGCCCGGCTGAAGTTCCTCGAGGCCGAGCTGGTGCGCTACCAGCGCCTGGCCGCGGACAACCTGGCCTCGCGCACGCAGATCGAGCAGACCCGCTCCGAGCGCGACGTCGCGCAGGGCGATCTCGCCGTCGCGCGCAGCCGGCTGGCCCAGGTGGCCGACGAGATCGACCGCACGCGCATCCGAGCACCGTTCCCCGGCGTCGTCGCGCAGCGACTGGTCCAGGCCGGCGAGCGCGTCTCGCCCGGCACGCAGGTCATGCGCATCTACAACCCGAACAACCTCGAGGTCGTCGCCCGCGCGCCGCTGTCGTTCTACCGCTACGTCCAGCCCGGCGACGAACTCGCCGTGCGCGTCAACGAGGAGGTCATTCCCGCCGCGCTTCGCACGATCGTCAGCCAGGGCACCGAGCAGAGCCACGTCTTCGAGCTGCGCCTCGACCTCGACGAGCGCCTGCCCGTCGGCCAGGCCGTGCGCGTGACGGTGCCGACCGCCGACGTCCGCGAAGTCCTCGCCGTCCCCCGCGATGCGTTGGTGCTCCGAGGCTCCGGCACGTCGGTGTTCATCGTCGACGACGAGAACACCGCCCGCCGCGTCAACGTCGCCGTCGGCATCGGCTCGAAGAACATGATCGAGGTGAAAGGTCCCATCCAGGCCGGCGACCGCGTCGTCATCCGCGGCAACGAGCGGCTGCGCGAAGGGCAGAGCATCGAGGTCATCGAGGGCGCCCGCGCCGGGTCGGCCTAGCCCGTTCTCGTAGGAGCGGCCTCCAGGCCGCGAAAGCGCCAATCACTGCACCCGCCCAAAAACAACTCCCACCTGGCTCCCCAACCACAAACAAACCCCGTAGGAGCGATCTCCAGATCGCGAAATCGCCAAACACCTGCACCCGCTTGGGAACAACGTCCACCCCTGGCTCCCCAACTACAAGAAAACCCCGTAGGAGCGATCTCCAGATCGCGATTGACCCGACTGCGATCCCCCGACCACGGCACCCCACCATTCCCCACCGCTTGCCCGAACAACCGCTCCGGGTGTAGGCTTCATCCAGCGTTGCACCAATCCCGGGGGAGTGGATGGGGACGCCACGAACGACCGATAAACGCCTATCGTCCGCATCCGGTCGCCGGAGGGCGGGTATCGGCCCGCACGGTCACCCGATCCTTGGCGCCCTTGCCATCCCGCACGACGATCGAGCGCCGATCGAGCTCCACGTCTTCGACCGCGAGATGGCTGAGAAACGCCGTCACCTCGTTCGCGCCCATCGACGCCGGATGCCGCTTGTCATGAAAAAGGATGAACCTGCGCGCCCAATGAAGATACGCCTTCTCGGTGCGAGCGCTGTAATGCTTCACCCGAATAATCCGTCGCATCCGATCGAGAAGCTTTTCAGCCACGATGAAAACCTTTTCGGAATCAGTGCCATTGGGCATCAAGCTGCTCTGATTCGGAATCGGAAAACGCCGCGCGAACGGGTAGGATTTTCGGCAAGATCGGATCGGAAAATGCCGTATATCTCGCACGCATCGAGCGATGAGGGCAGTCGAAACAACGACTTGCAAGGCGATTTCCGGACCTGGGTCGGGATAAAAGAGCAACTCGCTCCTTTATCCGATATAACACGTTTTCGCTACATATTTCTTAGTTCGGAGAGCGCTTGCGCGGGGCACAGTGGAAATAGCAAATTTCCTACCCAAAAAAGCGAAGATTACCTATTGACTATGCA
>JBPRGD010000081.1:0-70876 GCA_051428125.1 Candidatus Wenzhouxiangella sp. M2_3B_020
GCCGAGATGTCGCGACCGGTGTCTCCCTCCGAGACCAGCCGGGCGTAGTCGTCCAGCGCGCCGGGCAGGACGGTGGATTCGAATCCCTGCTCTTCGAGAAGCTCGGCGCAGATCTTGAGGTCCTTGAGCAGCAGCTTCGGATCGAAACCGGTCTCGAACGAGTCGTCGAGCATGGTCCGGCCGCGCTTTTCAAGGAACCAGCTTCCAGCCGCGCCGCCGGCCAGCAGTTCCAGCATTTCCTGCCGCGGCAGGTCCATCCGCTCCACCAGCGCCAGGCCCTCGCAGACGGCTTCGGCGATGCCGGCGACGATCAGCTGGTTGACCGCCTTGGCCGCCTGGCCCGAGCCGACCGGCCCGAGGTGGCGCCAGACCTTGCCGTAGGCCGAGAACAACGGCTCGAGGCGCTCGAAGGCCGTGCGTTCGCCGCCGGCCATGATGGCGAGCCGTCCCTCGTTCGCGCCCTCCACGCCGCCGGTGACCGGTGCATCGACGAATCCGCTGCCGCGTGCGGCCGCGCGCTCGGCGGCGTCCCGGGCGGTCGCGGGCGCAACGGTGGAATGATCGACGACGGTCTTGCCGGGCTCCAGTCCCGGCTGGATGCGATTCACGAGTTCGCGCACGTCGTCATCGGCGGACACGCACAGCACGATCACGTCGACGGCCTCGGCTAGCCGCTCCGGCGAATCCGGTGCATCGACGCCGTCGTGCTGCGCGGCGAACGCATGAGCCTTGTCCCGCGTGCGGTTCCAGACCGCGGCGAGCAGCCCGCTGGCGTGCAGATGCCGTGCCATGGGTGCGCCCATGGCGCCCAATCCGATGAACCCTGCCTTCATGCAATCCTCCCGCGCTCGAATCGATATCGGCCTCGCATCGAACGGGGCCTGCCTGGTGATCATACGGAATCGGCTCGCGCCCCGGAACCGGGCCTCCGGCGGGCTCGGGCACGACGACGACCGGATTCAGTCGCCGGCCAGGTAGGTGTAGGCCGAAAGTCCGTCGGTGAGCAGCCGTTCGATGGCCTCGGCATCGCCGCGATCGAGTCCCGCCGAGGCGACCTTGGAACGGCACTGGGCCAGCAGGCGGCGCGGCTGGAATCCGACCAGTTCGAGCAGACTGTCGGCCGTGTCGCCCGGCCGTGCGTTGTCCAGCACCACGCCGTCCTCGCCCAGGCGCGCATCGACGCTGTCGGTGTCCCCGAACAGGTTGTGGATGTCGCCGAGAGTTTCCTGGTAGGCGCCGGCCAGGAAGACGCCGAGCAGGTAGGTGCGCTCCGGCTGGAGATCGTGGACCGCCAGCGTCGGTTCGAGCAGACCGCGTTCGACGTAGTGATCGATGCGCCCGTCGGAGTCGCAGGTCAGGTCCTCGAGCACCGCCCGGCGCGTGGGCGTTTCGTCCAGGCGTTGCAGCGGAACGATGGGAAAGACCTGGTCGATGGCCCAGATGTCGGGCAGCGACTGGAAGATGGACAGGTTGACGAAGTACTTGTCCGATAGCTGGTAGCGGATGCGTTCGCGCAGCTCGCGTTGGCGCCGGTGTTCGGGATCCAGCCGTTCGGCGACGCGATCGAGGATCGAGAAATACAGCGGCTCCAGCCGGGCCCGGTCGGCCAGCGGGAGGTCTCCGTAGAGGAAGAGGTTCCGGCCTTCCTCGAGCCAGTGCTCGGCCTCGAGGAACGTCTCTTCCGGCTCGCGTGCGCCGACTTCGTCGAGCAGCGTCGCCAGGTGGCCGACGACGGCGTGGGCGTCATCCCTTATGCTGCCGTCGTCGCCACGCGGGAACGTTTCGGTCTCGGTCACGTTGGTCACGAGCACGGCGTGGTGGGCGGTCAGCGCACGGCCGGACTCGGAAAACAGGTCCGGCATGTCGATCGCACGCTCGCGGCACAGATCGGCCAGGCCGGCGACGATGGTGTGGGCGTACTGCGCCATGCTGTAGTTCATCGAGCAGAACGTGCGCGAGCGCCCGCCCTCGTAGTCCACGCCCAGCCCGCCACCGATATCCAGGTGCGAGATCGGGACGCCTTGGCCGCGCAGTTCGGCGTAGTAGCGCCCGGCCTCGCGCACGCCGTTCTGGATGTCCCTGAGATTCGAGATCTGGGAACCCATGTGGAAATGCAGCAGCTGCAGCCAGTCGATGCACCCTGCCGCGCGGATCGTTTCGACCAGGTCCGTGAGCTGTCCGGCTGCCAGGCCGAACTTCGCCCGCTCGCCGCCGGTGTTCTGCCAGTTGCCCTTGCCCAGCACCGAAAGCCGCAGACGGACGCCCAGCATCGGCGTGGTGCCCATCTCGCGCGCTTCTGCGTGGATCAGCGGCCATTCGCCGGGTTTTTCGATGACGAGCACGATGCGCAAGCCCAGGCGCACGCCGGCCAGCGCCAGGCGGATGTACTGGCGGTCCTTGTAGCCGTTGCAGACGATCGTCCCGCCGGGCCGGCTGACGGCCAGCGCCGTGATCAGTTCGGGTTTGCTGCCGACTTCCAGGCCCATGCCTTCGACGCCGGCCAGCGTCGTGACCACCGATGCCTGCTGGTTGACCTTCACCGGGTAGACGGGCGTGTAGCGACCCGCGTAGCCGATCTCGTCGATGGCGCGCTCGAAGGCGTTCCGGAGCTGCCCCGCGCGCTGCTCGAGAATCCGCGGAAAACGGACCAGCAGCGGCAGCCGGAGGCCTTCGCCGCGAGCACGCTCGACGATTCGCGGCAGTGCGATCCCCGGTCCGCCCGGACCGTCGGGCCGAACGGCGAGCCGTCCGTCCGCATCGACGTCGAAGAACCCGTCCGACCACTGTGCGATGGCGTAACGGCGGCGTGCTTCGTCGATGGCGGATTCGGTCATTGGCTTCGGCGTCGGTAAGGCTCGTGCCATTGTACGGACCGGTTCGCATGTCGGAAGCGCCGCGCATCGTCGGGCTGCGCTTCCGTAGAATCGGGGATCCGACCAACCGCTGAAAGGCCGCCGATGCTGCCCGAAAACACCAATTGGTTCACCGAGACGTGCAAGGAGGCCGGCAGCGCGATGAGCTGGGCCGTCGAGGAGCATCTCGCACATTCCGACACCGAGTACCAGACCATCGACGTCTATCGCACCAGCCACTGGGGCCACCTGATGACGATCGACGGCTTCGTGATGCTGACCACGCGCGACAACTTCCTCTACCACGAGATGCTGGTGCACCCCGCACTGTTCTCGCATCCCGAGCCGTCCAGCGTGCTCATCATCGGCGGCGGCGACTGCGGCACACTGCACGAAGTGCTCGGTCATCGCAACGTCGAGTCGGTTATCCAGTGCGAGATCGACGAGCAGGTCACGCGGCTGTCGGAGCGCTACTTCCCCGAACTGTGCGCCCGCAACGACGATCCGCGCGCGCAGCTGATGTTCGACGACGGGCTGGCGATGATCCGAAACGCCGAAGCGGAGTCGCTTGACGTCATCATCGTCGATTCCACCGACCCCATCGGTCCGGCCGAAGGGCTGTTCGGCCCCGATTTCGTCGCCGATTGCCATCGTGCACTGCGCGACGGCGGCATCCTGGTCCAGCAGAGCGAGAGCCCGCTGCTTCACCGGCATCTGATCGAAGGAATCCGGGAGAACATGGCCAGGGCGGATTTCGACACGATCCGGACGCTGGGCTTCCCCCAACCCTGTTACCCGTCCGGGTGGTGGTCGGCCACGCAGGCGCGCAAGAACGGCCTGCTCGCGCCGCCGGACCCCGAGCAGGTCGCCGCCAGCGGCATCGAGACACGCTACTACAACGCCGAAGTACATCGCGGCGCGCTGGCCACGAAACTACCCTGAGACAAGGAAAACCGCGGCCGAGGCACCTGCGCCGGGCCCGCGGAACGCGCCGAAGGCGAGTCAGGCCGTTTGAGGAAGATCGACGACGGGAATCGTCGGTCCGCGCGAGGGGCGCGCGGGCTTCGCTTGCGCGGCGTTCATCAGGACCGTTTCGGCCTCGTCGGCGCACTGGCCGCAGCAATCCGAACAACCGGTCAGCATCCGCAGTTCCTCCAGCGAATCGACACCGCGCCTGGCGAGATCCCGGATCTCGCGGTCGGTGACGGAATTGCAGATGCATACGAACATGGGTGCAGATTACAGCGGATGAGAACGATTGTCAATCATTTTGTGCGATCGATTTTCATCCTTTGAAGTGAATCACTCTCAGGGCGGATTTCGATCGGTATTAGTAATGATTCTCATATATACTACCAATCGCAATACGAACTCGGCCCGGCTCCGGCCGACGCCGGACACCCGAGCAAGAACAAGATTCGCAAGGAGTACCACGTGAACAGATACACCCCATCATTGCCGATCGCTCGTCTATCGCGGTCGGCCGCGGCGGCTGCCGCCTGCCTTCTCACGTCGTTTGCCTGGGCGCAGCCCGACGGCGACTCCGAACCGGCCGGGCCCGACCGACCCGGCGACGAGATGCCGGTGGCGTTGGCGCCGGTGGCCATCCTCGGCTCGCCGGAGGCGGCCCGCCGGGTGCCCGGCGGCGCGACTTTCATTTCCGAGCGGGAACTCGAGCAGTTCGAGTACACCGACATCCAGCGGATCCTGCGGCGCGTCCCGGGCATTTCCATACAGGTCGAGGACGGCTTCGGACTGCGCCCGAACATCTCGATCCGTGGCACCCCCAGCGACCGCTCGGCACGCGTCACGCTGCTGGAGGACGGCATTCCCATCGCACCGGCACCGTACGCGGCGCCGGCTGCGTATTACTTCCCGACCGCCGGCCGCATGCAGGGCATCGAAGTGCTCAAGGGCCCGGCCGCGGTGCTCGAGGGTCCCTACACCACCGGGGGCGCGATCAACCTGATGTCGACGCGGATTCCCGACCTTTCGTCGGGACAGGTGACGCTGGAGGCCGGCAGCCACGGCCACCTGCGTGGCCACGCGTGGTTCGGCGACAGCCAGGAGCGCTTCGGCTATCTCGTCGAGGGCCACGAATGGCGCTCGGACGGATTCCAGGACATCGACCGTTCCAGCCGCGACACGGGCCTGAACAAGAGCGACTACATGGCCCGCTTCCGGATCAACACGCCGCGCACGGCCGAGAGCTACCACGCGCTGGAGCTCAAGCTCCAGTACGCCGAGGAAACGTCGAACCAGACCTACTTCGGTCTGACCGACGCCGATTTCGCGGCCGACCCGTACCGTCGCTACGGCCTGTCCGAGCTCGACCAGATGAACACCGAGCACGAGCAGATCATGCTGACCTACACCGGACGTTTCGGCGATGCCGTGACCCTGCAGGCGAAGGCCTATAACAACGACTTCCAGCGGGCGTGGTTCAAGACCGAGGGCTTCGACTTCGACGGAAGCCCGAACGCCGGTGAACTGGACCGCACGAGCTGGTTCAGCGTCATCCAGGCGATCAACCGCGGCCAGTCGCTGGGCGGGCTGTCCACCGACCAGCTGCGGGGAATCCTGGACGGCACCGTCGATACGCCGACCGGCTCCATCGAGCTGCGCAACAATTCGCGCGAGTACTACTCCCGCGGCATCCAGGCCGAAGCGACGATCGCGTTCGACACCGGCGCGCTGTCCCACCGGCTGCGCATCGGCACGCGCCTGCACGAGGACGAGGAAGACCGGCTGCAGCGCCAGAGCAGCTACTCCCAGCGAAACGGATCGCTGGTGCTCGACGACTTCGGACTGCTGGGCAACGCCGGCAACCGGGTCGAGCAGGCCGAAGCCTGGGCGACGTGGATCTACGACACCATCACGGTGGGCCGCCTGACCGTCAGCCCCGGCGTTCGCATCGAGGACATCGAGCTTTCGCGAACACGCTGGGAAACGCGCCCCGGCCGGACCGACGATCCGTCGGCACGCACTCCCGACAACCTGCGGTCGACCCGCAGCAACGATCTGACGGTCACGCTGCCCGGCGTCGGCGTTCGATACGCCGCCACCGACGCGCTCGACCTGATCTTCGGTGTCCACAAGGGCTTCTCGGCGCCGTCGTCGGATCCGGACACGGCCGAAGAGGAATCCACCAACTGGGAGGCGGGCGTCCGATACGCTGCCGGCGGCATCGCGCTGGAAGTGCTGGGGTTCATCAACGATTTCGACAATCTGGTCGGCGTCTGCACGATTTCCAGCGGCGCCAGTTGCGAAGTCGGCGAGGTATTCCGCGGCGACGCGGCGCGCGCCCGCGGCGTCGAGTCGCGGCTGCAGGCCGACTGGTCGACCGGAAACGGCTTCGGCCTGCCGTTCGAAGCGACCTGGACCTACACCGACGCCGAGTTCCGCAGCGAGCTGGCCGACTCGAACTTCTTCGGCGACGTCTCCAAGGGCGACCCGATCCCGTACATCCCCGACAACCAGTTCTACGTCGAGCAGGGTGTCGTCTGGAGGCAATGGGCGGGGTATCTCAGCCTGACCCATGTCGGCGAGGCGTGCGCGTTCGCCTCGTGCGGGCCGTTCGAGCAGACCGATGAACTCACGATGCTCGATGCGTCGCTGCACTACAACGTCACGCAGACGATGCAGATCTACGGGCTGGCGAAGAATCTCACCGGCGAGGACGGGATCGCCGGTCGCCAGCCGCGCGGGGCCCGGCCCCACCTGGACACGACGCTGATCGGCGGCGTCCGGATCCAGTTCTAGCTTTCGCGCCCGACGCGGGCGCGAGCCTCACCGGTTCCGCCCGCGTTCTTCTTCCCTGCACGGCCGGCCACGCGCCGGCCGACCTTTCCAGAGCCCCACGACGGCGCGGCCCGGACTTCAGTCGTCCGCTTCGTCGGCCAGCAGTTCCTGCCCCGATCCGAAGTCCACCGGCGCCTGGGCTGCAAGCCACGCGAACACCGCGTAGGCGGCGACGTTCTGGGCCATTTCCGCGGGATCGATCTTGTCCAGCGTGTCGTTGATCGTGTGGTGGTAGTCGAAGTACGTCGTGCCGTCCTGCTGCAGGTCGGCGGCTGCCAGGCCGTAGCGCGACATCGGGACGAAATCCGGTCCGCCCGACGTCCTGCCGCGCCCGGCCATGGCGATTCCCAGCGGCTCGAGCTCGGCGTGGATCGCCTGCATCACGGGCCAGGCGTCGTCGGCCACGCGCGCCGAGAACTCGTAGATCCGCCCCGCCCCGAAGTCGGATTCGGCGGCGATCTGGATCTTGTCGATCTCGTCCTTGTGGGCCTCGGCCCACGCGCGCCCGCCCCATAGCCCCAGTTCCTCGGCGGCGAACAGGATCACACGGATCGAGCGCTTCGGCCGCGGCGCGTGCTCGTCGATGAGCTTCGCCGCGGCCGTGACGATGCCGACGCCGGCGCCATCGTCGAGCGCGCCGGTGCCCACGTCCCAGGAATCCAGGTGAGCCCCGAGGGCGACGTACTCTTCGGGTCGTTCGCCGCCCGTCAACTCGCCGATGACGTTGCGGCTGGTGTACGGCTCGTTGACCTGCGCGCCGATGTCGACGGCCAGCCGCACCGGCTCGCCCAGCGCGATCATTCGTTCGAGCTGGTCGGCGTCGGGATTGGAAATCGCCGCGGCGGGGATCCGGCGGCTGCCCGCGTCGAAACGCATCGCGCCGGTGTGCGCGAACCGGTTCGTCGAAGTGCCCACCGAGCGGATGATCAGCGCCAGCGCACCCTTGTCCGCCGCGACCATGGATCCGCGGCTGCGCGCGCGACGGGTCGGCCCGTACCCGGCACCACTGCGCGCACGCTCCATGCGCTCGCGGATGAACACGATGCGATCGGCCACTTCGTCGGCGGGCGCGGCCTCCAGCGCGTCGAGATCTTCGAACATCACGACCTCGGCCTCGACGCCACCCTCGGGCGTGGCCGGCGAAAACCCGATCGCCAGCGCGACGAGCTCCTGTGCAACCGGCTCGACGATGGCGACGCGCTCGTGCTCGCGCGTCCAGGACGGAAACGTCGCCGGTTCGGTCCAGACGCGATCGAAGCCCATCCCTTCCAGGGTCTCCACGGCCCACTCCACGGCCCGCGCATCGTTCGGCGAGCCGGCCAGCCGGTTGCCGATGCGCGTGGTCAGGTCGGCGGTGATCTCGTAGCCTAGCCCGCTTTCCAGCGCGATCGCGCGCAGTTCGCGCGCGGTTTCCAGCTCCGCGTCGTCGAACGCCTGCGCGCCGGTCGTCGCGGCGGCGAGCATCGCCGCGGCGAAGGACAGGAACTTCATCATGCGTATTCTCCGAGGAATTGTGAAACGCCCTCCAGGAACATCTGGACGGCGATGGCGACCAGCAGCATGCCCATCAGCCGCTCGACGGCGATCAGCCCGCGCTTGCCCAGCCATTCCTTGAGAAGCGGCGCGAACGCCAGGATGGCCGCCGAAGCCGCCCAGGCCAGGAACAGCGCCAGCGACCACAGGCCGAGCCGATCGGGATGCTGCGTGGCCAGCAGCAGCAGGATGGCCATCGCGCTGGGACCGGCGACCATCGGCACCGCCAGCGGAACGAGAAACGGCTCTTCGTGCTCGTCGGGCTCGTCCTCGCGCATCTGGCGCTGCACCGGGAAGATCATCTTCAACGCGATCAGGAACAGGATGATGCCGCCGGCGACGCTGACCGAATACTGGCTGAGGTGCAGTGCGGCGAGCACGTACTGGCCGCCGAACAGGAATGCGAACAGGATCGCCAGCGCGATCAGGAGCTCGCGCGCCAGCACGCGGTAACGGCGCGAAGGCGCGACGTCCTCGAGGACGGAGACGAAGATGGGAATGTTGCCGAGCGGGTCCATGACCACGAACAGCAGCACGAAGGCGCCGATGAGGTCCATTCAGTCGGTTTCCGCCTTGGTCCCGCGCCGGGCGTGGCCCTTCTTGTGCGCCGGCAGCAACGGTTCGAGGTGGCTCAGCGCCCGCTTGTAGACCCGGCGCTTGAACGGAATCACGTGCTGCACCGGGTACCAGAAATCCACCCAGCGGTAATGATCGAACTCGGGGTGCTCGGTCGCGTCCAGGCGCAGCGACGATTCGTCGGCGAGGAACTCCAGCAGGAACCAGACCTGCTTCTGGCCAACGCAGACCGGATGCTGATTGCGCCGGCGCAGCCGCTTCGGCAATCGATAGCGCAACCACCCGGGCGTCGCGCCCAGCACCTCGACGTGCCCGGGTTCGAGGCCGGTCTCCTCGGCCAGCTCACGGTACATCGCCTCGATCGGCGTTTCATCGGTGTTCATGCCGCCCTGCGGAAACTGCCAGCCGTCCTGGCCGGCCCGGCGCGCCCAGAAGACACGCCCGTCTCCCCGCGCCAGCACGATGCCCACGTTCGGCCTGAAGCCGTCGGCGTCGATCATGTCCTGTCCTCTCGCGTCCGGCGCAGCGTGGCCTTTTCGTGTGCCTTAAGCTAGGCGCCGGCGCAGAATATTGAATTGTCGTCATGTTAATCAATTCGCGGGCACGAGGCCAGACGCCGCCGTCACGCTCCGGACCGGCGGCGTGAACGCACTGCGCGGGCAGGGACTCAACCTGTCGCTGGCGCTGGTCGTCGCGTTCAGCCTCGCGCTGGCGGTCCTGTGGGGCGGAGGGCGAATCGACTGGCCGGCGGGGGCCACCGACTGGCGCATCGTCTTCGAGATCCGGCTGCCTCGGGCGCTGGCCGCCCTGGTGACCGGCAGCCTGCTGGCGCTGGCCGGCGCGCTGATGCAGGTATTGCTGCGCAATCCCCTGGCCGATCCGTACGTGCTCGGCGTCTCCGGCGGCGCCGCGGCGTTCGCCCTGGCGGCGATGCTGTTCGGACTCACGTTCGTGCCCATAGAAATCGCCGCGTTCGCCGGGGCCTTGCTGTCGTCGGTGACGGTCTTCGTGCTCGCGCACGGGTCCGGACCGTGGTCCACGGCCAGGATGCTGCTGACCGGCGTGGTCGTCGCCGCCGGCTGGGGCGCGGTCATCAGCCTGATGCTGGCGCTGGGAGACGACCGCAGCCTCCGCGGCATGCTGTTCTGGCTGATGGGCGATCTCGGCTACGCCCGCGTCTCGGCGTGGTGGCTGCCGGCGCTGGTCGGCATCGTGGCGCTGCTGATGCTGCGCGCCCGGAGCCTGAACGTACTGGCCGCCGGCGAAACGCAGGCCGCGTTGCTCGGCGAGCCGCCGCGCCGGCGCTATACCGAGATCTACGTCGCCGCCTCGGCGCTGACGGCGCTGGCGGTGGCCATCGCCGGAACGATCGGCTTCGTCGGGCTCATCGTTCCCCACCTGATGCGGCTGATCGTCGGCTCCGACCACCGACGGCTGCTGCCCGCCGCCGCGATGTTCGGCGGCGCGTTCCTCGTCGTCGCCGACACGCTGGCGCGCAACCTGTTCAGTCCCCGGCAGCTGCCGGTGGGCGTGCTCACCGCGCTCGTCGGCGTGCCGCTGTTCCTGCTGCTGCTGCACCGCGCGGCCAGGGGAAGGTGATGGTTCGTTTGTTCGTTGGTTCGTTGGTTTTCCGGTTGCCGGTTTCCGGTTTCCGCTTTCCGCTTTCCGCTTTCCGCTTTCCGCTTTCCGACGACAGACTACCGACCACCGACGACGCTGCAACCAATCTCCGTCCACCGCCGAAGCCGGTTGCTGAACACTGAAACCTGAAAACTGAAAACTTCGTTCGATCTGAATCCGAAACCCGACCCGATGCCCTCGATGCCTTCCAGTTCCGCCGATCCCGCCCTCCTCCTCGAATCCCGCGCCCTTTCGGTCTCGATCGCCGGCAAGACCGTGGTCCGCGGACTGGACCTGGCATTGGGGGCCGGGCGGTCGATCGGGATCCTCGGGCCGAACGGGGTGGGCAAGACCACGCTGCTGCTGGCGCTTGCCGCGGTCCGGCCGGTCGATTCCGGGACGGTGCTGCTCGACGGGTGGAACGTGCGACGCCTGTCCCGCCGGGCGATCGCGCAGCGGCTTGGCATGCTGACGCAGAACACCCGCTTTGCGTTCGACGCCGACGCGCTGGAGGTCGCGCTCAGCGGGCGTCACCCGCACCTGGGTCCGCTGGGCCGGGAGTCGGCCGAGGACATCCAGCGGGCCCGGCGCGCACTGGCCGCAGTCGGCCTCGGAGATCTCGCGGACCGCTCGTGCCGCCAGCTTTCCGGCGGCGAGCAGCGCCGCCTCGCCCTCGCCGTCGTGCTCGCACAGGATCCGGGCGTGATGCTGCTGGACGAGCCCACCAACCACCTGGACCCGGCGCGACAGGTCGCGATCCTGGACGGCCTGTGGCGGCGGATCCACGAACGGCGCTCGGGCCAGATCCTGGCGCTGCACGACGTCAACCTTGCGACCTGCTACTGCACCGACGTGCTGATGCTGTTCGGCGACGGGCGCTGGGAATTCGGCACGACGGCCGAGATGCTGACCGAGCACCGGCTGAGCCGGTTGTTCGCCTGCCCGATGCGGGCGGTGTCCGACGGCCGCCAGACCGTGTTCGCCGTCGCGGGATCGACGCCTGCGACATGAAAAAAGGCGGCACCGTCGAAACGGTGCCGCCTCCCGCATTCCCGGATAAATGGCCCCGGGAACGCCCGGGTCATCGAGATCGCTAGGCGCTTCAGGGTGCGTCGCGATCCAGGCCGACGGTCCAGCCCTTCGTCCAGTCCTGGTCGGCGCTGCGGATCGCGCCCGCGTAATCGACGTTGTCGAAGAAGTCGTCGGTGAACGGCACGTTGCCGATTCCCAGCGCTGGAGAACCGGACATCGGGGCGTAGTTCATCAGCATCGGGTCGCCGTCGACGTTGCCGGTCTGGCCGAGGAAGAAGTCCGAAACGTCGAAACCGTCGCCGGCTTCCTCGTCGAACGACGTCCCGCAGTTGCCGACCACGTTGTTGGCGAACGTCAGGTTGGCCTGGTTGTCGAACGTCGACTGCTGGTCGATGTCCAGGCAGGCGTCGCCGAAGCCGGTGGCGATGGAATTGGCCAGCGCAACGCCGGTGCCTTCGCGGATCAGCCAGCCGATGTCGCCGTTGCTCTGCCCCACGAAGGTGGCGTTGGCGATCATCGGCAGCGCGCGCGGCTCGGCGTCGTTGGCGTCGCCGTTGTTATCGCCCTCGATGCCCTGGTCCCCGTCGTCGGTGTACTGCTTGGCGACGAGGTACTGCAGCTTGCCCTGCCAGCCCTGCGTCCAGTCGAGGTTGTCGTCGCCGATGCCGGTCAGCACGACGTGCTTGGCATTCGCCGTGCCGCCGAAGAACTCGATGCCGTCGTCGGAGTTCAGGTGGACCTGGATGTACTCGATGGTGGTGCCGTCGCCGACGCCCTGCCATGCGATGCCGTTGAGCTCGTTTTCCTCGTTGAACAGGATGCCGGCGTTGGAGACGATCATGTACTTGTAAACGCCGCTGTTGTCGTGCGGATCGTCACCGCCGTATTCGCCCGAGTTGCCCTCGCCCTGGGCCGTGCAGGGATCGACGCCCGGAGCGCAACCGTTGATCGGCGCGTTGCCGTTGACCACCATTCCGCCCCATTCCCCACGGCCTTCGTTCTGGAAACCTCGGAAGACGATCGGATTCTCGACCGTGCCCTCGATGAAGGCCTGGCCGCCCTTGGCGACGATGAACGTGTCGGTATCGCCCAGCGTGCCGCCGACGAGTTCGGTGTTTGGCTCGACGGTGACCGAGCCGCCGTCGCCGACGATGAACTGGCCCTGGATCAGCCACGTGGTTTCATTGGTCAGGGTGATGTCGTTGGTGATCGTCTGGCCACCGATGACGCACGAGCCCTGCAGCGGGCCGGGCGAAGCGAACGACGGGCAACTGTCGAAGACCTCGTCGACGACGCACTGCTCGGCCGTCAGGTTCGAGAACGTGTCGATCGTGCCCGTGCCGTCGACGCCGTCGTATTCCAGCACGGCATTGCCGCAGCTGTTGAACGTCAGCGTGCCGGTGCCCCACTGGACGCTGGTCGGGTTGCCGATGCCGGGCGGGCCGAACGTGCCGCCGGAGAACTCGAAGAACGTCAGTTCGGCGGAATTGGTGTCGGCATCGACCACGGCCGCGTCGGCCAGCAGCCAGATCGGTTCGCCGTCGCGGTAGGTGAACCACTGGACGAGTACGCCGGATTCGAAGTCGCCGGCGGCGGCGAATCGCTCGAAGACATCGATGATCAGGCCGCGGCTCGCGCCGCCGCCTTCGCCCCAGTTGCCGCTGAACGTATCGTTCACGACGAACGCCTGCGCCGATCCGGCCAGTGCCGTGCCGGCGGCGAGCGCAAGCGCGTTGCGAGTCAAATTGCTGAACATGTCGTTGATTCCCTCGGGTGTCGTATGGATTGGAGGTGGATCGAAACGGCTTTTCGTGAATCAGCGCCGTCCTACTGAACCCGGAGTATGTGGGGGGAGGATTTCAGCCCAATGACCGGTCGGTTGCAGATTCCTTACAGCGCTGCCGGTTCATAGAAAGCTGTACTCGATCCCGATGCCGAGGGTGCGACCGTTGCTGTATTGCTGCGTGGTCTTCGGGCCCTGCTCGATCCGGAACTCCGCGTCGAGCAGGTTGCCGAGCTTCAGCTTCGCCCGCCAGTGATCGCTCCACTTCCAGCGCACCACGACATCGAGCTGTCCGGCGCCGGCCTCGACCTTGTCCGGGGCGCCCAGCACGCCGACCTCGACGATGCGTTCGCCGACGAAGTTGTAGAGCACCGTGGCCTCCAGGCCCAGGTCGGGCCGGTCGTAGCCGACCTGGGCGTTGACGATGAGCGGCGACTGGCCCTGGAGTTCTCTGGAGGTGGACGTCAGGATGCCGCGGTCCTCGGGGTCGATCGTGATTTCCGACTCGATGATGGAGACGTTACCGGCCACGAAGAACGGTTCCAGCACGCCGCTCCATCCGAACCACTCGTCGACGAATTCCAGCGTCTTGCGACCCTCGAATTCGACGCCGAAGTTCACGGCCTCGTCGGCGTTCTCGAACGTCAGCCGCTGCTCGACGCCCGGCTCCACCGTCAGCTCCACGGGCTGGTCGATCAGCTTGTAGAAGGCACCGACGGACAGCAGTTCGCTGGGGGACGGATAGAACTCCCACCGCAGATCGAAGTGCCGCACGTCCGACGGCACCAGGTCGGCGTTGCCCTGCACGACGCGTTCGAGGATCGGATCGGTGAACACCGACGTGGACAGCTCCTTGAAATCGGGCCGGATGATGGTCTCGGCGTAGCTGAACCGGACCTGCTGCCGATCCGAAATCAGCCAGGTCAGCGATGCGGCCGGAAACAGGTCCTGGTCGCCGAGCTCCGACACCGACGAAACACGGTCGGGATCGAACAGGCTGAACGTCCGCACGTCCTGCGACCAGTCCTCCACGCGGACGCCGCCGGCAATCCGTACGGTGTCGGCGATCGTGAAATCGAGGTTGCCGTAGAACGCCTCGATATCCAGCGAGGCGGTGTAGTTGTCGCCGTCGTCGGTCAGTTCCACGATCTGCGCACCGTCCGGTCCGATGAACTCGGGGATCAGGATGTCTTCCAGCGACTGGCGACGCCGCACGTCGAAGGGAATGTTGCCGATATCGTCGAACGCGAATCGACGGATGATCGACGAGCGGCTCTTCTCGGTACTGCGGAACCCTCCGCTGAGCTCCGCTTCCAGCCAGCCGGACAACTCGAACGGCACGAACAGGTCGCCGCCGAAATCCACGGCCTTGTCGTCCAGGAACGTGTATCGACGGATGTTGGAGTCGGCCCGGCGCGAAAAGATGAATTCGCTCTCGGGATCCGGGTCGAATCGATAACGTCGATTGTCGGGCTCGTAGAGTTCCGCGCGCGATTCCGAGTAATCCCATTCCAGCCGGGCGCTGTTCAGGAAGGGGAAAACGTGCCGGCCTTCGGCCTGGTTGGCGATGAGCTGGCGCTCCTCCCATTCGAGCTCGTTGAACTTGACGATGCCATCCTCGTCGAGGTTGAACCCGATCTGGCGGGTGGCCTCGTCCTCGGTCTGGCGCAGGAGCATCGACGTCAGGTCGAGCGCGTGCAGGTCGCCGTAGTCGATGCCGGCGGTCAGGAAACCGCTGAGCCCGATCGTGCGCGTCGTGCGCTCGATTGTGTAGTCGTCGTTCGGACGCAGCGACCCGTCCCCCAGCGGGATGAACGTCCGGCGCAGTTCTGTGCGCGAACGCCACGAGTCATCCCAGAGGATCGAGCCGGTGATGCCGGCGCTCCAGCCGTCGGCGAACGTGAACCGCTTGCCGCCTTCGATCGAGACACCCCGGTCCGGACCCGGTTCCTTCTCGTCGACGTCGTAGATCGTCGGAAACGACTCCCCGAGCCGTTCGAGTTCCTCTTCGGTAATCCCGTCCGGCGTGAACGGCGTCCGTACCGGTGGAATCTTGACGCCGCCGGCGATGACGCCGGCGACCGGCTCGGGAATGTCGCGAGTGCCGTCGTCGAAACCACTGAAGTCCCGGTCGCCGCCTTCGTATGTGAGGCCTTCATCGAACGTCGTACCCGCGCGGTATCCCGCCGAGAGTTCGATCGCGAAGAAGTCTTCCTCGGGTATGCCACGCGTGCGGATTTCGACGACGCCGCCGCCGAAATCGCCGGGCATCTCGGGCGAGTAGCCCTTCTGGACGAGGATGGACCGGATGACGCCGGTGGGAAACAGGTCCAGCGGCACGACCTTGCGGGTCGGGTCGGGGCTGGGGACGTTGGCGCCGTTGACCAGCGTCGACGAGTAGCGCTCGCCCAGGCCCCGGATGTAGATGAACTGGCCGTCGACCAGCGTCAGGCCGGTCACCCGCGACAGCGCGTTGGCCACGTCGCTGTCGCCGGCTCGCGAAATCTGTTCGGCGCCGAGCACGTTGGCGACGCTGGCGGTCTGGCGCTGCTCGTCGATGACCGACGTGATGCTGCCCTCGATGTACGGCACGGTCACGACGTACTCGGCCAGTTCCAGCCCGGCCGGCGGCAGCTCGAAATCGCGCGTGGTCGCCTCGTCGTTCTCGACGACGACGCCGTCGACGGTTCGCGTGGCGTACTCACCATGCAGCACCGAGACGCTGTACTCGCCGGCCGGGACGGTGACCGCGAACCGTCCGTCGTCGTCGGTCCTGGCCTGGACCGGCGTCCCGGAAACGAAGATCCGAGCGTCCGTGATGGGCGCGCCGTCTTCGGTGGAGACGACGCGGCCGACCAGTTCGCCTTCGCCTGCGGACTGTTGCTGCTGCTCCTGCCGCGCCTGCCCCGCCGCGGGACGGCGCTCCACCGAATGCGAACTGGACACGCTGACCTGGGCGCGGCGCTCCTCGCCGGTCAGCGTGATGATGACCTGCGCGATCTCGCCGGGGCTGAATCGCATCGGCAGCGCGGTCAGCGCCTGGGCGCCATCGAAGACCGTGAGCCGCGTCTCGCCGGGCTGAACCTCGGCCTCCCACGCACCGCTGGCGTTGGTAGTACCGGAGAGATCGCCCGCGCGCAGCGTCAGCCCGGGAACCGGGTGACCGCCCTCGAACACGAAGACTTCCAGTACCGCGTCGTCGGCCGGCGATGCGTTCTGGGCGTCGGCAGCGGCAGTCAACAGCAGGCCCAGCACGATCAGCAACGCGCCCAGCATCAGGCCGGCGCGGGTCAGGTATGAGTCTCGCATCGGGTCAGCCGCACTGCCAGGGGTTGTCGGCGCACTGTTCCATCACGCGCCGGAGTTCGGTCGCCTTGCGGAACAGGTCGCTGCGGGTGAGCTGGACGAGCTGTTGTTCGGCCTGCCCGAAGTCGCCCGACTTGAAGTAGGAATAGGCCAGGGCGTAGCGGATGTCTTCATTGCTCAACAGGCCGACCCGCTCGAGGTCGCGGTGCATTCCCGCGGCACGCTCGAAACGCTCCTGGTCGACGAAGATGGCCAGTCGCTGCTTGAGCTTCTTCTCCTGGTCGATGATTTCGGAGTTCAGCATCAGCGCCTGGACCAACCGCCCGGCGCGTCGATACAGTTCGGCGGCCTCGGCGGTCAGTTCCGGCTCGACCATCGCCGCCCGGGCCATGACCTCGGCGGCCGACAGCACCATCCCCTGGTCGATGTAGACCTGGGCGAGCACCTTGGCGAGCGTGACGTTTTCCGGCGCCTGCAGCCGGGCGATTTCCAGGATGCGGGCCGCCGGCTCGTAGCGCCGGCTTTCGCGCAGCGCATTGCCGATGGCGATGGCGTCCTGCACCTCGGCCCTTTCGGACTCCAGAAAGGCCAGACCGAGGTCCGCCGCTTCCTGGTACAGGCCGCGCTCGACGAGGAAGAACACCTGGCGCTTGACGAAATCGCTCGCGCGATCGGGAAACCGGTCGCGCCCGCGCGAGAGCGCGTCCCAGGCCCGGCGGTATTCGTCGAGTTCCCAATGCGACTGCGCGCGCATCAGCCAGGCCGAGGCAAGCCGGTCGGCCTGCTCGCCGGCGTTGTCCAGGGCGTAAATGGTTTCCCGGAAGTTGTCCTGGCCGAACTGCGCCTGGGCGAGATAGAGCCAGATCACCGGTTCGTCCTGGCCGGCCTCGATCGCGGCCTCGAACTCGCCGGCCGCGCGCGGCAGCTCGTCGAGGTTGAGGGCGACAAGACCCGACAGCGTGTGGTAGCGGGCCTTGTCCAGCTCCTCGTCGTCCGTATCGATCTCGGCAAGCACGTTGCGCGCGCGCCGGTAGTTGCCGTCGCCGATCAGCAGCGCGGCCAGGGGCAGGCGCTCGAGATCCCGTTGCTCCTGCTGCTCCGCCTCCTCCTGCTGCGAATGCGCGGGCACATGCAGGAGAACGGCGAGGCACAGGGCCAATACACGGATCGGGAGCATCGAAGACTCAGCTCAGGTTGAAGCGGATCCGCTGCCTGGCCCAGACCTTGACGTTGCGGCCCTGGTACTGGGCGGGCTTGAAGCGCCATTGCCGGATTCCCTGGCGCGCGGCCTGCTCGAAGTCAGCGCCGGCCGACGATTCGAGGACCTCGACCTGCTCGATCTCGCCGGTCGCGCTGATCAACAGCGACAACACGACGTAGCCCTCCTTGCCTTGCGCTCTCGCATTCTTCGGGTACTGCATCGGCGCCCGGTAGGTCGGCTGGGGCGGCGAGTCCACCGAATCGTCGGTCATCACGACGTCCTGCGTGTCGCCGAGCAGGCTGTCCTGGAGGTTGCTGAAGTTGCCGGCATCGAGGCCCGGAATGCCCACGTCCACGCCGGACAGCGATGTATCCAGGTTGACCATCGGCGGGGTCCGGGTCGCGCGCCGCTGCGGCTCGGGCTGCTGGCGCTTGACGATCTTCTTCGGCGGCGGCTCTGCCTTCTTCTCGACCTGGAACGAGGTCTGCTTGTCGATGACGCGCTGGTTCGGTCCCTCGGCGAGGCGGTTGATCATCAGCAGGGCGCCGATGACGACCGTGGAGCCGATCACCATCGTGGCCACTCCCGCTCCCGCCCGGATTGCGCGTGTCTTGCGATCGATGTTCATGGAATCCTCCTTAGATGTTGCGCTCAGCCGGCGCCGGCTTCCTCGACCGTGGCCACGCCCACGTCCCGGGCGCCGGCCAGGCGCGCCTGGTCGACGACCCGAACGAGCTTGTCCGACGGCACGCCGCCGTCGGTCACGACGAGAACCGTCTGGGAACCACCGCTGTCGAGAATCTGGCGCAACCGGCTCTGGATGACCCAGAGCTGCACCGGCTGGCCGTCGAGAAACGTGTCGCCCGATTCGTCGATATACAGCCGGATCGCCTTGGTCGATGCCGGATCGGCCGATTGGGCCGACGGCCGCTGCAGGTCCAGCTTCATGTCCTTGACGAACGTCGTCGAGACCATGAAGAAGATCAGCAGGATGAAGACCATGTCGATCAGCGGCGATATATCGACGCGCTGTTCCTCCTGCTGGCGTTCGCGAAACCTCATTGCGTCAGTTCCTCTTTCGATGCGCAGATCAGGTCCTTGACCTGCGCCAGTTCGTATCTGATCGTCACGGCACGCCGATCCAGCATTCCGCCGACCACGAGGCCGGGTATCGCGACCGCAAGCCCCATCTGCGTCGTGAACAGGGCCTGGGAAATGCCCCCCGCGATGCCGCCCGACTGCGCGAACAGCGACATGTCGCCCAGGGAGTCGAAGGTCTCGATCATCCCCGAGACCGTGCCGAGCAGGCCGAGAAGCGGCGCCACCGTGACGATGCCGACGATCAGCGTATGGAACTGCTTCGTGGACGCCTCCAGCTCGGCGAATTCGTCGTCCAGCATCCGCCGCAGGTGCGGCGGCCGCTTGTCGGCAAGCTCGTAGCCCCGGACGACGGCCTGCTCGATCAGGCCGCGAGGGCGCTCGATCGGCCGATCCGCGTGGCGCCGGATGAGCACCCGCACCGAGCGCTTGGAACCGCGCCGCAGCGCGGCGAAGCGGTAGCCGATCGCGTACCAGAGCACGAACGTGCCCGCGACCAGCGGCGGCATGACGAAGCCGCCGATCTCGAAGTAGAAGCGCAGGTCGTCGGCCAGGCCTTCGAGCATCTCAGCGCGCCTCGACCTCTCCGCCCTGTGTTGCGACCGTGTAGTGGTTGATCACCCGCAGCGCCGCCTTTTCCATGTCGTCCTTGATGCGCTCGGCCCAGCCCGACAACAGATTTCCGACCAGCAGTAGCGGAATCGCGACGGCCAGGCCGAGCTGAGTCGTGACCAGCGCGATCGAGATGCCGCCGGACAGCAGCTTGGGATCGCCGGTGCCGAACTCGGTGATGACGTCGAACGTCGAGATCATGCCGGTAACGGTGCCGAGCAGCCCCAGCAGCGGCGACACCGCGGCGATGACGAGAATCAGGCTGCCGAACCGGTTGAGGTGCGACGACTCGTGCAGGATGGACTCCGAGACGATGTCCTCGATGTGTTCGCGATCCCGGTCGAGATTGCGCACCGCGGCGGCGACGACCCGGGCCGTTGCGCCTTTCTTTCGTTTCAGCTTTTCCTGGGCCGCATCGACGTCGCCGCGCTTGAGGCTGGACGACACCGACTCGATCACCTGCTCGGTCGACGCGCTCGCACGCTGCAGGAAGATCACGCGCAGCACCACCAGCACGAATCCCAGCAGACCCAGCGCGACGATGATCCAGCCGATCACGCCGCCGTCGTTGATGGTGCCGATCAGGCCCTGGGTTTCCTTCGATTCGACCTCGTTGTCCAGCGACTCGAAGATGAAGATGGGCAACGTCTCGGGGGCCTGGCCGGCGGCGATCGCGCGCGCGGTTTCGGCGTTTTCGTCGTTCCAGATCTTGAACTTCCGGTCACCGGCCGGCGCCAGCGGCCCGGCGCCGCGCTCGCTGATCCCGTAGGCCGCGATATCGCCCACTCGGACGATCTCGCCGTCGACCTGCGTTCCGTCTTCGAGAAAGAAGCTGCCCGATTCCGCGTAGACCGAAGACTGACGCTGCAGCACGTCCAGCGCGGCTTCGAACAGGCCACGGAGATCGTCCGGGCCCGGTGACCGTTCGTTGCCCGGTTCGCTGGAATAGTCGTCGCCCAGCATGAAATCGGCCTGCGTGAAGATACCGGCCAGCTGCGCGGCGTTGTCCCGCGCGGTCTGTACCGCGACCTCGGATTCGGAGACCTGGTCCTCGAGACGATCGGCACGGGACCGCGTATCGACGACCTCCGACTCCAGCCGGGAAATGGCGCGCTCGAGCTGCTGCTGCTCGGTCTTCATTCGGCTGTCCAGTTCCGCGAGCCGGCGTTCCAGGTCTTCCTTCTGGCCGGTGAGGAACGCGAACTCACGCTGGTAGGCCTGGCGCAGTGACGGCGCCTGGGTTGCCGGTTCGGGCACCTGGCTCTCGGCTTCCCCGGTCCGCTCCCCGGCGGCGGCATCCTCTGCCGTCGCGGCGGCGGTCTCTTCGGCTGCGGCGTCTTCCTGCGCCCAGGCCGGCGCCAGGACGATCGAGGCGAGCAGAAGGCTCGCGAGGATCGGAGTGGGATTCATGGACTTCATCGGCCGGACTCCAGCTCGATGCTGCCGTTGGGCAGCGTGAAGAAGCCGGTCCGGATCTGCTTGCGCAGCGAATCGAACAGGTCGCGCACGCGACTGATGTCGGCACCGCCCTCGAGCTCGACGAACGACCAGTCGCCGCCGCGCTCGACGGCGTGCCCGACCGCGCCTTCCCTGGTCGTGAAATACAGTGCGACGGTGCCGATCTTCGCGGTATCGGCAAGCACCTCGTCACCGCCCAGCGGAATCGTCTGCGAGTAAAGGCCGTTCTCGCTGGTCAGGCGCAGCTCGTCCTGGTAGAAGCTCCAGACGCGGTTGATGACGCGCGAGGCGGGCTGTGCACCCGATTCCAGGCTGCTTCGGATCCCTTCGAGCGCGTTGATCCGGTCCCCGGTCTTGAACGGTATGCCGTCGCGGACATGCCGCTCGAGGTCGTCGATGGCCGCGGCGGCGACGGGCGCGAGCTCTTCGCCGGCGATCCCGGCCTCCCGCCCGCGTTCACGATTGTCGGCAAGATCCTGTTCGAGTTGCCGGATCCGGAGTTCTTCCTGCCGGAGCGTGGCCTCGAGCTCGCCCCGCTGCGCTGAAAGCGACTGCATTCCGGTGCGATGCCGCGCCCTTTTTTCGGCCAGCCGCTCGCTCAGCGATTCGACTTCGCCGCGCAACCGGACGAGCTCGTCGGCCAGCGCATCGAGATCGGCCTGTTCGCCCTGCTGCGCGAACAGCGGCGTGCCGGCGAGCGCCAGCATGGCGGCAAGCCCGGCGGCGCGGAACCAGTGGTACATGCTCCCTCCAGGATTCGACTAGCTTGTGGCAGGAGAGAACAATCTATCGGCGCAAGATTTCATCGCCATGACTCGAATATTGCAGATTGATTGCACGGCCCCGGAGGCAGCCCGATGAACCCCTGAGAAATTTATAATGCGAATCGTTTGCATTTCGATTCGTTATCGTGTAGATTGGTTCGCAAGCAATCGACGACGCCGCGTGAGGCTGCCATGTTCGACCAACCATTCAGCACCCTGGAGCGCCTGTGGCTGCTCGGCATTCGCCTGGTCTGGGAACACCGTGAACGCAACGACGCGGCCGTCCGCCTCGTCGACCGTTTGTTCGCGCAGGGCGACGCCCGTCCCTGCGGCCGTCACATCCTGCGGATGCTGACGATGCTGGAATTGAACGGTGCCGATCACCTCTACATCGAGCACTACGACGAGCCCGGCGTGACCGGCGACGAGCGCGACCTTCTCCGAGCGCTGAAAGCCTGCTATCTCGACGACACGCTGACGGCCGAGGCCGAGCTCGGCGCGCTGCTTCCGCCGGGCCGCACCGACGCGGTCATCGGCATCATGCAGTCGATCGCGGACCCCGGAGCCCGGCAACCCAGGACCGCTGTCCGCGAACCGGTCCTACCCTCCTTTTCCACGGCGGCCTGCCATTGACTCCTCCTTCTCCTGCACACGGCCGCCCGGCCGGCCGGGCACTGCGGCCCGGCCGGCCTTTTTCTTCCTGACTGCCGTTCGGTTGCCGGTCTTCGCGGTCCCGCGCTGCGGTGAACCAGCCGCGTAGATTGCGTGGAGCCGAACGTGCAACAGACCGCCCGCATGTCATGGCGGCATGAAAAGCCGGAGCCCCCCGTGCCCCGGCTTTCGCTGTTCGGCAGAAGCCGACTCTGGGTCAGTCTTCCGCGCCGCCGGGCTCCAGGCCCGTGTGCTCGGCGAGGAACGCCCACTGGTCGGCGTAGAGATCGATCAGCATCTGCACCGGCGTGCCCGAGCCGTGCCCGGCCCGGGTCTCGATCCGGACGAGCTGAGGCTGGGCGCCGGTATCGGCCGCCTGCAGTGCGGCGACGTACTTGAACGAGTGCGCGGGCACGACGCGGTCGTCGGTGTCGGCGGTCGTCACCAGCACGGCGGGATATTCCTTTCCGGACTCGATGTTGTGGTACGGCGAATAGGCGTACAGCGCGGCGAATTCCGCGGGATTCCCGGGCGAGCCGTAGTCGTCGACCCAGAACCGGCCGGCGGTGAAGCGGTTGAAGCGCAGCATGTCCATGACGCCGACGGCCGGCAGCGCCGCGGCGAACAGCTCGGGGCGCTGGTTCGTCACCGCGCCGACCAGCAGGCCGCCGTTGGAACGGCCGTAGATGCCGAGGTGCTCGCTGGACGTGATGTCGTTGTCGATCAGGTACTCGGCCGCGGCGATGAAGTCGTCGAAGACGTTCTGCTTGTCGGTCCGCGTACCGGCCTGGTGCCACTCGCGGCCGTATTCGCCGCCGCCCCGGAGATTGGCCTGGGCATAGACGCCGCCGGCCTGCATCCAGGTCAGCCTCGGCACCGAGAACGACGGCGTGAGCGAGATGTTGAAGCCGCCGTAGCCGTACAGCAGCGTGGGCGTATCGCCGTCGGGCTCTACGTCGCTGCGATGGACGATGAACATCGGCACGCGCGTCCCGTCCGCGGACTCGTAGAACACCTGGCGCACCGTGTAGTCGTCCGGGTCGAAGCCGACATCGGCTTCGCGCCAGGTCGAGCGCTCCCCGCTGGCCACGTCGTAGCGGTACAGCGTGGGCGGTCGGTTGAAGCTCGAGAAGCTGAAGAACGTCTCCGGGGAATCGGCTTCGCCTCCGAAACCGGAGACCGTACCGATGCCCGGAAGCTCCACGTCGCGGACCGGCTCGCCGGCCTGGTCGAAGACGCGCACCTCGCTTTTGGCGTCGGCAAGGTAGGTGGCCACGAAACGACCGCCGACATGGCTGACCGACCGCAGCACGTCGTCGCCTTCGGGGATGATCTCCGGCCGGGCCGCCGGCTCGTCGAGATCGATGGCGACCAGCCGGTAGCGGGGCGCCTCGAAGTTCGTGTAGAAGAACAGCCGGTTGCCGTCGTTGCCGACGAAGCTGAAGTCGTGGTTGAAGCCGCGGATCAGCATCCGGACCTCGGAGTCCGGGGCCTCCAGGTCCTTGTAGGCGACCTGGTAGCGGTTGTCGGTGCCCTTGAAGATCGTCAGGATCAACCAGCGGCCATCGTCGCTGACCGTGGGCAGATAGCCCCATTCCGGCTCATCGGGCCGCTCGAACACCAGTCGGTCGTCGGACTGCGCATCGCCGATGCGATGGTAGTAGACCTTCTGGTTCAGGTTCAGCGACTGGAATTCCGCGCCGCGCTCCGGCGCCGGGTAGCGGCTGTAGTAGAAGCCTTCGCCGGAGGCGTTCCAGGCCACGGACGTGAACTTCAGCCACTCGAGTTCGTCGGCAAGCAATTCGCCGCTTTCGACGTCGATGATGCGCCACGTGCGCCAGTCCGATCCGCCATCCTGGATTCCGTAGGCCACGTGACGGCCGTCCGGTCCCGGAACCCACTGCGCCAGGTTGACCGTGCCGTCCTCGGACCAGGCATTGGGATCGATTAGCACGCGGGGCTCGCCGTCGATGCCGTCCTGCACGTAGAGCACCGCCTGGTCCTGCAGCCCGTCATTGCGGGTGAAGAAGTAGCGCTCGCCGCGGCGTTCCGGCAGGCCGAAGCGCTCGTAGTTCCAGAGCTCGCCGAGCCGCTCGGCGAAATACTCGCGCTCGTCGAGCTGTTCGAGGTAGGCGTTCGTGACCGCGTTCTGGGCGGCCACCCACTCGGCCACTTCTTCGGATTCGCGAACGTCGGACTCCAGCCAGCGGTACGGGTCGGCCACCTCGGTGCCGTGGTAGTCGTCGACGGCCTCGACGGTGCGCGTGAACGGGTACTCCAGCGCTTCCGGATCGGGCGAGGTCGGCTCGACGTCCGGGAAGCGCTCGGAACGGTCGGCGACGGCCGCGGGATCGCTGCTTGCCGTCGGATCCTCGGCGTCCGGCGAACAGCCGGCGGCGAACAGCAGCGCGACCGCAAGCAGCGGCCAGTACGGGAGCGTCGATCGTTTCATGGAATCGTCCTTCGGTATTGGCGACGCCGGCTCTCGCGACGTCATGGGTTCAGGGAATCACTGGATATAGCCCAACGAGCGCAGCGCCTCGATGTCGCTTTCGGTCAGCTCGGCGTCGCTGGGCGTCATCTCGCCGGCGAGGAATTCCTCGGCCACCGAACGGGCGAACTCTCCCATGGCGCTGACCGAATCCGGCTGCTGAAGCGGACGCGCGACGACGGGTTCGTCGCCGATCTCGAAAACCCGCCTCGTGTCCTTGCGGAAGACGAATTTCAGCCCCTGGCTGTAGACGGCCAGCGCATCGGGGTCGTACCAGTCGCCGACCTGGTCTTCGGGTTGCAGCGCGACCTCGGCGAGGTAATCCACCGGGTCCATCGCCTCTCCGTTCAGCGCCGGCACCAGCGAACGGCCCTGCGAACCGGGCAGCGGCACGTCCAGCGCCAGCTCCGCGACCGTCGGCGCGATATCGACCAGGCCGACGGTTTCGGCGACCGTGCGCGCCGTCGCCGGGGCGCGGAAATCGCGCACGACCAGCGGAACCTGGAGCACCTCCTCCCAGAGCACGGGGCCGTGCCCCATGCGGCCCTGCTCGCCGAGCCCCTGGCCGTGGTCCGAGGTGAAGACGACGACCGAGTTCTCGAGTTCGCCGAGCGCCTCCAGCCGCGCCAGGATTTCGCCGAAGTAGCGGTCGGCCAGCATCACCTCGCCGTCGTACAGCTTGTTGAGGGCTTCGCGGTCTTCTTCGCGCTCGATGATTTCCTTGGTGTGCTTCAGCAGCAGGTCCATCGTCGCGCCGTTCTCGGCCAGGATGCCGTCGTAGCCGGTTTCGGCCATCCATCGACGCGAGTACTCGGTGAGGTCGTACGGCCCATGGGGCTCGAACAGGTGCAGCCACAGGAACATCGGCGCCTCGCCGGCGGCCGAGTCCAGCCACGAAAGCGCCAGGTCGGTGGTCTCCCGGCCGTCGCGGATGGCGCCTTCCCCCGGCTCGCGGCGGTCGCGGTCGCTGGCGGCGTCGAAACCGCGGTCCAGGCCGCACAGGAAGTGCATGCCCTTGAAGCTGACGAACGACCCGGTCTCGTAGCCGCCGCTTCGCAGCAGTTCGGCGATGGACTTCATGCCGATCTCGAGCTTGTGCGTATTGCTGCGCACGCCGTGATAACGCGGGTAGAGGCCTGTCAGCATGCTTGCGTGCGAGGGCCAGGTCGTGCCGGTGGGCGCGATGGCGTGCTCGAACACGACCCCGCCGCGCACCAGCCGCTCGACGTTGGGCGTGAGCATCTCGGGATAGCCGTATCCGGCCACGCGGTCGGCGCGCAGCGTGTCGATGGACACGACGATGACGTTGGGCCGGTCACGGCCGGTCGGCTCGGAACCGCACCCGGCGACCAGCATGCCGATCACGACGAGTGCGGCGATTCGGTTCAGCATCGTTGGAAAAACCTCCTGCGTCATTGATTCGTGCCGGGCGATTCGGCCGGCGGCGAGTACCCGAGCCGGCCGGCGGTCGCCGCCGTGACCCGGTGGATTCGCTCGATTTCGCGTTCCGAAAAGTCGGGCGCATAGTAATCCGGCTCGCTGAGCCGCGCTGAAAAGTCGTCGCGAACGGACTCGAACGGCTTCGCCGGGAGCCGGCAATGGTCGACGATCCCGTCGATGGTCTCCGTCGGCCGGGCGCACAGCGCCTCGTAGCGCACGAACAGCACGCGCCCGGCCAGGTCCTCGTCGCGATCGATCGCGTCGAGCACGCTGCGATAGACGGCGTTCCAGTACATCGCCCAGCCCTCGGCGTCGCGCCCGGCCTGCCAGTGCGCGTGGATTTCGGCGGCCTCGTCGTCGTCGCCGACGTGGATGCAGCGCTTGTCGGGACCGAATTCGAAGTGCCCGGACCGGTGCAGTTGCCCGGTCACGCGCGGATCCTCGGCGGCGGATCGCCGGAACAGCCGATCCTGCTTGACCAGCGAAGCGACGTGGTTGAGCGGACGGCGGACCGGCACGACGAAGCGCGCCTCGGGAAAGATGCTACGGATGTAGCCGAGCCGCGTGGTGTTGTAGTTGCCCTTGGTCAGGTAGCGGCTGCGGCCGCGCGCGAGAAGCAGCTTGGCGACGTGCTCCCGGTAGAACGCCTCGAACGCCGGGTTGTCGACGTCCGAACCCATGACCTGGCTCCTGCCGGCATCGTGCAGGTGGTCGAAGTACCGCATCCAGATCACCTCCTCGACCGCCTCGGGGCTCTCCGCCGTGACCATGAGACGATCCCGGTGCGCGCGCTCCACCGCCTCGGCCGGCGCACGTCGCGTGCGTTCGGCAAGCCAGTTGCGCCAGAACGGCGTGTGGACGTTCGGGAAATCGCTGTAGCGGTGGCAGGTGACGTCGGGATGCCGGGCGATCATCTCGGTCAGGATGGTCGTGCCCGAGCGCGCGACGCCGGCGACGTAGATCGGCGCGTTGCCCGGATCGGGCAGTTCGTCGCGCAGCACGGCGGTTTCGATCGCGGCCAGCCGCTTCCAGAGGCCGGCCGTCGCAGAAAAGAACCGCGTCTTCCAGTACAGGCCGCCGGGCACGTGCCGTTCGGCCCTGCCGCCGTTCGTCATGGATCGTCGGGCTCGCGTCCGTCGCCTTCCGTTTCGCCATCGTCGCCGCCGGATTCCACGCCCTGCAGGTAGCCGACGCCCTTGAGCTTCTCGACGACCTCGTCGCTCAGTTCCGGGGGCAGGTAATCCTGCGAGCCGAACCATTCGAAGTACCGGTCCAGGTCGGCATCGAGGCGATCGGCGACGCGGTCCGGCACGTCGAGCTCCGGATCGCGTTCCAGTGGGTCTTCGGCCAGATCGTAGTACTCGCGTGAATTGTCCACCTGGTGCCAGATCAGCTTGGCCGTGCCGTCGATGACCGCCATCTGCTCGGGCCCGTAGGCAATGCCCGAAGCGAACAGCGGACGCTCCGAACCCCGTTTCCATTCGAGCTGGTTTTCGCTCCATTCGAACGGCCCGCCGTCGGCGCCTTCGACCGCCGAGGCGAACGATACGCCCGGGAACTCGTAGTCGGCCGGCAGCTCGAGGCCGAGCCATTCCATGACGCTGGGCACGACGTCGACGAGGCTGACCGGCCGGGCGACTTCGCGGCCGTCGTGGTCCGGGTGCCAGATCAGCAGCGGAACGTGCAGCAGTTCCTGGTAGAGGCTCTGGCCGTGGCCGAAACCGTGGATGCCCCGCGGATCCTCGTCGCGAGCGCGGCTGACCTCGAGGTGATCGTGGAACTCCTCGCCGTGATCGGAATACACGACGACGACGGTGTCGTCCAGCAGGCCGCGCTGGCGCATGCCGTCGAGCACCGTCGCGAGATGCTCCCGCAGTGCGAGCGTGGCATCGGCGTAGCTGAGGTAGCGCATGCACATGTCGCTGTCGGGGTCTTCGCCGCAGGCCGCCGCGGGCGCGGTTTCCCGCAGCATCTCGCGCCGCTCGGCGGACATGGACTCGACCGTGCGGCGCGAACCTCGCAGGTCCAGGTGCGGATCGTGCACGTCCATGTAATGCAGGTAGAGGAAGAACCGGTCGGCGCCGTTGTCGTCCAGCCATTCCATGCCGCGAGCCGTCACGCGCTCGGCGCCGCTGCGCTGGTGCAGCTCGTCGAAGCCGCGCTCGAATCCGTAGTTGGCGCTGAACCACGGATGGGCCGAGACCGCGCCGGTCGAGAAGCCGGCTTCGGCGAGCAGTCCGGCCAGCGTCGGTGCGGCCGGACTCACGGCCGAGGGCACTTCCTGGTCGAGATTGGCGACCTCGCCGCTGAACAGTCCGCCGCCGTGCTGGGCAGGATACAGGCCGGTGAGGATGGAACCCACCGAGGGAACGGTCCAGGGCGCGGCCGAAACCGCGTAGGCCATGACCTGGCTGCGCGCGCCCCAGGGACTGAACGCGTCCTCGCGGCCGGCGCGCTCGGGAATCCACCACGTATCCCAGCGCACCGTGTCGATGCAGATCAGCACGAGGTTGGATGCGTCGGCCTCGGGCGGCGCGGCCGTCTCCTGCGCGTCGCGCCCGCCGCCGCAGCCGACGAGCAGGCAAGCGAGAAACGCCGCCGGGATCCAGCGGCAGGGAATCGGATTTCTCATTGAAAGGGTGCCAGGCGTTTCGAAAGGGATCGGCGGCCAAGTTTAAGCGCGTCGGCAGACGGGGACAAGGCGCGGCGCGTATCCGCCCGCGGAGTCGGTGCTAGAATCCGAACCGTCCCACTCAACATCGATTTCGCACACCATGTCCGTATTCACCCGAATTGCCGCAATCGCGCTGATCGCGGCCGCAACGCCTGCATTCGCCTATATCGGCCCGGGTTCCGGCATCAGCCTGCTCGGCGGCATCTGGAGCGTGCTGGTCGGCATCGTGCTGGCGCTTGCCGCGATCCTGTTCTGGCCGATCCGGCTGATGATCAAGCGGATGCGTCGCCGAAAGAATGAACAGCAGGTCGACGAAACGCCGGCCGCTTCCGGCGACGGCGACTGACCGGAACCGGCTCCATGACAATCTACCCGACGAACATGCCGCTGCGCATCGCCGGCCTTGCGCTGCTCCTCCTGCTCGCCCTCGTCGTCGCCGGCTGCGGGTCCGAACCGGAGCCGGCCGAAAAGCGCATCGTGATCCTCGGCTTCGACGGCATGGATCCCGAATTCGCGCAGCGGTGGATGGACGCCGGCAAGCTGCCGAACTTCAAGCGACTGGCCGACCAGGGCCACTTCCAGCCGCTGGGCACCAGCAACCCGCCGCAGTCGCCGGTGGCCTGGTCCAATTTCGCGACCGGCGAGAATCCCGGCTCGCACGGCATTTTCGATTTCCTGCGCCGTGATCCGGAAACCTACGGCCCGCAGTTCTCGATCTCCGAGAACATTCCACCCGAAAGCCACCTGGACCTGTTCGGCCTGAGCATCCCGCTCGACGAGGGCCGGGTCGTCAATCGCCGCCAGGGCGTGCCGTTCTGGACCGAGGCCGAGAACGACGGCAACCGCGCTTCGGTGCTGCGCGTGCCGGTCACCTATCCGCCGGACGACATCCGGCGCATGCTCTCCGGAATGGGCGTGCCCGACCTGCTGGGCACGCAGGGCACCTACACGCTCTACACCACCACGCGGCTGGACCAGACCGGTTCGAGCACCCGCGTCGTGCGCGTCCGTCCCGGTCGCGACGGAAGCATCCAGACCGCGCTGGAAGGCCCGCCGGACCCGCTGCGCGGCTCGGAAGCCGAGCCGATGACGGTGCCGCTGACGATCCGTCCCGGAGATGCCGGCGCGTACGTGACGCTGGGCGATACCGAAACCGCGCTGGCGCCCGGCGAGTGGTCGAACTGGGTGCGGGTGAAGTTCGACGTCACCGGGCCCGTCAACGTCACCGGCATCGTCCGTATGCTGCTGGTGCAGGACTATCCGCGCCCCCGGCTCTACGTCTCGCCGATCCAGATCGACCCGATGAAGCCGGCGGTGCAGATCTCTTCCCCGCCCGGCTACGCAGCCGAGCTGGCCGAGCGCATCGGCCTCTACCACACGCTGGGGATGCCCGAGGAAACCTGGTCGCTGAACGAGGAGCACATCTCCGACGGTGCCTGGCTGGAGATGGAGAAGACCATCCTGGCCGAGCGCGAGGCGATGTGGTACGACACGCTGGACCGCAACGACAGCGAGCTGGTCGTCGGCGTGTTCGTGCAGACCGACCGCGTCAGCCACATGTTCTACCGCGGACTGGACCCCGAGCACCCCCGCCATGCCGATACCGATCCGGGGCACCGCGATTCGATCGAGTGGATCTACACCGAGGCCGACCGCATCCTCGGCGAGACGCTGGACCGGCTGGGGCCGGACGACGAGCTGATCATCATCAGCGACCACGGCTTCTCGCCGTTCCGGACCGCCGTGCACCTCAATCGCTGGCTGGTCGACAACGGCTACCTCGTGCTCGAGGACGGCGCCACCGAGTCCGACGTCGTGTTCGAAAGCGTCGACTGGAGCCGATCGCGCGCCTACGCGCTGGGCCTGAACGGGCTGTTCATCAACGTTGCCGGGCGCGAGTCCGAGGGCATCGTCGACCCGGCCGACGTGCCGGCGCTGAAGAACGAGATCGCCGAAAAGCTGACCAGCTGGATCCACGCCGATCACGAACAGCCGGTGGTGCGCCGGGTATTCGACGGGCTGGAGATCTACCCCGGTTCGCAGGACAACGACGAGACGCCCGACCTGGTGGTCGGCTACCAGCGCGGCTACCGCGCGTCGTGGCAGACCACGCTGGGCGCGATTCCGCCGAAACTGACGGAGCCCAATCGCCAGAAGTGGAGCGGCGACCACTGCATCGACCCGGAGCTGGTGCCCGGGGTGCTGTTCACGTCGTTCGAGCCCGACCGCGAGATCGACTCGCTGCTCGACATCTGGCCGCTGGCGCGCGGGCAGCTGCGCTGATGTCGCGCGGGCTGCTCGACTGGCCGGGCGTCGTACTGGGCTGGATCAACGCCCCCCTGGTCGCGGTCCTGCCCGAAGCGGTCGTGCTCGCCTTCTGGGCCGCCGTCTCGTCGTTCCTGACGATGTGGGTCTACCGCCACTTCTCGAACCAGGAAAAGCTCGCCGCGCTGCGCCCGCAGGTCAAGGCGGTGCAGAAGAAGCTGTCGAACTACGACGGCGAGTTCAGCGGCCTGAAGCCGCTGATCATGGAGAACTTCCGGCTGTCCGGACGGCACATCCTGCTCGCGCTGGGGCCCGCTCTGCTGGCCGGCATCCCGGTGCTGTTCGTGCTGGTCTGGGTCTCGAATGCCTACGGCGTCAAGTTCCCGGAAGCGGGTACGCCCGTACAGGTCCGCGCGATCGCGGCCGGCGACATGGCGGCGACCGACTGGCGATGGGACGGCGCGCCGACTCGACGGCTCGAGGGCCTCGAAGCCCCCGGTACGACCTGGTCGGTGCCGTGGCCGGAGTCCGGCGACCCGATCGCGCTGCATGCGGCCGACGGCACCACCGTCGTCGAACTGCCGCCGGAACGCCCCACGCCGGTTCTCCACCAGCGCCAGTGGTGGAACGCGCTGATCGGAAACCCGGGCGGCTACCTGGGACCCGGCAACCCCGCCGCGGCGATCCATCTCGACCTCCCGAAAAAGGAGATGCTGCCGTTCGGACCGACCTGGATGCGCGGATGGGAATTCCTGTACTTCGTGTTGCTGGTCGTCGGATCCCTGGCGCTGAAGTTCATCTGGCGCATCCACTGACCGCGACCCTCGCGCCGACGTGAACCGTTTCCCGACGTTCCCCGTATTCGCGCTGCTGGCGCTGCTCGCCGGCTGCGGCGGGGAGCCCGCCTCCGACGTCCCGGCCGCGGCCGAGCCCCTGCCGCCCGGCGACTGGGCCGCCCCGCTGACGCACACCCGACCGGATCGCATCCTGATCCTGATGATGGACACGCTGCGCGCCGACAAGCTCGGCGCCTACGGTTCGGAGGCCGGACTCACACCGCATCTCGACGCATTCGCAGAAGAGGCGGTGGTGTTCGAGCATGCCTATGCCACGTCGAGCTGGACGCGCCCGACCGTGGCATCCATGGTCACCGGGCGCTACCCGACCTCGCACACCGCCCTGGGCAAGGAAGATGCGCTGCCGGATGCGGCACGGACCGTCGTCGAGGTCCTCGAGGACGACGCCGACACCTGGTCGTTCGGCATCACGACCAATGCCAACATCTCGCCCCGGGTGGGCTTCGGCCAGGCCTACGACGAGTACGGCCCGCTGCGCAACGTGCGGCGGCGCTCGTACCCGAACGACCGCATCGGACTGGTGCCGGCCAACGAGGTCGCGGCCGCGACGCTGGAGCGCCTGCGTTCCGAAGATGCCGGATCGGCGGGACGCACGTTCGGCTTCGTGCAGTTCATCGACCCGCACGACCCGTACTACCCGAACCCCGAGCACAACCCCCTGCCCGAGCCGCCGCGTGGAGAATTCGAGGGATCGCGGACCGGCATCGACGCCATGATGGCCGCCGGCCGGGAGGCCTGGACCGATCGCAACATCGGCTGGCTGGAGTACCTCTACGACGGCGAGGTCGCCTACCTCGACGACGCCTTCGGCCAGTTCGTCGGAGCGTTGAAGCGGGACGGCCTGTACGACGAAACGATGATCATCGTCGTCTCCGACCACGGCGAGGCCTTCTGGGAACACGGCGTTCGCGGGCACGGCAAGACACTGTACGAGGAAGAGGCGCGGGTGCCGTTCATGATCAAGTTCGCCGGCATGCCGCCGGCCGACGCCCGGCGGATCGACCGCCCGGTCAGCGTCGTCGACATCGCGCCCACCGTGCTCGACGCCGTCGGCATCGCGTCCCCGGACGCGTTCGAGGGCCGGAGCCTGGTCCCGCTGATCGAGGACGGGACGCGGGAGCGTCGCCTCGATTACGTGTTCTCCGAGCTTTCGCTGTTCGAGAACTACAGCGAGGTCGCGCTGCGCGAAGGACGCCACAAGATGAAGGTGCGCTACTGGCACAACCGCACGGGCACGGAAAGCGTGGTGGTCGAGCTCTTCGACGTCATTGCCGATCCCGGCGAGCAGCGCAACCTGGCCGACTCGCCCGAGCACCGGGACATCGCACGCGACCTGGTCGCTCGCCTCAGCGTCTGGGAAGCCGACGTCTCCGAATGGTCGCTGGACGGCACCGACGTCGATCTGCGCAGCCTCGACGAGGAGACGCGCAGGGAACTGCGCGGCCTGGGCTACATCCAGTAGCGATCGATCAGTCGGCGGGCTCGGCGACGGTCATCCACCGATCGATCTCCACGTCGTCCAGCCGCTGCACGCGTCCGCTGGGCCAGCGGATCGTCAGGTCGACCCGCTCGGCGTCGCCGAGACCCAGGTGCAGCGGACCGCAGCCGACCGACCGGAACACCCCGTTGTCCCCGAAGTACTGGCGCTGGACGCGAAGGGTCGAACCGTCGCCCTGGAGCACGTCCGCAGTCACGCGCACGCCGAAACCCATCCGGTTGCTCGCGCGCCCCTCGAAATCCAGGGCCAGCCAGGACCCTTCACCGCCCGTGTTTCGAAACAGGTGGTTGCTGCCCAGGGCGTTGAACGCAACGTCCAGGAAGCCGTCCCGGTCGTAGTCGCCGAACGCGGCTTCGCCGCTGTGGCCCATCTCGTAGCGCTCGGAGATCGCGAACGACTCCCGCCGGAAGCCGCGGCCCCGTTCGTTGATGTACAGCGCCAGCCCGTCCGAGCGCGTCAGCAGCAGGTCCGGCCAGCCGTCGTTGTCTACGTCTCCCCACACGGCGCCGTTTCCGGACGATCCGTCCCCGTGCCCCCATTCGAGCATCGGGTCGAGGGGCCGGAAGCGGCCGTCCTCATTGACCATGAGCCGGCCGGACGTGTGTTTGGCGGGAATGAAAACGTCCGGATCGCCGTCGTTGTCGAAGTCGCGCCAGGCGATCCCGCGCGGCGGCCGGAGCCCAAGGCCGCGCAATCCCGCTTCCTTCGTGACATCGACGAATCCGCGCGCGCCGTCGTTGCGCAGCAGTCTAAGCGGCGCCAACTCGAGCAGATCCGGATCTCCATCGCCGTCGTAGTCCGACCAGGCGGCGTGATGCGACTGCCGTCCGGCCTGGAGACGATCGTCGGCCTCGGCGAAGCGGCCGCCGCCGAGGTTGCGGTACAGGACGTTCGCCGACCGGTAATTGGCCACGTAGAGGTCGATGCGGCCGTCGAGATCGAAATCCGCCCATGATCCCACCCGCGCTCGTCCAGCGGGATTGGCGACCCCGGCCGGTTTCACGACATCGCGGAACCGGTAGCCTCCCCGGTTTTCGAGCAGTTCGTCGCGCTTGTCCCCCAGCGTGTCGCCACGGCTGGCGCCGTGCGCAATGTGCAGATCCGGCCGGCCGTCGTTGCCGAAATCGGCGCAGGTGGCGCCGTGCCGGTCCGCCTGCTGCGGATAATCCCAGTCACCCAGCTTGAGCCCGGACGATTCGGTCCGATCCACGAAACCGCCCCGGCCGTCGTTCTCGAACAGCGACGGCCATAGCCCGTGGTTCATGAACACCAGGTCCAGCCGCCGATCGCCGTCGGCGTCCAGCCACAGCGGTCCGTATCCGTCCACCGCACCGCTGCGGAAGCGTGCAATCGGCTGACGCACGGGCAGACGATCCGAAACGTCGACGAATCGCAGCGCGACCGGACCCCGGTCCGAATCCGCGATGTCCATGGCAGCGAAGGCAACGCCGATGCAGGCGACGGCGAGAACGAGGATGTATTTCATGCTCGGGCGTATTCGGGCACCACGATGACCAGGAAGCGGCTTGATGCATTGGAGACCGCGGAACGGCCGGTCCGTTCCGTCGGACCGCTACCGTCACGTCGGGAGCGGTATAGTTCGGGTCGGATCATCCGCGAGATCGAATCATGACATCGACCCGACTGCTTCTGGGCGTTCTCGCCCTCTCCATTTCGTTCACCGCGACCGCCGTCGAAGTCGGCGAGCCCGCACCCGCGTTCGAACTGTCCGACCAGTACGGCGAGGCGCATTCGCTGGCCGATTTCCGCGGCGAATGGCTGGTGGTGTTCTTCTATCCCAAGGCCGACACGCCCGGCTGCACCACCGAGGCCTGCAACTTCCGCGACAACATCTACGCCATTCGCGGCGCCGGTGCCGAGGTGGTCGGCATCAGCGTCGATTCGGTCGCCGACCAGAAGAAGTTCTCCGACAAGTACAAGCTGCCGTTCACGATTCTCTCCGACGCCGGCGGCGAGACCTCCGACCGCTACGGCGTGCTTCGCAAGATCGGGGAGATGGAGATCGCGAACCGGGAATCGTTCCTGGTCGACCCCGACGGCATCGTCGTCAAGCACTACGAGCGGGTCGATCCCGAAACGCATACGCAGGACGTCATCGCCGACCTGGAGCGCATGCAGCAGTCCGGAGAAGACGCGGCCGACGCGGACTGATCGGGTCGCCGGGTCGAACGGGACTCAGTTCGCGCGCAGGTCCCAGGCCTCGAGCCACTCGGTCCCGACGTGGCGCATGCCGAACTCGTCGACCAGGCGCTCGGCGAGATCCGGGATGTGGCCCGCCCCGTAGAAGATCGCGATCCGTTCCGCACCCGCGTCGAGTCGCTCGGCCAGCCGTTCCAGCGCGCGCGCGTTCCGCACCTCGATCAGCGTGGAGCCGTCCCGCCCGGACAGGCGCTCGAGCAGATCCCCCTGCTCGGCCAGCTGGCTTGCCAGCACCCGTTTCAGAGCCAGTTGCCGGTCCTCGGCGAATAGCACCTTGAGCAGACCGGCGTTCTCCCGCGCACCGGCGGCGCCGCCCTGCTCGGCCAGCGCGATCGCCCAGGCCCGGAACATCAGTCCGACCAGCGACTCGCCGCGCTGGCGCATGCTGTCGGAAAACTCCGATGCGGTCAGGTCGGCGTGGACCATGTTGTCGCGCGCGTAGTCGATTTCCTCCAGCTGGAACGCCAGCCCCAGCGCATCCTTCATGCCGCCCTGCAGCAGGCCGACCATCGACGTCGATGCGCCACGGGGCGCGCGTACCGAGCCCGGTTCCCCGACCAGCTCGTAGAGAACGACCGGGTACTCGGAGAGCCGCCGGTCCAGTTCGGCGAAGTAGGCGCGATCGGCGACGTGCACGGCGCCGACGAGATCGACCTCGGCGCCCGACGGCGCGCGGAACGTCATCACCGGCACCTCCAGCGCCGCGGGCTCGCCGCCGGCTTCGACGATGCGTGCGAACGCCGTCGGATCGTCCGACTGCGCAACGGCGATGTCGAACAGGGCGGCCGCGGCCATCACGGCGATTGCAGGCAGCTTGTTCATTCGGGCCTCGCGATTCGTTCGTCGCCACATTATGCCCCGGCGACCGTCGGGGCACTCGCCGTGGGCGCCGCTGCTATCATCGCGCTCGGGTAGCTCTTTCCGGAAACAGGGGCCTTGACATGTGTGGAATCGTTGCCGCCATCGCCCAGCGCGATGTCGTCCCATTGCTGATCGACGGACTGCGCCGGCTGGAATACCGCGGCTACGATTCCGCCGGCATCGCCATCATCGATGGCGAAAACGCGATGGTGCGCGAGCGGTCCGTGGGCAAGGTCGCCGCGCTTGCCGACATGCTGGACGACCGCCACGCCGGTCACGCCGGTATCGCCCACACCCGCTGGGCGACGCACGGAAAGCCCAGCGAGGCCAACGCGCATCCGCACGTTTCCGACGACCGCATCGCCGTGGTCCACAACGGCATCATCGAGAATTACCGCGAGCTTCGCGACGCGCTGGAACCCGACGGCTACCGCTTCCGTTCGGAAACGGACACCGAGATCGTCAGCCATCTCGTCCATCGCGAGCTCGCGTGCCACGACTCCATGCTCGCCGCACTGGGTGCCGTCGTGCAGCGCATGGAGGGCAGCTTCTCGCTGGCGATCCTGGATCTCGAGCGTGCCGACCGGGTCTGGGGCGTTCGCCAGGGCAGTCCGCTGGTGATCGGCGTGGGCGTCGGCGAGCATTTCCTGGCTTCCGACGCCGCCGCGCTGGTGCCGCTGACCCAGCAGATGATCTATCTCGAAGACGGCGACATCGCCGAGGTCCGGCGCGACGGGGTCTGCATCGTGACCGCGGACGGGACCGAGGTGGAGCGCCCGACCCGGATTTCGTCGATTCCGGCAGACAGCGCCGACAGGGGGTCGTTCCGGCATTTCATGCTCAAGGAGATCCACGAGCAGCCGGCCGCGATCGCGGCGACGCTGGACGGCTACCTCGACGGCGGCCAGATCCTCCCCGGCCTGGACGGGGACCTGCTCGCCGGCACGCGCGCGATCCATATCCTGGCCTGCGGGACCAGCTACCACGCCGGCATGGTGGCGCGCTACTGGATCGAGGCATTGGCGGGCATTCCCGTGATGGTCGAGATCGCGAGCGAGTACCGCTACCGCGACCCGGCCGTGCCCGACGGTACGCTGATGCTGGCCATCTCCCAGTCGGGAGAGACCGCCGACACGCTGGCCGCGCTGGAACTGGCCTCGGACCGGCGCTACCTCGGAAGACTCGGCATCTGCAACGTCCCGGAAAGCGCGCTGACGCGCGTCTGCGACGAGGTGCTGATGACCCGGGCCGGCCTGGAAATCGGCGTGGCCTCGACCAAGGCGTTCACGACCCAGCTGACGGTGCTGCTGCTGCTGAGCGCGGCACTCGCGCGCGAAAACGGCGCCTCGGAAGCACGGCTCAGGGAGATCACCGAGTCGCTGGGCGAGGTCGTGCAGCAGGCGCGCGAAGTGCTCGCCCTCGACGAGACGATCGAGGATATCGCGATGCGGATCGCCGACAAGCCGCACGCGCTGTTCCTGGGCCGCGGCCCGGAATTCCCGATCGCGCTGGAAGGTGCCCTGAAGCTCAAGGAAGTCTCCTACATCCACGCCGAGGGCTATGCCGCCGGCGAGCTCAAGCACGGACCGCTGGCCCTGGTCGACGAGGATCTGCCGGTCATCGTCTCGGCATCGAGCAACCACCTGCTGGAAAAGCTCAAGTCCAACCTGCACGAGGTCCGGGCCAGGGGCGGCCAGGTCATCGTGTTCGCCGACCGCAACGTCACGCTGGACAGCTCCGACGGCATGGAGGTCGTGCATCTGCCCATCGCCCACACCGCCGCCTCGCCCATCCTGCAGATCCTGCCGCTGCAGTTGCTGGCCTACCACGTCGGCGTCATGCGCGGGACCGACGTGGACCAGCCGCGCAACCTGGCGAAGTCGGTGACGGTCGAGTGAGAGCGGCGGCCCGGTCGGCGCCTGGTCGGCGCCCGATCGACGGCCGTTCCCGCGCAGCCGTTCCAGTTCCGCTTGGTCTCGCACGGTCGACTGGACTTACCAATGATGTCCAATCCGATGCGTTTCGCCCGCTCGCTGCGCGAGCTTGCGGCGAGTAACTTTTGTCCGGCGCGACAAAAGTCACCAAAAGCGCGCTGAAAATCGGACAGCGGTTGTCGGCGGGCTTGGGCCCCAAGGTGGTTCGATGACTGGATTCGGGCTTCGTGAGGGGCCGACAACCGTGCGTTCGGGGAATTCTTCTGTTCGGGTGCGCGTCGTGGGGCGATGCTTGGGCAACCGCGAAGAGATTGCATCGAGACCAGAGCCCCCATAAAGCTCGTATCTGGTGAATGCGCTACGCTGAGCCACCCTGCACGAATCCAAAGGCACCATCTTCCTTCGGCCTTCGCCCGATGCCATCGATGATACGGACGCCGCCATGAATCGTGCCTTCCTCGCTTCGCTTACTGGCATCGACCCTTCACTTGCCCGCCTTCTGCGTCGAAGCAGCCGAGGAGCGGAGCCTTCGACGGAAGGAGGGCCGCCGCATGTCTGAGCGACCGTAGGGAGCGAGTTCGGCGGACCCCGGCGAAGGCGAGCACCGCAGGGAACCCGGCGCCAGCCGGGCTGCTTTTTGGCGGGAGCACTTTTGGTTACTTTATCTTGCGAGAAAAGTAACTCGCGAAAGCTCGCGCAGCGAGCGGCGAATCGGCTTCAAGGGATTGCAAGGGATCATGCCCGGGCGCTCGAACCGCCTCGGCGGTGGACTGCATCACTCGAGGGGAGATCGGATCGGCTGCCGACAGAACGGACCGGTTGGCGAAGCGAATATTCGATGCGGCTCGAACGAGCCAAAAAAAACGCACCCGTGGGAGATTACGGGTGCGTGTCTTTCCCGTTACCTGCAGCGATGCCGCAGGTCAGTGGCCGGCAAAACCCCTTCGCGGGCCACTCGTTCAGGATTCCCCTTCCCCGGGAATCAGTTCGCCAGGCGCTTTTCCTGGACGAATTCGTCGCTTTCGGACATTTCGTAATCGGTGTCGTCGGACTCGAGGTTGACGAGCCAATCGAGGATCGCTTCTTCGGCGACCATCACGTCGAAATTCGCTGCTTCAATGCTGGTCAGGTCCATGTCGTTCTCCTCGTACTTCGCTGATTCGGTGTCGAACATCACAAGATCCGTTGGTTCGGGTGTCGTTGATGCGCTCGACGGTAATGATGCAAAGGTCGTGCCAAAAGCCCGAAAGCGACCGGAAAATGCCCTGAAACCGGGCAAAGCCAGTCGAGGACCGTTCTCCCGGCTCGGCTCCGAACTGACGATATTGGGCAGCCTGAGCCCGGTTTTCGTCACCTTTCGCGCCCGTGCGCCGTTCAAAACACCGACAATGAACGCACCCGGGAATCGTTCTCTACATGCCGCTCACGCACCGCGCCGCCCTGCTGCTGATCTGCCTGATATGGGCCGGCAATTTCATCGCCTCCGCGATCGCCGTCGACCACCTGCCGCCGATCACGACCACGGCGCTGCGCTTCGCGGTGGTGCTCGCGCTGCTGTGGCCGTGCCTGCGGCCGCCGGCGGCCGGGCAGTGGGTGAACCTGCTCGCGGCCTGCTGGTGCATGGGCGGCCTGCATTTCGCGCTGGTCTTCCTGGCGCTGAGCCGGTCGGCCGACGTGTCCTCGGTCGCGATCCTGATGCAGGTCTACGTTCCGATGTCCACGCTGCTGGCGGTGTTCGTGCTCGGCGAGCGGATCGGCTGGCGAACGACCAGCGGCATCCTGCTGGCGTTCGGCGGCGTACTGGTCGTGGGACTGGATCCGATCGTGCTCGGCCAGCTCGACGTACTCGGGCTGGCACTGGCCTCGGCGTTCTTCCTGGCGCTGGGGACGGTATTCATGCGACGCGTCCAGGGCGTGGGCCTGTTCGGCTTCCAGGCCTGGAATGCCCTGCTTTCGCTGGTTCCGCTGTCGACGCTCGCGCTGGCGCTGGAATCACCGCTGCCGGTGCTCGCGGAGACGGCGTGGACGTCGCCGGCGCTGCCGGCGATCGCCTACTCCGCCGTGGGCGCTTCGATCACCGGACACGGCATCTTCTACTGGCTGGTGCAGCGCCACCAGATCAACGTGGTCACGCCCTACCTGCTGCTCGTGCCGGTGCTGGCCGTTGCGCTCGGCGTGGTGCTGCGGGGCGACGAACCCGGTTCCCGCCTGCTCGCCGGCGGCACGATGGTGATTCTCGGCGTGCTGTGGGTCACGCTGCGCGCACGATACCGGCGCAACCCTGCCGAGCCGGCGGCCCGATGAGTTTCCCGCGGCAGCTCGAGGGCTTGAACGGCGCCTGAACGGAGGATTCAGCGGGCGTTTAGCGGACCGGCCGCAGACTGTCCCCACGCCAACGAAGAGAGAGCCGCCATGCGTATCCTGCTGCTAGCCGCCACCGGCGCCGCGCTGATCGCCGCCGTCGACGTCCGGGCCGCCCCGCCACACGACGAACTGCACTCGAACTCCCATGTATGGAACGGTCGCATCGAAACCGGGGGTCACGAGCACCATCCGGGCTGCCGGCACGAACGCCACCGCGAACACCGCTACCAGGGTCGCTACAAGGGCCGGCACCACGGCCGCTACGAACGAAGCGACCGCCGCGGTCACCACCGCGCCCGTGTCGTGGACCAGGCGCGCTGGTACGCGCGCAAATCCGTCGACCAGGCCCGCGAGGCCCGACGGCTCGGCGTCCACTTCGACCACCCGCGATGGTCCATGAGCTACAACCGCCACTTCGAGTGGGCACTGCGCGCCGACGGCTACGAACTCGAGAGAGAAATCCGCCGTCGCGCCAGGAAGCTGCGCGAAATCCGCAGCTACGGGTACGCGCGCCACGGCGGGGTCACGGTCCATCCCGCGCGCCCGTACGGGCATTGAAGACCGCCCTCGACCGGCCCGCCCCCGGCGGGTCAGTCGGCGTCGACGTCCAGCCAGGCGGCGAGCGCGGCCTGCAGTTCGTCCACTCCGAGCCCGGACACCGACGAAAAGGCCTGCACCGTCGCGACGCCCCCGAACGCCTCGTCGACGCTGCGCGCGGTCTCCACGCGCTTGCCGTGGCCGATCTTGTCGGCCTTGGTCAGAACGACGTGCAGCGGCAGACCACGGTGCAGCGCGAACTCGGCGAGCTGGACGTCGGATTCCTTCAGCGGGTGACGGATGTCCATGACCAGCACCAGGCCGGCGAGCGCCGAGCGCTTCTCGAGATAGCGCTGGATCAGGCCTTGCCAGTGGCGCTTGAGCTCAGCGCCGACGGCCGCATATCCGTAACCGGGCAAGTCGACGAGCTTGCGCTCGGGATCGAGCTCGAAGAACACGAGTTGCTGCGTCCTCCCGGGCGTTCTGCTGGTGCGCGCAAGGCTCTTTTGTCGGCACAGCCGGTTGATGAGGCTGGACTTGCCGCAGTTGGACCGCCCGGCGATCGCGATTTCGATGCCCGCATCGGGCGGGAGTTGTGCCGCCGTATGGACGCTGCTGGTGTAGGCTGCCCGTTCGAGAAGTGCCCGGATCCGGTTCATGCGGTCTCTTTCCATGCCGATTCGGGCGATAATATCGGAATATCTCGATTCACCTCTTGCAAAAATCACCGACTGGAGCGATCAGCATGCTTCGAATCGCAATTGCGCTACTGACCCTGTTCGCCGCTCCGGCGATGGCCGCCGGCGATCCGGAGGCCGGGCAGTCCAAGGCCAGCGTCTGCGCCGCCTGCCACGGCATGGACGGCAACAGCCAGGTGGCCCAGTGGCCGAAAATCGCGGAGCAGCACGAGGGTTACCTCGCCCGGCAGACCCGCCTCGTGCGCGAGCAGATGCGTGAAGTGCCGCAGATGTACCCCATCGTGCAGAACCTCAGCGACGAGGACATCTCCGACATCGCGGCCTGGTACGCATCGCAGACGATCAAGCCCGGCGTGGCCGACGAAACGCTGGTCGAACAGGGACGCGCGCTGTACCACGGCGGCAACCGCGAATCCGGCGTGCCGGCGTGCATGGGCTGCCACGGCCCGGCCGGCAACGGCATTCCGGGCGCCGGCTTCCCGATGGTGCGCGCACAGCACGCGACCTATACCGCCGACCGGCTTCGGCGATACCGTGACGGCGAGACCAACGGACCGAACGACCCGTACAGCAAGATCATGGTCGGCGTCGCCGGGAATCTGACCGACAGCGAAATCGAGGCCGTCGCGTCCTACATCGAAGGGCTGCACGCGGCGAACCGGTAACCCCCGGTCCGGAACCCGGACACCTGCCGGATTGTCTGTTGAAGTCCGGCGAGCTTGCGCCGCCCTATCACGAACCGATCACCAACGGATTGAACGAACCATGAAAACGAACCAGTTCCCGCTCTTCACGATCCTTGCCGCCTTCGTCGTCTCGATGGCCGCGTGGGCGATGCCCGTGCAGGCCCAGCAGTACGAGGAAGGCACGCACTACGAGCGCATCACCGGCCCGGACGTCTCCGACAGCGACGGCACCATCGAGGTCGTCGAAGCGTTCAGCTACATGTGCCCGCACTGCAAGAACTTCCAGCCTCACGTCAGCGAGTGGCACGAAAACCTTCCGGAGTCGGTGGAATTCAGCCGCGCGCCGGTGGTGTTCCGCCCCTCCTGGGAACCGTACGCCCGCGCCTACTACACGGCCGAGGTTCTGGGCATCCTCGACGAGTCCCACGACGCCGTCTTCACCGCGCTGCACGAAGAGCGACGCCAGCTGCGCGATCTCGAGGACCTGGCCGAGTTCCACGCCCAGTTCGGCGTCGATGCCGAGGAATTCGAGTCGACCGCCGAATCGTTCCCGGTCGAATCCCGGCTGCGCATGGGCAATTCCAGGCTGGGCAAATGGCAGGTGCGCTCGACGCCCATGCTGATCATCAACGGCAAGTGGCGCGTCAGCCCGCGTCGCGGCGGCACGTTCGAAGAGATGCTGGACGTGGCCGACTACCTGATCGCGCGCGAGCAGGAAGCGGCGGACGCCGACGCGGCCTCCGGAGAATCGTGACGCGGATCCTGCCGCCGCACCATCGGCCGTCGTGAACGCCAGCGACCGCCGGACGTTGAAGCTGCTGAGCTTCAACATACAGGCCGGGACGACGACGGCGAAATATCGTCAGTACGTCACCCGGAGCTGGCGGCAGGTTCTGCCCAACAACCAGCGCGTCGCCAACCTCGACGCGATTTCGGACCTCGTCTCCGGGTTCGACATCGTCGGACTGCAGGAAGTCGATTGCGGCAGCCTGCGATCCGGCTTCGTCAACCAGGCGAAGTACCTGGCCACGCACGCCGGTTTTCCCTGGTGGACGCACCAGCCCAATCGCAAGGTCAGCGTGATCGCGCATGCCGGCAACGGCATGCTCGGCCGCTACCGGCCCCAGCGCGTGGACGAACACCGCCTTCCGGGCGCCATCCCGGGCCGCGGCGCGCTGGTGGCGCGATTCGGGCACGGCGAGTCGGCGCTCTGGGTTGTCGTGCTTCACTTGGCACTCGGCCGGAGAGCCCGCTTCCAGCAGTTGCGCTACGTGGCCCATCTCGTCGCGGCCCACGCCCACGTCGTGGTCATGGGCGATCTGAACGCCGGCCCGGAAAGCCATGAGATCGACGACTTCCGGACCCAATCGGGACTGGTGCTGCCCGACGAACGGCCCAACACGTTTCCCGCCTGGCGGCCGCAACGGGCAATCGACCACGTGCTGGTCTCTCCCGGACTGCGCGTCGTCGACTACCGGGCGGTCGAATCGACGCTGTCGGATCACCTTCCGCTCGCGATCACGCTGGAGCTGCCGGACCGGGTTTCACTGAAAGGCCATGCGCGCGGCGACGATCAGAAGGAAGACGCCGAACAGCCGCGCAAGGCCGGTTGAGCCGATCCGATGCGCGAGCCTCGCTCCCGCCGGTGCCGCCATCGCACCGAACGCGCCGATCACCAGCACGCCGGGCAGGTACCAGTAGCCCGCGCTGTTCGGCCACGTCACGCGGGACCAGCCCTCGATCACGAATCCCGCGCTGCCTGCCAGCGCGATCGGCCAGCCGCACGCGGCCGCGATGCCCACCGCGCGCAACGTCGAGTAGCCGTTCCAGGCCAGGTAGGGCACGTTGAAGCTTCCGCCTCCGATGCCGATCATCGACGACACGGCGCCGATCAACGGCCCGGCCACCGGCCATCCGCGCGGTGCCGGAGCGACCGCGCGCCGCGGCGACGCCGCTCCGGTCAGCATCTTCAGCGCGATCAGCACGGTGACCACGGCGAACACTCTCGCAAGCACCAGCCCGGAAATCTGCGCCGCCATCCAGGCGCCGGCAAGGGCCCCGGCCGCGACCGCGGGCCCCAGCCGGACGACGACCGACCAGTCCACGCTGCCTCGTCGGGCATGCGCGACGGCGCTGGCCGCGGAAGTCAGCAACATCGTGCCCAGCGCGGTCGCCACCGCCATCGGCACGGCCAGGTCGCGATCCGCGCCCTGCTCGATGAGCAACCAGGTCAGCGCGGGGACGATCACCAGGCCGCCCCCGATGCCGAGCAGTCCCGCCAGCACGCCGGCCGCGATTCCGATGCCGATCAACGCAACGATTTCCAACAGAAGCGGTCCTTGTATGGGTGATCCGGCGTCAAGCAAACACTCGGGTCGCCTAGTATGACGAACCGCCTGGCCTTCGGCCTGCCCTTCGGTCTACTGATCGCCGCGCTCGCGCTGCCGGTTGCCCATGGCGAGGCGCCGGACGCGCTGCAGGCCGAACGCGAAGTGTTCGTCGAGGCCTGGAAGAAGGCTGGCCGCGGCGATACCGGGGCACTGCGAAAGGCCATCGCCGACATCCCCGACTATCCGTTGACGCCGTACCTGCGGTTCGAACTCAAGCGGCAGACGCTGGACCGGGTCTCCAGCCGGGAAATGGAGAAGTTCCTCGCCAGGTACCGCGGCTGGTCGTTCGCCGACCGCCTGGAGCAACGGTGGCTGGACCGGCTCGCCGAGCGCGGGGAACGCGAGGCGCTGCTGCGCTACGGCGACAACGCCCGCAGCGCCGAGGCCCGCTGCCAGCTCGAACGGGCGCGGCTCGAAAAGGACCGGACCGACGGCCTGGCCGCGCGCGTGCGCGAGCTCTGGCTGAGCCCGGTCTCGCAGCCGAAGGCCTGCGATCCGCTGTTCGAATGGTGGAGGCAGCGCGGAAATCCCGACCCGGACACGGCCTGGAAGCGCTTCGGGCTGGCCGTCGAGGCCGGCGAGTCCGGGCTGGCCCGTTACCTGAGACGGTATCTCGATCCGGCAGACCGCCGGTTCGCCGACGGCTGGCTGCGAATCGCCGCGCGCCCCGCCTCGGGGCTGTCCGACGCCGAGCGCTGGCCCGACCACGAAGCTGCCCGGCGCCTGATCGCCTGGGGCCTGTACCGCCTCGCCTCCAGCGACTGGGAGCGAGCGGCGACGCTGCTGCGAAGAATGCAGCCGCGCTTTTCGTTCACGACCGAGGAAATCGAGCCGGCGCGCCGCCGAATCGCGCTGTTCCGCGCCGTCGACCTCGACGCCGGCGCCGTCGACGCCATCGACGCGCTGGCGCCGGATTGGATCGATCAGCAGATGCTCGAGTGGCGGCTGCGCGCGGCGCTTGGGCACGGCGACTGGGCGGAGGTGCTGGCCAGCATCGAACGGATGCCGGCCGAGGAACAGTTGCGCGAGCGCTGGCGCTACTGGCGCGGGCGGTCGCTGGCCGAGCTCGGGCGACCGGAAGCCGGACTGGTGTACGCGACGCTGGCCGCCGAATCGGACTACTACGGCTTTCTTGCGTCGCTGCGCAGCGGCCAGCCGCTGATGCTGTGCAGCCGCGACATCGCTGCCGACGGCGAAGCACAGCGACGCCTGTTGCGCGATGCCGAATTCGAGCGTGCGATGGAACTGTTCCGGGCCGGGCTGGCTCACCACGCGCGCTGGACCTGGCAACGCGTCATCGCCCGGCTGAGCACAACCGAGCGTCGCCAGGCCGCGTTGCTCGCCGCCGCGGCCGGATGGCACGATCGCGCCATCGTCACGCTGGCGCGCGCCGGGGCCATGAACGCCTACCCGTGGCGCTTTCCGCTGGTCGAGCCCGAGCGCATCGAGGCCCAGGCGGCCAGGCACGGCATCGAGCCGGCCCTGGTCATGGGCCTCATGCGGGCAGAATCGGCGATGCAGCCCGACGCCCGCTCGCCGGCCGGGGCGCGCGGGCTGCTGCAGCTCATGCACACGACCGCGCGCGAAGTCGCCCGACGGCACCGACTCGCCTACGACGGCCCTTCGGACCTCTACAGGCCGGAGCGGAACATCGCGTTGGGCGTGACCCACCTCGGCGAGCTATACGAGCGTTTCGACGGCGACTGGACGCTGGTGGCGGCCGCCTACAACGCCGGCATCCGCAGCGCCGAGCGCTGGCGGCGCGAGCGCCCGGACCTGCCGCGCGACGTCTGGATCGAGACGTTGCCGTTCTACGAGACCCGCGACTACATCCCGCGCGTGCTGGCGTTCGCGACGATCTACGAATGGAAGCTCGACGGCAAGCCGCAGGTGCTGGCCACGCACGTGCTCGACCGCGAGCCGGCCGAAACCGCGTTCGCCTGCCCGTCGGCCTGACGACGATTCCCGCGGCCCCTCGGCGCTCGCGACGCAAACCGGCTATTCTTCCGGGCTGACCCACGCCCGCCGCACAGCCGGCACCGCACCGAGTGAGCCGATACGACGACAACCCGCTGGCCTACGTGGCCGACTCTCCCATCCACGGCAAGGGCCTGTTCGCACGCGCCGACATCCCGGCCGATACCTACGTCGGCACCTACCAAGGCCCGCCCGCCGAAGGCGACGGCATGCACGTGCTCTGGGTCTGGAACGACGAAACCGACGACTGGGAGGGCATCAACGGCAAGAACGAGATGCGCTTCCTCAACCACTCCAGCGACCCCAACGCCGACTGGTGGGGCGACGAGCTCTACACGACCCGCGCGGTCGCCAGGGACGAGGAGATCACGTTTCATTATGGGGAGGATTGGGAGTGATGGTGCCCGTTTCGCCACGGTCGATGGTTTGAGTGGATGCGGCTTTGTTCACCAAGTAAATAGTGAATAGTAAATAGTGAATAGCGGCCTGAATGATCGTGGCCTCGATAGGCGGTCGAATCCAACCGAGGCATGTCCCGCCACCGATCGAACCCAACAACGGGTGTGCTTTTTCTATTCACTATTCACTATTTGCTATTCACTTGCCCATCGTGCCCGTCGCGCTGGACTTAGCGAAAAAACCGACATGGCCACCAAACGGGGGAACCGCCACCCATGAAACTCGCCTCCTGGAACGTCAACTCGCTGAAGGTCCGGCTCGACCAGGTGCTGGAGTGGACGCAATCCGCGCAGCCCGATGTGCTGGGGCTGCAGGAGACCAAGCTCACCGACGAGAATTTCCCCCGCGAGGTCATCGAGGCGGCGGGATACCACGCGGCGTTTTCCGGGCAGAAGACGTACAACGGCGTCGCGCTCGTGAGCCGCGAGCCGCCCGAGGATCTGCGCTACGAGATTCCGGGATTCGGCGACCCGCACAAGCGCGTCATCGCCGGCACCTTCGGCGGCGTGCGCGTCATCAACCTCTACGTCGTCAACGGCAAGGCCGTCGGCGATCCCAAGTACGACTGGAAGCTGGAGTGGCTGGAAGCGGTCACCGCCTGGGTCGCCGACGAACTGAAGCGCCACGACAAGCTCGCGGTGATCGGGGATTTCAACATCGCGCCCGAGGATCGCGACGTGCACGACCCGGAGGCGTGGGACGAGCGGATCCTCTGCTCGACGCCCGAGCGCGCCGCGCTGGGCGGACTGATGGATCTCGGCCTGACCGACACCTACCGGCTGTTCGATCAGCCCGACCGCGTCTACTCGTGGTACGACTACCGCCAGATGGCGTTTCGCCGCAAGATGGGACTGCGGATCGACATGGTGCTGGCCTCGAAGGCCCTGGCCGACCAGTGCGTGGCAAGCGAGATCGATCTCGAACCGCGGCGCAACGAACGCCCTTCGGACCACGCGCCGGTCTGGTCGGAATTCGATCTCTGAAAGGGCGTGAATCGTAAATCGTGAATCGAGCAGACTCGTTCGGCGATCAGCGAACGATCGGCCCGGCGGTGGCAAGGCGGTTGCAGGTGCTGCACCGGGGGGGCAGGACCGAGCGGCCGGCAGGCGCTGCAGCGCCGCAGGAGGCAGCTCCAGCTGCCGATGCAGAATTCATCGCGAGCTGGAGCTCGCTCCTACGAGGGGGAGAATCGACGGAAGACCGTGGCCGCCCGGATCGAGCCCGGGGCAGGTTCACGGCGCGCATCGCTCACACCGCCCGGTTGCCCGGCCCGCTCGCAGCGAGGCGGTTTCAGGTGCCGCGACCGGGGGGTTCAGGACCGAGCGGCCCGCAGGCGTTGCAGCGCCGCAGGAGGCAGCTCCAGCTGCCGATGCGGGGACGACCGATCGCGTCCACGTCGATTCGAGGAAGATCCGGGAATGCGCACAGGATTCGCCTGAGAACGTAGCGAGCGAGCGGCTGACGGGGGCCGCCGGAGCGCAGAACCCGCAGTGTACGTGCGGGGTACACGAGGAGTTCGAGCACCGCCGGACGCCGTCAGGCGCGCGCGCGCAGTAGTTTTCAGGCGAATCCTGCGGGGGACCACTGCTCCATCATCTTCCTGTGCGCCGCATCCAGCCGCTCGGCCATCAGGCCCGAGAACCGCTTGATCACCTCGTAGCCGAACGCCGGATCGGATTCGCATTCCGACAGCACGGCCTCGCCGTCGAACCGGATGATCTTTCCGGACCGCGACGCGCGGGCATTGAAACTCCATTTGAACGGCGGCAGCAGCCAGGACCAGCCCAGCACACGCACCGGCTTGAGGCGCTGGACTTCCAGCGTGGGGCCGGATACGGCGGGAATCTCGATGCAGATTTCGCCCTCGACGAGCACGAAGAAATGCTTGGCCGCCTCGCCGCTGCGGAACAGCACGTCGCCCTCGTCGATGGAGACCTCGGTGCCGTGCTCGGCAAGCCGCTTCGCGTACTCGTCGTCGAGTCCGCTGAATGCCTGCGCTTCGGCCAGGGATTTCTGGATGGAATTCGAAGACACGCTAGCTCTCCCGCTTCGAGTGGAACGACCCGATCAGGATAACCGATGGGGACGTCCCCCCGGCGGCGATTCCGCCGGCGGGGGGCGCGCGTCCCGTTCTAACCGGTCAGCTTGTCGATTCCGCCCTCGAGGTTGTAGACCTCGGTGAAGCCCTGCTTGCGGTAGTGCTCGGCGACTTCCTGGCTGGACAGGCCCTTGTTGCAGACGAACACCAGCGGCGTCTTGCGATCGGCGTCCTTGAGCTCGGCCATCAGTCCGGCGTCCAGCCCGCGGGCGAATTCCAGCGGTTTCTGCTGGCGATCCAGTTCGCTGCGCGTGTCGACGACGACGATGCGTTCGCCGTCGTTGAGCCGCTGCTGCAGCGTTTCCGGGGACATCTGCCGGACCTTGGGCGGCGCGCCGGGAAGGTCCAGCTTCAGGCCGTCGCCCTGTACGGTCTCGACCCAGTCGATCTTCGCGCCACGCGCACGCTGGGCGGAGGCCAGGTCCATGAGCAGCGTCAGGTCGCCGGCACGGCTCTCGATCTCGGTGCCCGACTTCGGGCCCAGGTGGAACTGGGCATCCCAGTCGGCGCCGATCTTGAAATGCAGGTGCTGGCCCGGGTAGGCGGCGAGGAACTCGCCGATCTTCTCGGCCGCCGCCGGCGTGATCTCGATCTCGGGCGGCGTGCGATCCGGCGGCTCCAGGCCGAACAGCTCGTGGAGCTCGCCGGCATTGAACATCTCCATGACGATGTCGCAGCCGCCGACAAGTTCGCCTTCGACGTAGAGCTGCGGGATCGTCGGCCAGTTGCCGTATTCCTTGATGCCTTCGCGGATGTCGTTGTCGGCGAGCACGTTGAACGACTCGTAGTCGCCTTCCAGCAACGTGTCGAGTGCGCCGGCCGTCTGCGCGGAGAAGCCGCACTGCGGCATCTGCGGCGTGCCTTTCATGAACAGCATCACCTTGTTGCCGGTGACCATGTTTTCGATGCGTTCCCGGGTGGCGGGGTCGAGAGCCATGACGTGTCCTCGGAATTCGTTCGGATCCGGTGGTTCAGGGTGGGGCCGAATGCCCCGGTTTGCAACCGAGCATGCCCGATACGACGTTCGATGCGCGTGAGCCCGGCCGGGAACCGGCGCTATCATGACGGCATGAACAAGCCGAAGATCCGCACCGCCAGCCGCGTCGAGGAGGTCCGCTACGAGATCCGCGGCCGGCTCGCGCGCCGGGCCCACGAACTCGAGCGCGACGGGCACGACGTGCTGCACCTCAACGTCGGCAATCCGGGCGCGTTCGGGCTGCACGCGCCGGAGACCATGCGCCAGGCGATCGTACGCAACCTGCAGCAGAGCGACCCTTACGGTCCGCAGACGGGCATCTTCCCCGCCCGGGAGGCGGTCGCGATCCGCTTCCAGGAACGCGGGATGCCGGATACGCGCTTCGACCAGGTCATGATCGGCAACGGCGTCTCCGAACTGGTCGATCTGAGCCTTCGCGCGCTGCTGGAACCCGACGACGAGGTGCTGGTGCCGGCGCCCGACTATCCGCTCTGGACGGCGGCAACCGTGCTCAACGGCGGCAAGGCGGTGCACTACCCGTGCGATGCGGCCAACGATTTCCTGCCCGATCCCGACGACATCGAACGCTTGATCACGTCGCGCACGCGGGCGCTGGTCGTCATCAATCCCAACAACCCCACCGGAGCGGTGTACCCGGAATCGCTGCTGCGGCGCCTCGCCGAGCTGGCCGAACGGCACGACCTGGTGCTGTTCTGCGACGAGATCTACGACGGCATCACCTACGACGACGCCGAGTTCGTGCCCATGGCCACGCTGGTCGAGGACGCGTTGTGCGTATCGTTCGGCGGCCTGTCCAAGGTCTACCGGGCGTGCGGGTGGCGGGTCGGCTGGATGGTGTTCACCGGCGAACTGGACCGCGCCGACGACTACCGCTTCGCCGTCGAGAAGCTCGCCGCACTGAGGCTGTCGTCCAACGTGCCCACGCAATGGGCGGTCCAGACGGCGCTGGGCGGCTACCAGTCGATCCGGGAGCTGACCGCGCCCGGCGGGCGGCTGCACGAATCGCGCCGGGCGGTCGGCGAGGCCGTGGATCGCTCCCGTCATCTCGAGCTGGTCGCGCCGAAGGGCGCGATGTACGCGTTTCCGTCGATCCGCCTGGACGCCGACAAGCCGTTCGACGACCACGCCTTCGCCGCCTACCTGCTCGAGCACGGGCACATCCTGCTGGTGCCCGGCACGAGCTTCAACATCTCCGACACGCGCCACTTCCGGCTCACGCTGCTGCCCGAGGCGCGGCAGCTGACCCGGGCCGTGCAGCGCATGGACGAACTGCTCGAAGAGTTCCTGGAATGACCGAACGCAATCCCCTGCTGGAATCCGGCCTGCCGGATTTTCCGTCGATTCGTCCCGAGCACGCACTCCCGGCCGTGGAGCAGCGTCTGGCCGAGTATCGCGCCGTGCTCGAAGATATCCAGCGTGGTCGAGCGAGCGCCGACGCGGAGACGATCGCCCGCGAGATCCGGGCCGACGACGCGCTGGCGCTGACCTGGTCGTCGATCGGCCATCTGCACGGTGTGGCCAACACGCCGGAATGGCGCGAGGCGTTCGCGGCGTGCCTGGAGAAGATCACTGCGTTCTACACCGCGCGAGGGCACGACCGCGCGCTGTTCGAGTGCTGGCGCGCCGTGGCCGATCGCGAGGATTTCGACGCGCAGCCGCGGGACTTCCGGCGCATGGTCGCCGAGGAACTGACCGATTTCAGGCAATCTGGCGTCGACCTGGAAGACGAGCCACGGGAACGCTTCGCCGAAATCAGCATGCGGTTGTCGAAACTGGGCAACGAGTTCGGCAACCACGTGCTCGATGCCACGGAGGCCTGGTACGAGGATTTCGACGATGCCGACCGGCTCGCCGGCCTGCCCGCCTCGGAACTCGACACGCTGGCCGCGAAGGCCGCCGAAGCCGACCGCGACGGGTGGCGCGCCGACCTGTCGTACCCCTGTTACAAGGCCATCGTTACCTACGCCGATGACCGCGAACTTCGACGCCGTTTCTATACCGCCCACGCCACGCGGGCGTCGTCGCGGGGACCGAACGCCGGCCGCTTCGACAACGAGCCCATCGTCGCCGAAATGCTGTCGCTCCGGCACGAGGCCGCCGGATTGCTGGGATACGCCAGCGCCGCCGAACTCAAGCTCTCGCGCCGCATGGCCCCGGACGTCGAGGCCGTCCAGCGTTTCCTGGAAGACCTTGCCGAGCGGGCCCGGCCGTCGGCCGAGGCCCAGCTGGGCGAGCTCACTGATTTCGCTCGTTCCCTGGATGGTCCCGGGACGCTGGAACCGTGGGACATCGCCTATTACTCCGAGAAGATGCGCGAACACCGGCTCGGCCTGAGCCAGGACAAGCTCAAGCCGTACTTCGAACTCGAAGCCACGCTGGGCGCGCTGTTCGGCCTGGCCGAGCGACTGTTCGGGATCCGGTTCGAGCGCGACGAATCGGTGTCCACCTGGCATCCCGACGTCCGCTTCTACCGGCTCGCCGGGGGCGAAGGCGACGCCGGGTTGTACGTGGACCTGTACGCGCGCACCGGCAAGCAGGGCGGTGCCTGGATGGACGTGTGCCGACAACGCATGGCCCTGGACCGATCCGAGCCCCGCCCGCCGGTGGCGTTCCTGACCTGCAACTTCGCCGCTCCGGGCGAGGGACTGCCCAGCCTGATGACCCATGACGACGTCGTCACGCTGTTCCACGAGTTCGGACACACGCTGCACCACCTGCTCACGCACGTGGACTGGCCGCCCGTCGCGGGCATCGGCGGCGTCGAATGGGATGCCGTCGAACTGCCCAGCCAGCTGCTCGAGGGCTGGGTCTGGGAGCCGGAATTCCTGGCCACGTTCGCGCGCCACCACGAAACCGGCGAGCCGCTGCCGGCCGAGTGGGTCGATGCGCTGGACGCCGACCGCAAGTTCCTGGGAGCGCTCGCGCTTCTGCGACAGATCGAGTTCGCTCTGATCGACCTCTCGCTGCACCGGCAGCGTATCGACGATCCGGTCGCCGTCATGAAAGACGTCCACGACCGCGTCGCCGTGACGCCGATGCCGGAATTCAACCGCTTCCTGATGAGCTTCAGCCACCTCTTCGACGGCGGCTACGCGGCCGGATACTACAGCTACCTCTGGGCCGAACGACTGGCCCGGGACGCGTTCGAACTGTTCCGGGAAACCGGGCTGTTCGACCGCGATGCCGGCCGGCGGCTGAGGGAGGAGATCCTCGCCGTGGGGGGCAGCCGGCCGATGCTGGAGTCGTGGCTGGCGTTTCGCGGCCGCGAGCCGAAGCTGGAACCGCTGTTGGACAGCTACGGGGTCGCGGCGTGAGCGAAGAATACCGCCCGTATTCGCCCGGCAACGAGGCGGCCCGGCTCGCCTACGCCACGCGCAACTCGCTGAAGGGATACGCGCGGGTCTGGCGCGACGAAGCCGCGTTCCGCTTCCAGAGCGTCGTGCTCGTGGTTCTCTTCCCGCTTGCAGCATGGCTCGCGGTCGACTGGTTGGAGTTCGCGTTGCTGGTCGCGAGCTGGGTGCTCGTCATGGCCGCAGAACTCGGCAACACCGCCGTGGAAGCCGCCGTCGATCGCAGCGGCCGGGAAGAGCACGAGCTTGCCGCCAAGGCCAAGGACGCGGGCTCGGCGATGGTCATGACCGCGATGATCATCGCCGGCGGCATCTGGATCGCGGTGCTGGCGGATCGCTTTCTGGCCTGAACGTCAGGGCACGGCTTCCGTCTCGGTCACTCATCGTGCAACGCGGCGTGATGACCGACTCCATTCGGGACAAGCGGAAAATGGGCCGTAACCACGAAGAGCACGAAGGACACGAAGGGAGGCGAGAAGAAAACAGACTGGTGGGACAGGCTTCGCCCTGCACGTGATCCGGGATGGACGGCATTCCGGGTTCCACCGAACCACGGAAAAGCCGGCCGTGCGCGAAGGTTTTTCCGGTTCGCGTCGCTTCTCGGTACGGCCAGCGCGATTGGTGGCGTTCAGCCTCCACCCCGGCCCGCTCCCCGCTACCGGGGCAGGGTGTGGGGGAAGGGTAAGTCGGACGCCTTCGACTCTTGGCTCCGCATTCTCGACAAAACCCAGCGACAACGAGCCCGAAGGAGCTTCTCTTCGTGCCCTTCGTGCTCTTCGTGGTTCATCGCCTTCGCGTTTGTTGTCTTGCCGCTTGTCGAATCCTCGAACCCGGCGGTCAATCCGTGAACTGCTCGTCGACCGGCGTCTCGGCGACATGGTTGTTGTAGTTCGACAGCGTCTTGAGCCCGACGCCGAGGATGACTTCCTGGACCTGGGCCTCCGAGAAGCCGGCGTCGAAGAACGCCCGCAGGTCATCGCCCGAAGGATGACCGCGCTTTTCGACCATGACCCGCGTGAAGCGGAACAGCGCGTCGAGCCGCTCGTCAGGGATCTTCTCGCCCTTCTGCACCGCCTGTAGCACGGCCTCGTCGACGTCCTGCATCTTGGCGATGGCGGTATGCGCCGCGGTACAGTAATCGCACTCGTTCTCGGTGGCCGCGCCCAGCAGGACGATCTGCTTTTCGGCCGTGGAGAACGAGGTCTTCTCGAAGATGCCGTTCAGCGTCATGTAGCCCTCCAGCAGCGCCGGCGCATTGGCCATGACCCCCAGGATGTTCGGCACGAAACCGTAGTTCTTTTCGGCCTGTTCGAGCAGGTTGCGCGCCTCTTCCGGCGCCGAGTCCTTCGAAAGTACGTCGAGGTCCATGTCGATCTCCGATGAATGAGCGAACTACATCCCGGCAATTTCAGGAACGTCCGTTCCATTATGGGGCGGCGCCATCGGCGGGTCAAGGCAGAGGTCGGTGCCGAACGGCAACGGCTCGTGACGAATAACGGGAAAGCTTTCGCGAGGAAACCCGGTTCGCCATCGGCAGACGGGAAGCTGAGGTGCGGAAAACCGGCCCCCTCCCCGACCCTCCCCCGCAAGCGGGGGAGGGAGAAGGAAAGAACTGCCTCACCGATAGGAACCTTCCCGATCATCCGCGATGGGTTCCTTCCCCCGCTCGCGGGGGAAGGCCAGGATGGGGGCGAACCCGGGCCCTGTCTGCAGCCGTCACCGTTGCGGGATCCGGATTCTTGCAATGGACTGGCTTTTCTTCCTTCCCCCGCTCGCGGGGGAAGGTCAGGATGGGGGCGGATTACATCGCTACAATCGTCTCCGGGCCCCGGACGTCTGCTTCGTTCAATGAAGAATCTCCGCCAACGCGCGCGGACCCTCCGCAATTACATGACCGACGCGGAGCAACGGCTCTGGCACCGTTTGCGACGAAAGCAGATCTGCAATGCCCGATTCCGCCGGCAGCATCCGATCGGTCACTACATCGTCGACTTCGTTTGCCTGGACCGAAAGCTCATCGTCGAGGTCGACGGCGGCCAGCACCAGGGCTCCGGATACGATGAAGCGCGGGACGCATGGCTACGGGCGCAAGGCTTCGAAGTCCTGAGATTCTGGAACCACGACGTGCTCCAGCGCACCGATGAGGTCGTCGAAGCGATCTGGCGTTGGTTGAAGTAGCGGAGTCGCCTGCCCCCTCCCCGACCTCCCCCGCAAGCGGGGGAGGGAGAAGGAAAGAACTGCCTCACCGATAGGAACCTTCCCGATCATCCCGCGATGGGTTCCTTCCCCCGCTCGCGGGGGAAGGCCAGGATGGGGGCGAACCCGGGCCCTGTCTGCAGCCGTCACCGTTGCGGGATCCGGATTCTTGTAATGGACTGGCTTTTCTTCCTTCCCCCGCTCGCGGGGGAAGGTCAGGATGGGGGCGTGCTTTCGTTTGCCGTTGACCATTTCACGGGTTCCAGCCCCTTCGGCAGGTACAACGGATGCGCCGGTTCACCCGTGCCGTTCATTCGGATGATCTCCAGGCGATCTCGCAGCATTGCGCCCACTTGCCCGGACCGGCCCATGAAACCACCGTCGTTGCCCCAACAGGCCACGACCCGCTCGCACCGACGCGCGATGCGGCGCAGCCACCAATCGTTGCGTGGCCCGACCGGATCGTCGGCGGCCTTCAGGTCGTGCGGGTAGGTCGCGCGGAACGCGAACAGGTTGAGCACCCAGACCCCGCCGAAGCCCCAGGCATGCGCGAAGCCGATGCAGCGCCGGATGGTCGGATCGTTGCGCTTCGCGTCGGCCGTCGACGGGTTCAGGCCGATCAGCATCACGCGCGGACGGGCTGCGTCCCACTCGCGCCACAGCGCATAGCGCCACGTGCGGCACCGGGAGAAGTGGGCGCCCGATCGCGGGGCGGACACGAGCCGAGCGGTTTGCTTCAGGCCGTTCGCATCGTCTTCAGGGCGGGGCGCTCGAGCAGGTCGCGCGCCTCGCCGAGCTGGTCGGCCGAGCGTGCGTGGACGAGGACGACGTGGTGGCCGGATCGCAGGGCCTCGCGGGCGACCTCGATGTAGGGCACCTGGTCCGGTCGCAGCGTGACCAGGCCGCCCAGCATCAGCCCGGCCAGTGTCAGCACGAGCACGAACAGGCCGAGCGCGGCCACGGGGTTGTCGGTCACGAAGGGAACGCCGAGCGCGCTCAGGATGAAGAACAGCACGACCGCGGCGATCGCGCCGCCGATCCCCAGCCAGATGTGCGAGCGGACCAGCGTACGCCAGATGCCGTGGCTTTCGGGCAGCAACGCGCGCTCGGCCTCCCTGCTGCCCGGCGAGAGGACTTCGAGCTGATCACGGTCCAGCCCGGTTTCGTCGGCCAGCGCCCGACTCGCTTCGCGCGCGCCGTCTTCGGATTCGAACACCGCGGCCAGCTTGTGATCGGATTTCTCGCCCGAGACTCCCGGCGTCTTCTTCATGTCGTGTTTCCTTCGGTCGCGAGTGGCGACGCGCATGCAGGGTGATCCGCCAGTCTAGGGAATCCCGCGACCGCGGATCAAGTTCGATTCTCCGGATCCGCTGCCGCGGCCGTGCGGGCATCGCCTCGCTGCAGCGAATCGAGCAGTTCGTCGGCAGGCGCCGGCATCCCGATCGCCCATCCCTGCGCCAGGTCGCAGTCCATTCCGGCAAGCAGGTCGACGTGGGCGTCGGTCTCGGCACCTTCGCCGACGACCGTCATGCCCATTTCGTGGGCCATCGCGATCGTCGACCGCACGATGCTCCGGTCGCGCTCGCTGTCGGCCATCCTGGCGACGAACTGCCGATCGATCTTGACTTCGCGGATCGGGAATCGACTGATGTAGTCCAGCGACGAGTAGCCCTTGCCGAAATCGTCCAGCGCGACGGTGACGCCGGCCGCGGCGATCCTGTCCAGCGTGGCCCGGACGCTTTCCGGATCGCCGACGAGGCTGGTCTCGGTGATCTCGAACTTCAGCGCGCCGGGGGAAACCGAGCGCGCTGCGATCGTGCCGGAAACGCGCTCGCCGAAATCGGGGTTCAGCAGGTCGCGTGCGCTGACGTTGACGCTGACCGCCACGTCCACGCCGGCGTTCCGCAGTCGCTCGGACAAATCCAGCGCACAATCCAGCGCCAGGTCGGTCAACTCGCCGATCAGGCCCGCGTTCTCCAGCAGCGGCACGAACCGGTCCGGTTCGATGGACCCCAGCGACGGATGCTCCCAGCGCGCCAGCAATTCGCAGGCGACGATTCGGCGATCGCCGAGCCGGACCTGGGGCTGACACACGAAACCCAGCCCGTCCAGGCGCCCGGCGCGGGCACTGTCGATCACCTCGAGGTCCAGCGGGTCGGATTGCAGGTGCGTGCCGTAGCGCGTCCAGCGATGATGGCGGGTCTCGCTTTCGGCCAGCGCCAGCTCCGCCTTCTGCAGCAGCGCGTTGATGTCCTCCCCGCCGTCGGAGTGGAAAGCCGAGCCGGTCACGAAGCGGGGGTAGACCGGCGCATCGCCCTTGCGCACGGCCCGTTGCAGGTCGTCCAGCCGCTCGTGGGCCTTGCCGGACGCGTCGAAGACCGCGAACGTGCCGCGGCCGAGGTGCGCGACCGGAGGATCGAACGTCGTCTGCAGCGCGCGGGAAAAGCCGATGATCATCCGCTCGGCGATGCGGTAGCCGAAGGTGCGCACCACCGATTCGAGTTCCAGCAACCGGATCAGCATGACTTCGCCGTCGCCGTCCTCGAGAAAGCGCTCGCACCGGCCGCAGAAGTGACGGATATTGGACAGTTCGGTGATCGGATCGCGGCGCGCCAGTTCCCGCGCCTGCTTCTCGGCACGCTTGCGCTGGCCGAGTTCACGGTCCAGCGTGCGCGTCCGCTCGGCCACCTGGCGCCGCAGACTCCACGTCCACAGCCCGACCGCTAGCAGCGCGACGACCAGGATCGCCAGTGCCCAGAGGATCGTGCGCACGTAGCCGGCGTCGTAACCGGCGCCGGGCTCCAGCCGGTCGCTCCATTCCCGGTACAGGCCGAGGTAGGCACCGTTGGACATGACCTCGACCAGCCGGGACTGGGCCCATGCCGCCAGTTCCTCGTGGTCGCTGCGCACGGCGAAGGCATAGCCGCGCGGCCAGAACGGCGGCGACTTGCGCTCCAGCTCCCAGTCGTTGCGACGGATCAGCTCGGCGGCCACCGGTGCGGCAAGCAGCGCGTACTCGACCTCGCCGTCGGCCACCATGCGCAGCGCTTCGCGCGTGTTGTCCGAAAACAGCAGGCCCGGGGGGCGGGCGTCGCCCTGCAACCGTCCGGCGGCGAACGATCGCGCCTCGACGACGAAATCCGTCCCGCCCAGCGAATCCAGGTCGTCCAGCGGTGCCGCCGACGGCCTCCCGAACAACGCATGGGTCTGGTAGTAGTAGACGTTGGTGAAACGGTAGCGCTGGCGACGCTGTTCGGAGACGAACATCGGGACGATGTCGAGCCGCCCGGCATCGAGCTTGTCCAGCGTTTCGGGCCACGAGCCGAGTTCGAACTCGAGTTCCGTTCCACCGGGTTCGGCCAGAAGTCGCATCAGCTCGACGTTGAAGCCGCGAACCTCGCCGTCCGCTGCCAGCCATTCGAACGGGGGATAGGCCGCGTCGCCGCCCACGCGCAGCCGCTCGGGGGCCTCCTGTGCGGCGGCGGACAGGCAACCCAGCAGGACGCATGCCGGCATCCATGCCCATCGGATCACGCGACGTCCCCTCGTACGGTGAGTGCCCGGGTATATCACGAAAGGAACACGGGCCGCAAATGGCCGGCCTTCGATTCCGCGTCCGCGTCAGGCCGACCAGCCTCGGCGGATGCGGACCGAGTTTCGACCCGCGTGCTTGGCGTCGTACAGCGCAAGGTCGGCCCGATCGAACAAAGCGCTGAAATCGTCGCCGGAGACGAGCTCGCTGATTCCGACGCTCACGGTCAGCGGTCGGTCCTCCGCGACCTCGACCGAAGCAATCGCTCGACGCACCCGTTCGGCGACTTCCTCGGCGATGTCCAGGTCGGTGTCCGGCAACAGCGCCACGAACTCGTCGCCCCCGAAGCGGGCCAGCACGTCGCCGGCACGCATCTCGTCCCGCGCGATCTCGAAGACCCTCGAAAGCGTCTCGTCTCCGACCCGGTGACCCAGCTCGTCGTTGATCCGCTTGAAGTCGTCGACATCCATGACCATCAGGCACAGCATGCTGCCGCTGCGAATGCTTCGATCGATTTCCATCCCGACCTGCTGAACCAGGAAATCGCGCGAGGCCGCCCCGGTAAGGCTGTCGACCATGACGCGCTTGCGGAGCCGGCTGGTTTCGGCGACCAGCAGCGGCATCGCGATGCCGACGTAGGCGGTCGTGGCCACCATCGCGATCGCGAACTGGTAGATGAACACGAACGAACCGAGGTCGAGCGTGTGCATCCAGGCGACGATCACGACGCTGTTGATGGCGATGCTGAGCGCGGTGCGGAACGGCGTTTCGGAATACGTCAGCCACATCTGGGGAATGACCAGGAAGAACACGATGAACGCGCTTTCCAGCGTCTGCACACTGGCAGTGAGCAGCATCGCCACCGATACGAAGACCACATTGAAGCCGATCTTGACCATGAAGCGTCGACCCGCCGGCCTGCCGTCCGTTTCGTCCAGCGGCTCGATCCGGAACGCACGATTCGGCGACCAGCGCATCAGCAGCGCGCCGAGCAGGGGGCTCAGCGTGATCAGCGCCACCATGTCGCCGACCCAGAACGGCATCCAGGTTTCGCCGATGGCCGTGAACGGCATCAGGCCGGTCCAGGCCAGCGCGTAGACGATCAGCGTGCTGGCCAGCAGCGATGCGAGTACCGCGATCAGCAGGAAGTCGATGATGATCAGTTGAAGCCGATCATTTCCCTTGCGCCCGAGGCGCTGCATCGCCCAGGCGCCGATACCGTAGGCGCCCAGGTGCGCCGCCGCCACGACGAGACCGGCGCCCAGCGTGCGCACGGCGCCGAGATCGAGGCCGTATAGCTCGACCTGGGCGAACGTTGCCGCCACGTTCGCCGCGAGCAGCCATGGCAACGCCCGCCATCCGACGACGGTCAGCGCTGCGAACGTCAGTGCGGCAGGGGGATACCAGATGCTGGCGTGCTGCGTGTATTCGGCCACCGTGGCCGCCCCCCACAGCACAAGCCAGGCCAGGGCGATCAGCAATCCCATGGCAGCTCCGCCGAGTCGGGGCGAATCGCCGCCGCCATCGTGCGCCCGACCCGCACGGAGTGCCGTGGACCCGGAGTTGGCGGCGGATGGTTTCATCGGCGATCGTCTCTCCGGATCGACCCGCGCGGGATCGACGCGATGCTCAATCCTTCAAGGTAACAGGGTTGCATCGGTCTCGGACTCCTTCCGCGTCGCGAGCCGGGACGATGCGCGGTTCGTTTGCCGCTGCGCGGAGCACGCCGCCCCGGAGAAGCTTCGATGCGGTCCGGATGATCGCAGGCACGCAATGCTCAGCCGGGTTCGGCGGGGGCGTCGTCTCGCCGCGCCTTTCGGTACCTGAGGTAGATCGCCAGCGCGACGACGAGATCGAAGCCCGCGCAGGCCAGGATGTAGCCGACGGGAACGAACATCGACCCGCTCGATGCGAGGTGGACCGGCGAATCCCACGCCGCATGCAATACCCATCCGCCGGACAACCACAGCGGCGATCGGATCGACCCGAGCACCGCGAGAACGAGGAACGCCGAGGCGGCAACGATCTCGGCCATCAACCAGTCGTCGGCGCCGGTCGTGCCCGCCAGGACCGGATAGACGGCAGCGACGACGACCAATCCGACGGCGTAGATCATCCGCTCGATCCGGGCGCCGAACCGCGTGGCAACGCGGACGAGCACGAGGCCGAGCACCAGGCCGGCGACGAGCCAGGCGGCATGGATCAGCGTGGTGGTCATGGAATCTCCCGGTTTCGGCCCGAACGGCTACCGGAAGCCTAACCGATTGCCGCGGGGGCGAAGCGGCGAGGCGCCGTGTCCGGCGCGCGTGAACGCCCCCGGCTCCATCGGCGGTATGTTGGTTTTTTCAGCCAAACTCCCGGAGAGGCGACATGCCGATACGCCGCCACGTGTTGTCGATCGCGTTGGTTGCGAGCACCTTCGCGACTTTCGCGCAGACCGAAGCACCCGCGATCGGGCCCGACGAAGAAACGCTCGTCGTCGGCGTCCGCGAAGCGCCCCCTTTTTCCATGCGCGAAAGCGAAGGCTGGAGCGGGCTCAGCATCCGCGCCTGGGAAGCGAGCGCCGAAGCGCTGGGGCGCGAATTCCGCTACGAGCCGGCCGGACTCGACGAGGTGCTCGACGGCGTTGCCGGGGGACGGTTCGACGTCGGGCTCGGCGCGTACACCGTGACCTCGGAGCGTGAACAGCGGCTGGACTTCAGCCATCCGTTCCATACCTCCGGCTACGGCCTGGCCGTTCGCGCCGAGCCGACCAGCGGCTGGCTTTCCGTTGCCGGACGATTCGTTTCGCTGGATTTCCTCAAGGTCGCGCTGTCGCTGGGTGCGCTGTTACTGGGCTTCGGCGCGCTGGCATGGGTGTTCGAGCGCCGGACCAATCCAGAGGAATTCGACCGGCGCATCGGGCCGGGCCTCGCGGCCGGCTTCTGGTGGGCGGCCGTGACGATGACGACGGTGGGCTACGGCGACAAGTCGCCGCGATCGGTCGGCGGCCGGATCGTCGCGCTGGTCTGGATGTTCGCCGCGATCATCGTGATCTCCAGCTTCACCGCCGCCATCACGTCGAGCCTGACCGTCAGCCAGCTCGGATCCGGTATCGAGCGCCTCGACGAACTGGAAGGACAGCGCGTCGGCACGCTGCCGGAGTCGGCAAGCGCCGCGTGGCTGGTTGCCAACGGCTACCGCCTCGCCGAGTACGACACCCTTGACGCGGCCCTGGACGCGGTGGCCGCGGGCGCGATCAACGGAGTGCTCTACGACGCGCCTTTGATCGCGCACGCGCTCAACCAGCGCGACGACGACCGGATCCGGCTGCTTCCGCAGCGCGTCGAGCGACTCGACTACGCGCTGGTCTTCCCCGACGACAGCGAGCTCAGGGAACCCGTCAACCGCGCCCTGCTGGAAACCATGCGGACATCGGCCTGGCAAGCCGCACTCTCCCGCTACGTGGGGGATTGAGCAACCCGCACGAGACCGATGCCGCCGATTGGAATCCCCGGCCCGGCCGAGGCGGCTGCGTTGAAGTCGGGTCCGTGACTTCTGCCACGCGCACGCGCTGCCGCCGGCTTCTACGGTACCGGAAACCCACTCGAACGCGAACGATCATGCATCGACTCGCCTTTGCCCTCGCGATCCTGTTCGCCGGGACGATGCCCGACACGGAAGCGGCCGAAGGGCTTGCGGTCATCGACAGGACACCGGAATTTCTCGAGTTCTACGAGGCCGCGCTGGGTGCGGACGGTCCCGACGAACGGTTCGCGATCTGGAAGAAGCACTACGACTTCGTCGCGCTGCCGCCCGGCCTGACCGATCGGGATGCGAGGGCCCGGGCGATGCTCGAAGCAGCGTGGCCCGATTATCCCGACGTGATCGACCGAATCCGGGGCGGCGCCGGTTCCCTCGGTCTCGACGCGCGGAAGCGGCTCGACGCCGTGATGGAACTGCTGGCCGCCGACGCCGACCCGCCGGCGATCAGGCTACTCTATTACGTGGGCATGCTGGAGGGCAACGCGTTCGCTGCGCCGCAGCCGGACGGCAGCGTCGTCATCGCGCTGCCCGCCGAGTCCGCTCCGCAGGACAGGTCGTCCTCGCTGGTCCATGAACTGGTTCACGCGGTCCACCAATCCATGTCCGATATCGGGGTCGGGCCGTCGGGAAGCGTTGCCGGCCTGGTGCTGAGCGAGGGACTCGCGATGCATGCGACCGGCCTGTTGCTGCCGACCCTCCCGGACGCGGACCTCCTGAACGGCGACCCGGCATGGATGCGGCGGTGTTCCCGCGAGGCCGGGCGGATCCTGTCCGGCCTGCGGCCGCATCTCCACAGAACCGGTGCCGAGTCGGTCAACCGGTTCACGATGGGCGACGGCGTCACGGGCATGTCCCGGGAAGCCTATTGCGCGGGCTGGCACATCACCGCCGAACTGTTGAAGGACGGCGCATCCCTTGCCGACCTGGCGCGCACCCCGGAGGACCGGGTCGTGGACCTGGTCGACCGGGCGGCCGCATCCTGGCTGGATGCGTCGGGGACGCCTGCGTCGGCCGGGATGCTCAGCCCCCGAGGACCGTGAGCAGGACCGCCGTCGTCGCGTAGACGACGACGAAGGGAATGACGAGATAGCCCATGACGTCCCTCGCCGAGATGACGACGCCGGCGCCCATGATCGGCAGCACCACGAGCAGGAAGAACGGCTGCAGGCAGTTGGTCGAGGTCTCCCCGTAGGCCACGGCCATGGCGACCTTCGCGACGAACGCCTGTTGCTGCTCCGGTGGGAGATGGGACGAGACCTCCAGCGCCGTCTGCGTCAGCGACGGGCCGATCACCGCCCACTCGCCGCCGGCCGAAGGGATCGCGAAATTGACCAGCGCGCCGGCGAACTGCGCGATCAGCGGCAACGTATCCATGGTCGCGCCGTCGGCCAGCCACGCCGAGACAAGCGTTCCCAGCCCCGAGAACATCATGATGCCCATGATGCCGGCGTAGAACGGGTACTGGAAGATGATGCCCGAGACGTTGGCGCAGGCGCGCTTCATCGCGACCACGTAGCGCATCGGCGTGCGGTGCAGCGCCAGCCCGATCGCGAAGAACGTGAAGATCATGATGTTGAGGTCGAGATCGAACCCGTTCCGGGCGAAATGTCCGGCGATGTACCACCCGGCGGCCAGCGCGATCAGCAGCTGCAGCCACGCGCCGTTGTTGAGCCGGTCCGAGACGCTGCTGCCGTCGAGCCGGTGGCGCGCGGCCTCGGCCTCGACGCTTTCCTCGGCACCGCCCTCGGCCTCGCGCATTTCGTCGAGCGAACGCGCCGCTCGCCTGCCGGGCCGCATCCACCACATCAGCAGCGGCACGACTGCGAAATACAGCGTGACGTACGCTGCGTTCAGAAACGAACCCAGCGTATCGGTGGCCGGCACGCGGGCGTCCAGTACGCCGGATTCGATCAGGAAGTTGCCGTCGGTGTTGAGCAGCAAGGGGATGGAACTCGACAGGCCGCCCACCCACGGCTGGCCCGAGATGTAGACGCAGGCAACCAGGTATGCATAGTCGATGCCGTCGACGCGCTTGGCCAGTTCGCGGCCGAGCACCGCCGTCAGCACCACCCATCCCCAGCTCACGAGGCTGAACAGCCCGCCGGCGATCAGCACCAGCACGTAGACAGCGCCCGGCGTACGCGCGATCGTCGCGAGCCGGTCGATCGCGCGGGAGGCCAGCGGCGTCAGCGCGATCGCGTAGCCGGTCGTCAGGATCAGCACCATCTGCATGCCGAATTCCAGCAGCATCCAGAAGCCCCGGTACCAGTGGCCGGTGACGTCGTCGAAGCCCGAATCGGTGAGCCCGACGGCCAGCGCACCGACGAGCAGCGTCAGCACGAGCGCGAACACGAACGGCTCCGGGATCCAGCGGCGGAGATGATGCGAGAACAGGTTGCCGAGCGAAAACGACATGATGAAACGGTTCCAGGATGAGCACGACCGAGGCGGTATCGGCGGCGTTCAACGCGCGGTGCCGGTCCGCCGAGCCAGCCGACATTCTGCCGGAAGCCGGTCGCCGGTGGAATCCGGGGCGGCGGGCTGCGCGTCGGCCTCCGCACGCCCGGCGGAAAGTCGATCCCGTGTTCGCGTTTCCGACCGATAGCAGATCCATTGTCGCGTTTTTTGCGATGGATCAATGCGAATGCTTCTTGTATCCGTTACCATTCTCGGCACGTATCGCATCATCGAAAAGGGTTTTTCTTCATGCCTCGCAATATTCGCTTTCTCGTGGCCGCTTCGGCGGTCGCGCTGTTTTCGTTCGGCCTCCTGGCCCCCGCCGCGCTCCTCGCACAGTCCGACGATCAGGACGACCGGTCGACCGAATCCGACGACGCGACCGAGCTCGCGCCGGTCACCGTCACCGCCCGCCCGTCGCGCCTGCCGGCCAATCTCGATACCTTTCCCGGCTCGGTCACGCGCATCGGCCGTCCGGCCATCGAGGACTACACCGACTTCGAGAACGACGCCGGCGGCCTGCTGACGCTGCTGGTCCCGGGCATGGGCGAAGCCGCCCCGGCCTCGGCGTCGAACTTCGAGCAGACCATCCGCGGCCGCAAGGCCACGGTGCTGATCGACGGCGTACCGATCTCCACGCCGCTGCGCGACGGTCGGCACGACGTGCGCGTGCTGTCGCTGACCGCGCTGGATTCGGTGGAGATCATCCGCGGCGCCTCGGCGCTGTACGGCAACGGCGGCGCCGGCGGCGTGATCAACTACGTCACGCGCCGTCCGGCCGCAAGCGGCGTGGAGTTCGCGACCGAGGCCGGCACCGAGGTCTCGCTGACGCATCCCGGCGACAGCCTGGCCCCCTACTTCCACCAGGCCGTCTCGGGCCGCGACGGCAACGTCGACTTCATCGCCGACGCCTACGTGCAGCGCACCAACTCGTTCTTCGACGCCGACGGCGACCGCATCCGACCCAGCCCGCAGGGCCAGGGCGGCATCGCCGATTCCAGCATCGTCAACCTGTTCGGAAAGGTGGGCTACACGCAGGGCGCCCAGCGCTTCGAGGCCAGCATCCTGTACTACGACAAGGAGCAGGACACCGACTTCAACGAGATCATCCTCGGCGACCCGGCCGCCGGCATCAAGACCCGCGTCGCCGAGGCGCCGCAGCCCGACGGCGCGGTGAACCCGTCCGACGAGAACCTCGTCGTCAACGCGTCCTGGGCCCACGCCGACGTCTTCGGCAGCTCGGTGCGCGTGCAGGGCTACTACCAGACGCTGCAGAACATCTTCGACTACTTCCCGGGTTTCTTCCCCGGCGGCGGCCAGTCGACGGTGGAATCGGACAAGTACGGCGGACGGCTGGACATCACCACGCCCCTTCGATTCGCCGGCGAATCGCGAGGCGAGATTCTCTGGGGTGCCGACATCCGGACCGACGAGACCGCGCAGCCCCTGGTCGACGGCCGCATCTGGGCGCCGGGCATCGAGCAGGACAGCCTTGCCGGTTTCGCCCAGGCACGGCTGGAGCTGACCGATCGGCTGCAGTTCTCCGGCGGCCTTCGCCACGAGCAGATCGACGTTTCGTTTCCGTCGTTCACCGCGCTGTTCTCGGGCGACACCGTGCCGGCCGGTGAAACCGACTACGACTCGACCACGTTCAACGCCGGTTTCAGCTACGAGCTGAGCGAGCCGCTGGTCGCGTTCGTCAGCTACTCGGAAGGCTTTTCGGTGGCCGAGGTCGGCCGCATTCTCCGGCAGGCCGGCGAGTTCACCGACTTCAGCGTCGCCCAGCTCGAGGCCGCCGAAGTGCAGAACTACGAGGCCGGCCTGCGCTGGCAGCAGCCGGGCTACTCGGCGTCCATCGCCGGATTCCGCACCGAGTCCGATCTCGGCACGACGATCACCACCGACCTGCGCATCGCCCGCCAGGCGGAGGAGACGTTCGGCATCGAGGCGACGTTCGACGGCCGCGTGACCGATCGTCTGCGCGTGTCCGGCAGCGTGTCGTGGATCGACGGCAACCGCGACGCCGACGGCGACGGCTCGCTGGAGCGGCCGCTGCCGTCCAACGTCGTGCCGCCGATCAAGATCGTCGGCATCGTCGACTACGCGATCACGCCGACGTTGACCGCGCGCATTCAGAGCCGCTATTCCGGCGAGCGCGACGAGTTCGACCGCGTGCTGGCCTTCGGCGAAAACCCGATCGACGCCTACACCGTCGTCGACGCCTCGCTGAACGCCGACCTCGGCCGCTACGGCCGGGTGAGCCTGGCGGTCAACAACCTGCTCAACAACGACTATTTCCCGCTGGCCTCGCAGCTGTTCGCATGCTGTGCCGATCGCTTCACCCAAGCGCCGGGCGCGCGGGCGCGGCTGAGCTGGTCGGTCCGGTACTGATCGGGGAGCGGGGATGATCCGGCTGCTTCGATGGCTGCATCTGTACGGCGCGCTGGTGGTCGCGATACCGCTGGCGCTGCTGTTCCTCTCCGGGATCGCGCTGGTCTGGAAGACCGATTTCTGGCGCTGGCAACACCCGGAGCTCGCCGGATCCCCGCCCGGCTTCTCGCCCGAGCAGCATGCCCGGGCCATCGAGACGATCCGCGCGGGTTTCGACACGCCGGTCGGGCTGATCAAACTGCCCCAGCCGGAGCTTGCGGCCTACCAGGTGTGGCTGGCCGACGAGACCGAAGCGCTGGTCGACCCCCGCACGCTCGAGGTCGTCGACCGCTGGGCATGGTGGGAGCGGCCGACCGCCGTACTCGCCGAAATGCACCTGCACCTGTTCGCCGGCGAGACCGGCACCGCGGTGATCGGCTGGCTGGGACTGGCGCTGCTGTTCCTGCTGATCAGCGGCGTCATCGTCTGGTGGCCGTTGAAATCGCTGTTCCGGTGGCGCTCGCTCAAGCCGAAGGACACCTCGCGCGGGCGCATGCTGATGTTCCATCGCAACCTCGGCGTCGTCGCCGCCCCGCTGGCGTTCGTGCTGATCGCGGCCGGCACCGGCGTGGCGTTCTTCCAGCCCACGCGCGTGCTGCTCAACGGCCTGTTCGGCGACGCCGTGCAGCAGCCGCTGGTAGCGCCGCCGCAGCGCGAGAGCGAGGCCGGCAGCGAGCGGCCGCTTTCGGAGCTGATGATGCGGGCCGACCGGGTGCTGCCCGAAGGCCGGATCACGTTCGTCTATCCCGACATGGGCGAGACCGGCGTGCTGCTGGTCCGCAAGAAGATGCCGGGCGAGGCTCACCCGAACGGACTGTCGTTCATCCACCTCGACCGCGGCAGCGGCCGGGCGCTGCGGGTAATCGACGCCTCGACGGCGCCGCCCGGCGATCGCGTCGCCAACTGGCTGTACCCGCTGCACGCGGGCAAGTGGAATACCGATTCGTCGACCGGCCGCGCGTGGCAGGTCGTCGTCGCCATCAACGGGATCGTGCTCGTCGTCATGCTGGTCGCCGGCGTCATCGCGTGGTTTCGAAAGCCCGCGCCGTTCCGTCGAAGCGCCGCGCGGCCGGCCAGGGCCACGCCGCGCTAGCCGCTTTCGGGGCGACTACGGCCACTGCGGCCGCATACCAGATGAACCGCGCCTCGATTTCGACCTCGCCGAGCGTGGGCCAAAGAACCTGGCTACCGAGCGCGTCCACCGCGCCGAAGCACGTTCAGCCCCCACCCCGGCCCTACCCGGCCCGCCGGGGGGGGAGGGTGTGGGAGGAGATGCGTGCAGTGTGAAAGATCGCGGTTCGCCGGCGACGTAGCGCCCACCCACCGAGACCCGATACGGTAGGTCGCGGCTACGTCCGCGACGGGATGCCGGGTTGACGCTCGCGCTGGAACCATGGATGGACAAGCCTGCGCAGGATCGTGAAGGAAAGACGCGTCCACCTTCCCTGCGGAGCCGAGTGATGCCGTTTCTCGGTCCCCCGGCATCAATGTCGTTCAGCCCCCACCCCGGCCCTCCCCCGTTCTCGGGGAAGGGTGGCGGAGGGCGTTGCATCTGCTCGACAGTCCTGTCTCTCTTGCGGGAGTACACCCCGCGAACGAAAAACACAGGTGCGCCTTTACGCCGAGGATCGCCTTGCTACGTATCGCAGAATGTCAGCACAACGACCTCGAACTGACAAGCGCATCGTCCATCGACGCAAACGGTCGCGCACAGTCGTTTCGTGCAAAGCTCCCCGCCATTGTCCTGGGTAATGTCCTGGAAATCGAACAACGGACCACCCGCTCCGCCCTCTCTGAATTCGAGGACCGGATTATTGTCGGCGTATTCTTTCAATTTCTCCTGGACACAGGGGTTATCGATCACGGTCTGGCCGGTAAGAAGCTGGGTGACGGGCCGACCCGCGGCTCGACTCAACCCCTCGTCGAACGACGCATCAAGGCTGAACACACCCCGTATGAAACGGGCGCGATCGACTCGAAATACGATGGTATCTCGAAAGATCGATGACTCCCGGACGACTTCGCTGAAGTCGAAGACGAACCCCGCCTCGAACACCGGTGGCTGGCTGTTACCTTCTGCTCTGGACCAACCCACCGTGAGGCTCACGCCACCGACCGAAGCGCTGATGCCGGTGCTTGTACTGACTCCGGCACTTCGATTGCGAAAAGCCGCCATCACCCGCGAATATTGATTCTCCAATTCCGCGAACATCCATTCCCGCAGTTCCGGATTCAGAACGTGATCGAGCGCGGTTCCATCAGGACAAGACATGTCGTTCTGCACACCGGCCGATTGCGACGAAGTCACGTCTCCCTCGCTGACCGAACCCCCGAAGTTGGCCGACATCAGCGCCTGATGAACATCGACAACGGTTTCGGCCGCACGTCTCTCATCGGAGGACATGATGCGGTTCTGGAGAATGTGCCGATTGAGCATCCGGTCGAAATACAGCCGGTAGGAAAACAGCTCATTCCTGAACGGATTCACCAGAAGCACGTCACGGTGCTTCGAACGGCATTCGAGGTCCGACGGAATCGGAAATTCCGGCCGTCCGTTCGGCCAATCGCAACTGACCGGCGGCGCGAACGACGCTGCGCGCTGGCGCGCCGAGGCCTCATCGACGCAGTCGGTACAGAATTCGCTGACCATCGG